>JAKATP010000021.1 GCA_021818685.1 Bacillota bacterium | reverse complement strand
GAGACGTGGTGGCGCGAATATATGAGCCGCTTCGCCCCCGGAGATCTTGCGCCTTCGGCGGCGGCGCTCGATGACGACGTGACCGGGGCGGGAGGGGGCCCCAGATACACGGGGTGCCGATTTTCGGAACGTTCCGGGGATCGGCCGAAATGATGCCATCGTTCACACTCGGGAGCACCCTTGCCGTCTCATCGATGAGACCCGAACAACGATGGTTCCAGGATGGCGAAACCGTGGTCGTGGTCGCCGCCATCGGTCCGCCGTGCAAGCGACCGGCGCGGACGCGAGCTTCCCCTTCGTGCATCGCTGGGGCTTTAAAAGCGGCCAGTTCATGGCGTTGGAGGAGATTCCTCCGTTCCAAGTCGACAGGGTCGGAGCCCGTCGATCTGAACACCAGAGGACAGTCGGTCCCGGGGGGCGGCGCCGGCCTGCACCGCCCCCGTTTCGCCCTACCGCCTGGATGCGGACAGACGGCCCCGACGGGCGCACACAGGCCACGCTCCTGCCAAACGTCCGGGCGAGGAGCGCCGTGGATTCGAAGGGATGGAGGAAACGGTCAGCGGCGGGCTGAGCGCAACATGGCGCCCAAGGTAGCGGGAACGGCAGGTCCGGTGCTCCAGGTGCGCTCCAGCGCCGTGGTGAGGAGTGTCCCGGCGAGCTTATAGCCCCGCAAGTTGGGGTCGTAGCCGTTGTACATGAACCGGAAAGCTCGGGCATGCTGCTGAGTCCAAAGGTGCATCTCGGTGAAATAGGTGTTGGCCAGATGGATGCGTTGGGAGTGGAACCCTTCGGCAATGCTGTACTCGAGACGGACCAACCGAGCCTCCTCGTTCCGCCACTTCCCGACCGACAGCCGCGTGAGCGGGGGAGCGACGATGAGCACGTCGTCGCCGTGCTGAAGGGCCAGCGCAATTTCTGCATGGATGGCGGCCGCCGTGGCCGCGGGTTGGACGTGAAGCCGCAGATCATTCAACATCCCCCAGGCGAGCACCACAAGTCCGTGCCGTCCGAGGCGAGAAAGCCAATGACCGTAATTGGCCGCCACACGCGCGTCGACCGTTGGAGCTCCGGGGATGCCGTAGTTCGTGATGACAAAGTGGAGCCCCTCGGCCTGTCCATAAGCCATAAGGCCCCGTTCCACATAGCCGTGTCCGAGGGGATCGTTCCAGCCTGAGGCGGCCGAGCCCCCGATGATGATGGCGCGCACGGTTCGGATGTGCGCTGCATGGGCGGACCCGAGGTAAAACGCCATGAGACCAAGCAGGAGCGCGGCGACCATGACACCGGCGCGCAGAGATTTGATGGCCAAGGGGGCTCTCCTCCCCTCGTGCATGGGCCCGAGCTCCACCCTCGAAGAGAACGATGGGGCATGCACAAATTATCCTGAAGAAACGCTGAACCTCAGGTTTGATATTACCCGATGGAGGAGACCTGAAGATGAAAGGACGTTAAGAAAATATGAAGGGACTGCCCCTCACTTCGTGCCGCCCACGTGCGACATGAGAAAGGCCATGGCTTCGCTCGGAAACCCCTTCAGCAAGGCCTCTGAGAGGGCTTCGCCCACCGTCGGATCGCGACCGATCCAGGCGGCCAGGAGCCGCCCGGGCTTCTCCTGCCACCATGGCGCTGCGCGAAAGGCCTGCTCGGCGAGCTCCAAAAGCAGGACGCCGCCAAGAAAACGCCGGTTCTCCTCCCCGCTTGCGTCGAGAAAGTTCGCGTAGAGACTCGCAAGACGCCTCTCGGCCCTCTTTATGTCCCCGGGATCAGGCGGTTCTGGTCCCCGCTCCCAATATTCGCGGGCCAGAGCACCGAGGTGCTCCCACGCCGGGGTTCTGCCCCACAAAAGCACCGCACAGGCCACCATACCGGTCACCGTACCGATATTGCCGGAACGCTCGTGCCCCGTGATGACTCCCTCGTACCAGGTCGCGGGCGCTTCGAATGCCTCGACCGGAATATCGCCATACGCGTCACGAACACGCCGAAACTCGCCCCCGGCGGTCACCACCACCAGATCGATGTCGCTGTGCGGGCCAAAACTGCCGCGGGCTCGCGATCCCGAGAGCCCCACGCTCAGCGCGTCCGGATGCCGCCCGCGCCACCAGTCGGCAAAGCCCACCGGAACCTCCCAAGAGGGCGTGGGGCCCGTCGTCCGCTCTCGCATCGGCGTGATCTACGTGTCCGAGCGATCCGCCCGGTCGGAAAATAGGTGCAGATACGCCCCGTAGCCCTCGGCTTGCAGATCCGCCCGGGGGACGAAACGCAAGGCGGCCGAGTTGATGCAGTAGCGGAGGCCGCCGTGTTCGCGCGGCCCGTCGTTGAAGACGTGCCCCAGGTGAGAGTCGGCGGTGACCGAGCGGACCTCGGTGCGGACCATGCCGTGGCTTCGGTCCGTCCGACGAGCTACCTCGCCGTCGTCCAAGGGACGGGTAAAACTCGGCCAGCCACAGTCGGAGTCGTACTTGTCCCGGGAGGAAAAGAGAGGAACGCCCGAGACCACGTCCACATACAGTCCTTCTTCGTGGTGGTTCCAGAATTCGTTCTGAAACGGCGGCTCGGTGGCGGCGTTTTGCGTCACCTCAAAGGCAAGACGCGACAGCTGGCTCTTTAAGGTGTCCCGGTCGTAGGGCATCACGCTCTCTCCTTTCTCTTGACGCTCTTGGCACGTCTAACGGCGCCTGCGGGCGCGGCTTCCCCTTATTATACGAAGGCGATGGGGCCCGGCGACCTGCCGGGGGCACACCCGGCGCCGCCGCCGGCTGTGCGCGTCGATAAAGGCGCACCTCGACTTAGCGGGGCCCGTCACCCCCCGCCGCCACCCCGCTTCCCACAATGACCCCGGACGAGGCCAGTGCTTCCGCCGGCGGTGGCACCACGAACACCTTGTTGGCCGGGTTGGCCGACAGCTGCGGCAGTATCTGCAGGTAGAGATAGCGCAGCACCTCCTCAGAGGTGCCGGCCTCGTGCAGGGCCAGGAACAGCACGCGCGCCGCGTCCGCCTGAGCCTGCTGGATGGTCCGGATGGCCTGGGCATCCCCTTCCGCACGCAGGATCGCCGACTGTTTGGCGCCCTCCGCCTGCAGGATGTTGCTCTGCTTGGACCCCTCAGCGCTCAGGATCGCCGCCTGCTTCTCTCCTTCCGCCGTCAGGATGGCGGCGCGCTTGGTGCGCTCCGCCTGCATCTGTCGCTCCATCGCCTGCTGGATGTCCTTCGGCGGCATGATGTCCTTGATTTCCACCCGGTTCACCCGCACCCCCCAGCGCTCCGTCACCTCGTCCAAGACGGTGCGCATGCGCTGGTTGATGTCGTCCCGCGAGGTGAGCGCCTGGTCGAGGGTGAGGCTCCCGAACACGTTGCGCAGCGTCGTCTGCGTCAGCTGTTCAAGGGCCATGAGATAGTTGGCCACCTGGTAGATGGCATTCTTGGCGTCGATGATCTGGTAGTAGACAACGGTGGCCACCTGGATCGCCACGTTGTCCGACGTGATGACGGCCTGGGGCTCGATGGACGTTACCTGTTCCCGCAGGTCAATAAGTGGCAGCATGACGTCGACAAACGGCACGAGAATAGTCAGGCCGGACGGAGCGGCCCGATGGAAGTTGCCGAGCCGTTGCACGATGCCGAGGCGGCTTTGGGGGATGACACGCACCGAGCGGGCCATGATGAGGATAACAAACAGGATGACCAGAATAATGACGATCGTGGAACCCATATCGTTCATCGCCTCTCCGGATGGCAGATTACGAGGCTAGGCATTCTCCTTGTGGCCCGGGTGCGCGTCGAGGCTCGGTTCATCAACCACGAGCCTCACCCCGTCCCGAAAGGCCACCTCGACGTGGCTCCCGACGGCAAACGCGCGATCCGGCATCAGGGACCGCGCGGACCAGAACTCCCCTCCCCCCAAGTCCACGAGGCCGCCGGTGGCGGTGACCTCCTCGCGCACGGTCGCGTGGCGTCCCACCAGATCGGGGTATTGCGTGGTCGGCCTCGGCTTCATCCGCAGGAGATAATTGATGGTCGCCGGGCGCAGGACAAACACGCTCAGAACCGACGCCACCAAAAATACCAGCACCTGCAGTGAGAACGCCGGCAACAGCGGGGCCAAAAGCGCGGTGACCGCGGCGGCCGCGGCCTCGTAAATGAGGTAAAAGGACAGGGTAAACATCTCGCCGGCGACGGCGGCAATGGCGATGATGAGCCAAAAGATCACGCGGGCACCCCGCACTCATTATGTCAGAGGGAAAGCCGGCGGGGTATTCGCTTTATGTGCAATTCGGCCAAACGGCCCCGGCGCTGGCACGACCGCGCAGAGAAAAGCCGGAAGCACGGGATCGGTGCCTCCGGCTCACTGTTCTGGCCCCTATCCTCGAAGCTTCAGATACCACGTGCGCTGGCCGGGGTCTCCAGCGTCGCGCATCCGTTCGCGGAGCCCCTCCACCGTGGCGGGAGCGGGGACCACGGCCGGCTGGCCGGGCTTCCAGTTGGCCGGAGTGGACAGCCCTTCTTGCTGGTTGAACTGAAGCGCGTCCACCACCCGCAGGATCTCATCCATGCTGCGCCCGAGGGACAGCGGATAGTAGATAAGGGCGCGCACGATGCCCTTGTCGTCGATGAAGAAGACCGTCCGCACGGTGACCGTGGATTCCGAGGCGGGCGGGATCATCCCGTAGGTACGGGCGACCTTCTGGCTCAGGTCGGCCACGATGGGAAACGGGATCGTGACTCCGAAGGCTTGCTCGATGCTGGCCTGCCAGGCCAGGTGCGAGCTGACGGAGTCGACGGACAGGCCGATCAGTTTGACGTTGCGCTTCTCAAATTCCTGCGCGCGCTCCGTGAACGCCACAAACTCTGTGGTGCACACGGGCGTGAAATCGGCCGGGTGCGAAAAGAGCACCACCCACTTCCCTCGAAAATCCGAGAGACGAATCGGTCCATGGGTCGACGGCGCCTCGAAATCGGGTGCCGGATCCCCAATCAACGGAATGTATGGTCGCGTTTCCTCCACGTCCGCCACTCCTTTCCCCACCGTCATGGCCCTCCTTGGACCTCGAGACATCCGAGTTCACGTCCACTGGGCATGAGGGCGGAGGAAGTATAGCCCATCGCTTCCGGCCCGCCAACACTAGGATGTCGACCGCAGGGATTATCTCAGGAAAGCCTAAGGCAAGGCGGGACCGCAGCAGCTGACTTGATAACTTATTTTTTGCGTGGTACTCTAGTTTAGTAATATATCTCGAGGAGGCTCCCATGGCCAACAACACCACGTGGGATATCGATGAGGCCCACAGCACCGCAGAATTTTCGATCCGGCACATGTTCACCTCGGTCAAGGGGCACTTCGCCGGCATCTCCGGCACCATCGTCGGCGACCCGGCGGATCTGACCTCCGCCGAGGTCCATCTCAGCATCGACATCGCCACCGTCAACACCCGCAATGAGGATCGCGACAAACATCTTCGGTCAGCGGACTTCTTCGATGTGGAGAAGTATCCCGTGATGACATTTGATAGTCGCGCCATCAAGCGCACCGGCCCGGACACTTACGAAGCCACGGGCGATCTCTCCATGCACGGAGTGACGCGGCCCGTTACGGTACAAGTCAGCTCGGGCGGTCAGGGCAAGGACCCCTGGGGCGGCACCCGGGCCGGATTCTCCGGCACCACCACGTTAAACCGCAAGGACTTCGGGCTCATGTGGAACGTCGCCCTCGAGGCAGGCGGCCTCATGGTCGGCGACCAGGTCAAGGTGTCCGTGGAGTTAGAAACCGTCGAGCGCGCTTCTTAAGGACCGGGACGGACGGCGATCGGGGCAGATGGCCGCAGAACTGGTCGTCTGCCTCATCGGTCCGGCCGGCGGGTCCGCTTCAAGGCATAAATCGCGAGCCCCGTGCGATCACTCAGGTGTAGCTTTTGCAGCAGGCTCGATATGTGCGCCTTAACCGTGCGCACCGTGATCGAGAGGTGTTGGGCCATCTCGGCGTTGGTGTAGCCCTCCGCCACCAGATGCAGCACCTCACGCTCCCGCACCGACAGCTCCTGCAGATCCGCCTCCCGCGATGCCCTGTCCGCCTCCGGATCGATGACGCGGCGTCCCGACGCGACCGCACGGACCGCGTCCAGCACCTCCTCCCCCGACGCCGTCTTTAACAGATATCCGTCTGCCCCCGCCTGCACGGCCGGTGCCACCAGGTCTCCATCAACGTAGCTCGTCAACATCAAGACCCGCACGTCTGGCAGCGCCGTCTTGAGCGGCAGCAAAAGCTCGAGGCCGTTCATACCCGGCATGATAAGGTCCAGCAAGATGAGGGCCGGCCGGAGTGCGCGGGCCTGGGCGAAACCCTCCTCGGCCGAAGCGGCCGTGCCCACGACCTCGATGCCGGGTGCACCCTGGAGCAAGAGCGAAAGCCCGTCCCGCACCACCGCATGGTCGTCCACAATTAAAACCCGGATCGGGTTCATCAGATTCGCGCGGCACGGACCCCCACCGTTAGCGGCGGGGAGGAGCACCGCTTCCCCCCTTCAATTTCACGATAGCGCGATAGACGGAAGCCACCGGTACGCCGGTGGGGCTTCTCACGGAGCCCGTCGTCATGCACCCGCACCCAAGCCACCACCGCGATCGCGCGCGTCGAGCTCGGATTTGTCAACAGGGTGAGACACTTCAGGGCCCCAGCACACCGCATCAGAAGACCCCTGGTGGTAACCCGAGACACGGATCACGGCGGGCGTTTAACGGTCCCCCAGGATTCCCCGGCCGGCACGGGCCGCAGCAGGTCGCCCCGGCCGCGGGGCGGGTGCTGTGGGCGGACCGGCGCAGCACCTCGCGAACATCCCTGGGCGGAAGCGCAGTCGATAGGCGGCGTCGTCCCCCTCGACCCTTCTCTCCAGACCGGTACCGTGGTCGGAGTCGATGGGACGGTGGGGCCGCTGGCCCTCGGGACACCGTCGGGAAAGCCGTCCGACTCCGAGCCCCCCCGATCGCGACGGTTCCCCGCCGGCTGCTAAAGCTCGGTCCCTTTGAGTGGCCGTGTTGACGCATCATCTCGCTCCCGTCCGCCCTCGCCATCACCGCCGGCCAAGGGTGCGCGCACACTGACCAGGGCACCATGCCCGGGCTGGCCCCTGATGGCGAGCCGGGCGCCAATCTCGGCGGTCCGCTCCCGCATGGTGCTGAATCCCACATGGTCTTGCACCGCGTCGGTCTTAAACCCGATTCCGTCATCCTCTACCGACAACGACACCCCGTCCTCTTCCGCCGCCAGCATCACCATGATGTGGGTGGGATGGGCGTGGCGGACCGCATTGGAAACCGCCTCTTGCGCCACGCGGAAAAGCGCGTCCTCGACCCCCGGCGGGATCGCACGCTCTCCGGTAACAGTCAGCACGGTCTTAATGCCCTGACGCTCGCGCACGTCGGCCAACAGCGTCTGCAGTGCCGCGGACAACGGCTTGTCACCGAGCTCCACCGGCCGCAGTGCCCGGATGAGCCCGCGCATGGTGGCCTGAGCCCGTCGGGCTCCTTCTTCCGCCTGGTGGAGCCGGGCCCGCACGTCCGTGTCGGACTCTTTCACCAGACTCCGCGTCGCGGCCACCAGCATGGCGAGGCCGAACAGTTCCTGGCTCACCGTGTCATGAAGTTCACGCGCCAGCCGCTGGCGCTCCTCCAGCACGGCCAGCTTCTCTGTGCGCTCGGCCAGGCGCGCGCGGTCGTCGGCCAGGCGCTGGAGGGCATCGACTTGACCCGCCCACGTCTTGGCCATCTGCCGCAGCTGGCGGGCCAGAAAGCGCACTTCGCCCGTCCCTGTTTCGAGCACCTCCGCCGCCTGATACTGGCCCCGGGCCAATAACGCCGCGTAGATCCCAATCCGGGTCAGATCCCGCTTCAGGGAGCGGGCCAGTAAGAAACCGAGCACACCGCCGGCAGCGGCGCCCACGAGGACGGCCAACGCCCCGGCTTCCGCCGGCGCGTTGAGAAGAAAAGCAGACAGCATCGCCGAGAGAGCGCCGATAAGGGTGCCGTAGCCCGCCACCTGCCAGTCGATCCCGAGGCGGGCGGGGCGGGCGACGGGACTTTTCGATTCCTCCCGGCTCTGCACCTAGAATCGCTCCACGCGAATGTCTCCGACCCACAGGTGCGCGTCGATCAACACCTTGCGTACCGACTCGTCATACCCTGGGCTGCGATAGCTGAGCTGCCTGCCGAACCCGCTCGCCTTCTGCCCGAAGAGCCGGATGTCTCCCACCTGCACCTCGGCCGTGACCTGCACGGGAAGGTCATGCGGCACCAGCACCGTGATGTCGCCGATGAGTCCCGAGAGGTCATAACGGGTCTCGTCATTCGGGAGATACTGATCCGACAGGTCGAGCCGGATGTCCCCGATGAGTAGGGTGTGCTGGCGCGGTCCACTCTCGCCGCTCTCCCCTTTCACTCCCCCCGTCTCAACCGTGGTCCCGCCCACGTCGAGGTCACCGATATGAAACCCGTGGGTCCCCCCCGCGTCGAAGGACCAACTTGCGTCCCGCCGCCAGGAGCGGGGACGACGGCGGGTCAGAGCCTCGAGCCCCACCGCCAGGATGACGACCGCCCAGAAGATCGTCCACCCGTGCAGGTGCCCGATATGAAGATGGCTCGCCTGGAATGCGGCCGCCACCAGCAGCACCAGCACGTAGAGCATCTGGCCCCCGCGTCCGCGCACGAGGGACTCGATGATGCCCAAGACCGCCCAGGCCATAAACAAGAGCGGCCAGTACACGTCGATCAGGCGCCCGACCGGGGCGGAGGCGAGCCCGAGCCCACCTACCGCCAGCGTGGCCCCCCAGGTGAGGAGCGCCAATCCGAGGAGCCATCGCCCGCTCACGATATGATGATGGCGGCTTAATCCGTTCATTCTCACCACCACCACCATCCCCTCTTGCGTGTGAACACGAGAACGGCCACCAGCACCAGCACGCCCGCGGCCACGAGCGAGCTCAGATGAAGGCCTGCGAAAGGGACGTTCTGCAAGAGCAGCAAGACGCTCCCCACCACGACCAACACCGACAGCACGAAGCCAAGATGTACCACTCGCGGCCACAAGAGCCCGATGAGTCCGTATATCAAGAAAGGCAGTGTCCAGTAGTCATTGAAGTACCGGGCCGCTAACGTGTGCCCGAGGCCCAGACCGGACAATCCCAGCGAGACGCCCCAGGCCAGAAAGAGGCCTGCCACGACGACCCGGAACCCGTCGGCTGCGGGAACGCCGTACGTCCATGAGCGCTTCTCCCGCCTATACGACTTCATTCTGCCGCCCTCTTCCTGCCCGCATCGCGATTCAGGATGAGCGTACGCCGCATGCCGGCCGATGCCATTGTCCCCGAGGACATATTGGCCGCCAGGATTCGATTTCCCTCCGCTGCCGGCGCGGGCCAAGCCACTTCTTCCGGTGACCGGGGACTCGGACTCCGCTACACTTCCTCTCCAGAGACGCACGGGCCACAAAATCTAGAGAGGGCCGTGCCAGCGCCGGCCGAAAGCCCGGCTCTTTTGGCTGGAGGTGAAGACGTGGCGTTGATGGGCGGTGAGCAAAAAAGGCGACTCCGCCTCGCCCACCAGATCGTGGATGGGTTGAGGTCCGATCTCGCAGACCGCCTTTTCGCGGCGGCCTGCTATGGGTCGGTGGCACACGGCACAGCGGATGCGAACTCCGACCTCGAGCTTATCCTGCTGGCGGACCCGTCGGTCGCGCCCGTGACGGCACATCGCATCGCAGACGGGATCCAGGTGGAATACGACATCGTCCCACTCGAACGCATGCTGAGGGCCGCCACCCGCGTCACCCCCGAGTGGGGTGAAGAAGCCGACGCGTACCTCCATCCGCTGGTCCTTTGGGATCCCCATACCCTCTTTAGCCGGGTGTGCGAAGCCGCCCGCGCCGTTCCCCCCGAGGCTTTCGCCCATGCACTCGCGGAGAGTTGGTGGTCCGCCCGCGAGTATGCGGCCAAGCTGCACGGAGCCCGGATGCGTTCGGACCGGGCGGGCTTCGCCTTCACGGCCTTTGCGTTCGCGCGCCTCTCGGCCCTTCGGATGGCGCTCGTGAGGCAAACACCCTTTTCAAGCACCCGCACCATGTGGCGCGAGGCCGCGTCGTGGATGCCCGAGTTGGCATCGCTCATCGAGGCCCTCGCCCGGGGCGAGCACGACCTGGCGGCAAGGGCGGCAGAGGCCGTCCAAGAGGCACTGGACGTCTTTGGCCGTCCATCCGATCCCGCCATCGCGCACGTCATTCCGAAGTGAGCGCAGGCACGCACGGTGCGCAGGACCGGGCTCACAGACGCCGAATGAGTAGAGACACGTCAGAATTGGAAAGGATGCGGACTCATGATCCAGCATGTCGCCCTCATCAAATATCCCGACCCGGATCGGCCGGGTCTGCGAGAAGAGGCCGAAGAGCTCTTGCGCGCGCTCTCCACGGGTATTGCCGGCATCCGCGATTTTCACTGGGGGTGGGATGTAAGCGGGCGCTCGCGCGGCTACCACCTCGGTCTTGTGATGGCCTTTGAAACGGCCGCCGACCTGGCCGCCTACACGCCCCATCCCGTGCATCAGGCATTTGCGCAGTGGTCAGCCCGACAGGGTGGCGAAGTCCTCGCCTTCGACTTTCCGTTCTTGGGGTAAGGCGCTCGCGATGCGCCCTGGTATCACGCTCGAGGCGACAGCCAAGCCCGTGTCAGGTGTCCAGGGCGCCCGTCTCGACGACCAGCACGCGGCTTGCCACCGCCTCCGGTACCTCGACTCCGGAACTGTCGCCGGGGCACGCCACGACGACGCGATCGCGCTCGCGGTAAATTTCGACCGTGTGGCCAGGCACCAGTCCGTGGCTCTCGGCCCACCGGAGCATCACCTCGAGGCCTTCCAGCTGCTCGTACAGCCGGTCCACCCGGACCACGCCCGCCGGCGCCAGCGAAAGCGGCACCGCCGGGGCCACCGGCGGGAGGGACCCCGTGAGGTCCGGAATGGGGTTGCCGTGCGGACAGGTGGCCGGCCGCCCCATTTTCTCCCACAAGGCTTCGGTGACCGTGCTGGAAAACGCGTGTTCGAGACGCTCCGCCTCCCGATGGGCGTCGACAAGCCCGAGGCCCAGGCCATCGGAGAGCCAGCGCTCCACGAGGCGGTGCCGACGAACCACCCGCGCGGCCTCCCGCCACCCCTCCGCGGTCAATTCGACCGCCGGAGCACGGCGGGCCACAATCCCGGCCTTTTCCAGACGCTGGAGGCTTTTCGACACACTGACGGGGGACACGCCCAGGTAATCGGCCACCCGGGCCGCACGCACGCTCCCGCCCTCGGTGGCCAGTACGAAGATGGCTTCGAGATAGCCCTCGGCGCCGGGAAGCTCCGTCGGGCGAAGGCCCCGATCGGCGCGGCCGAGGCCCGTGGGTCGTTCGCCGTCGTGCTGAGACATCGCCCATCCTCCCTGTTAAGGTTGACTTATCGTCGCACAGCGCATCCGTTGTCCGGCACACCGGGACAGACTATCCTGGCGTCGGGCAGTCTAAAGGGGGCGGGGACCGTCGTGGAGCACCGGCAGCATTGCGCCACCTGCGTTCACATCGCGCGCGTGGTCAACATCTCGCCGAACGACCCCAGCTACTTCCGGTGCGAGCGCCTGGGCTTTCGGACCGAGCCCCGCTATCGGTTCCACTGTTGGGTCGAACGTCCGCGCACCATCAAGATGGCTGAAATCCGCCTGAATGGTGACGGTTGAGCGGCCACCCTGAGATCCCCCGCTTCTTGGCCTCAGCGATAGGTACGGATCTCCACCTGGTGGCCGTCGGGATCATGGACGTAAACGCTGGTACCGTCCCCGCGGGCGCCAAAGCGCCGTCCCGGTTCCGTGTGGGCGATGCCCGCCGCCTTCAGGGCCGCCACCATCTCAGTCGCCGTCACATCCACCTCGAGGCAGAAGTGATTGGGACCCGGCCCGGGCTCGGCACGCACAAACAGGTCAATGAGGAGACCGCCCAGTCGGACCGACGCAAAGGGCACCTCCCCGCGGCGAAAGGCCTCCAGACGCTCCGCCGGCAGTCCCAGCACGCCCTGGTAGAACTGAAGGGACCGGTCAATATCGCGAACTTCGAGAACGATATGATCAAGCGCCGTCGCTTTCACGAGTCTCCTCCTTGCCTGCGTTTGTTCGCTTAGGAGTCGAGCCGGCTCAGTGCCGGGTTACTGCAACGAAGCGTTTTGGCTTATCGCGCCCAGCGCGTTCCAGTTGAGCGCCCAGACCTTACGTCCCGACCGGGCGACATAGTAGCGGAAGACGGCCCGATGGGTGGACGGATTCATGCTGACCCCATAAATGCTATTGTCGGTGGACACGGCAAGCTTGCCCGTCTTCAAGCTGGAGGATCCGGGAAGGCCCCCTAGGGAAATCTCACCGCCGGCCAGAAGACGCTTTACATTTACCGTCAAGACGATGGTCACGAGAAACCGCCCCCCCGAGGCCGCACGGACCGCGATCTGCCCGGGGAACCGCGCGGGAGAACACGGGCCCGTCCCGGTGGCGGCGCACATGGCCTGCTCGAGGGACTCGGCGTCGCCCGACGGCACGAAGGTCAGAAGACCGCGCGCGGCCGTGGCGCGGGTGATAGGGGCGGCCACGGCGCCGGACCCGAGGGCCAGCGCCGGCTTCACGTTGTTCACGGGACTTCGCGAAGCTCCATACTTCAGGACCAAAAGTGCGAGGACCGCGACCAGCATCAGCGAGGCGGCCAGAAGGGCTCCGAAGCCGGGGCGGCGAATTTGGGCAAGACGTAAAACCGCGGGTTCTTTCATGAGCCGCACTCCTTCTCCCCGGCCGATCATAGCAGAGCCGGAAAGCCCGAGGAAAAGCCGGCGGATGTCCGCCATAGGTTCTCGAAGAGTGGCCTTTGTTCGCGATAGATGGACTAGGAGGCAGGAATTGTCATGCGGGATACCACGGCGGTCCACCCTGGATTCGCAACCGAACCGATTCCACCCCACGGCGCCGGGCAGGTCCTTCTACCCCGGCTCGTCGACGCTGGACGGGCCGAAGAACTCCGGGCGCGGGCGGCCGAGCTTCCCGCCATCCGGTTGAGTTCCCGGGAGTCCTCGGATCTGGCCCTGCTCGGCATGGGTGCCTACACACCCCTGGAAGGGTTCATGACATCGTCCGACTACGCGCGTGTGACGCGTGACATGCATCGCAGCGACGGGGTCTTCTGGCCCATCCCGATCACGCTCGCGGTGTCGCACGAGGACGCGCGCTCGGCCCGCACCAAGGGGGCGGCCGCGCTTATCTATGCTGACGGAAGCCTGGCCGGCACCCTGACCGTCACCGACGTCTTCACCCCTGACCGGCGCGTGGAGTGCCGGCACGTGTTTGGCACCGACGATCCGGCCCATCCCGGCGTCGCGAGTGTCCTGTCCGCTCCCCCCGTCTATCTCGGCGGACCGGTCGATGTGTTGGACCTCGGCCCTCTTTATCGCCGCTATCCCACGCTGTGCCTTACCCCCGCCGAAGCGCGCACCGCTTTCTCGGCTCGGGGCTGGAACAGCGTCGCGGCTTTTCAAACCCGCAATCCCATGCACCGGTCCCATGAGCATCTGGCCAAAATAGCGCTCGAAGTGTGCGACGGCGTCTTCATCCACCAGGTGCTGGGGCGTCTGAAGCCGGGCGACCTGCCGGCCGAGGTGCGTGTGGAGGCTATTGACGCCCTCGTCACCCACTACTTTCCCCCCGGGCGGGTTCTGCAGGCCGGCTATCCCATCGAGATGCGCTACGCCGGTCCCCGCGAAGCGCTCCTGCACGCGGTCATCCGCCAGAACTACGGAGCCAGCTACCTCGTAGTGGGCCGCGACCACGCGGGCGTCGGCCACTACTACGGGCCGTACGACGCCCAGCACATTTTTACCACCCTGAAGCCGGGCGATCTGGTCATACGCCCGCTGACGTTCGGGGAGGCCTTTTACTGCCAGCGGTGCGAGGGCATGGCCAGTGTCCGGACCTGCCCCCATCCGGCCGAGCTGCGGGTCTCGGTGAGCGGCACGGAGCTTCGCGAGCGGCTTGCCCAGGGCGCCGAGCCCCCCTTGCACTTCACCCGCCCGGAGGTCTGGGAGGTGCTGACGCGCCGCCGTTAGCCCCAGATGACCGGCATTTGGCAGACAACGCGAGGGGAAGTGCGGGGTCACGCGACGGCCAGCCGGCGCAGGGGTTCTTGAAGACGCAGGGTCTGGCTCACACCGATCTCGATGAGCCTCGGAATCTGGTGGAAATCGGTCAGGGACAGGCCGGCGACCGGTATCGGCACTTCCACCCGCGGGGTGCCAAACCGCTCCGCCACGAGATGCCGGCGCACCCACGACGAGTCGTTCAGGAGCAGGTTCAGGCTTGACCCGGCGGTACTGATGATGTGCGGCGTCGCGTATTCGTCCAGGGCACTGCCGGGGTCTTCGATGTAGACCCCGATGATCCGGGTCGCACCAGCCAGCACGGCGACGTCGAGCGGGTAATCGTCGAGCACACCGCCGTCGACCAGCCAGTGGTCACGCAGACGGACCGGCCGGAACAGGCCCGGAACGGCCGTGCTGGCCGCCATCGCCGTCATGATGGGTACGTCCTCGGGCCAGGGCAGGAGCTTCAATGCATCTTCCGACAGGGGGTCGACAATAAGGGGTGGTCCGAAGACGATCACGCGCCGGGCCGTCAGTGAGGTGGCCGTGATATAACAGGGCATCCGGGCCCCACGGATGCTCATGGACCCGACCAGTTCTTCGGCCTTCTTGAGCAGGGGAGCCGGATTCAAGAGACGATCCGGCAGGTGCCGGCGCCGGATGACGGCAGCCAGGATCGCCCTCCAGTCGAGGGGCACATCCCGGGCCGTGAGCGACTCCGTGAGTTTGATGAGCGTGTCAACCGGCTGGCCCGCGGCGTAGGCGCCGGCGACCAGCGATCCTGATGACGTGCCCACGACAATGTCGGGCACGATGTTTAACTCTTCCAAAGCGGATAGGACTCCGACGTGCGCCGCCCCATAGATGCCGCCGCCCGACAACACCAGCGCCAGCACTTCTTACTGGTCCCCGCGGACGAGCCACGCGTCCAGACGATGCTCCAGACGGGAATTGGCAACCACCTGGGCTCCCACTTGTTGGGCGCTCAGGAAGCGTTCGCGGTCCACGTGCGGCCCGAAGCCCAGAACCCGGATCCCTGCGGCCCCAAGCGCCGTCAGGGCATCGGCGTCCGCCTCGGCCAGATTGACCACGACATGCGTCGGCTGCTCGCGGGAAAGCGCCTCCCCGGCCGACCGCGGCGGGGCCACCGCGTACGCCACCTGCAGGCGCCTCAAATGCGCTTCAATGCGGCTTCGAAAGAGCAGATCCTCCACCAGGACCAAAACCTTCACCCCTGCCTCCTCTCTTTTCTCTTGCCGCCGACGATGAGACGGCGTCTTGGCGCCCCGGACACCAGCGGGCGATCGCGCACCGCTCACACGCGGGCCGGCGGGCGTGGCAGACCTGCCGCCCGTGCAGGATAAGCCAGTGATGGGCGCGCGACCATTCCCGGCGCGGAATGAGTCGGGTCAAATCCGCCTCCGTCCGGTCGGCATCGCGGGCCGCGCTCCATCCGAGGCGGTGCGCAACCCGGAAGACGTGGGTATCCACCGCCAACGCATCGACGCCAAACGCATTGGCCAGGACCACGTTGGCCGTCTTGCGCCCGACACCAGGCAGGCGGGTCATTTCCGCCTGCGTGATGGACGGAGGGATCTCCCCGCCGTAGACCTCCTGCACGATCCGGGCCGTTTGTGACAGGTAGCGGGCTTTGGACCGAAACAGTCCACAATCCCGGATGAGCCCGGCAATCTCCTCTTCAGACAGGGCGGCGAGACTCCTCGCGTCCGGATACTCCTGAAATAGCCGACGGGTAATGATATTCACCCGGGCGTCCGTACATTGCGCGGAGAGAATGGTGGCAACCAGAAGCTGCCACGGCGTCTCGAAATCAAGCGCGGTGCGCGCGTCCGGATACAGGGCGGCGAGTGCGGTCAGCACCCGTCGCACCCGATACCGGGATGGGACTTCAGAGGGATTTGACAAAGTCCAGTACCTGCTGTACGTGCTGTGCCACCTTCACCTTGCGGAATTCGGCCCGGACGATGCCGTCCCGATCGATGACAAAGGTAGACCGCTCGATGCCCATGGAGCGCTTGCCGTAGAGCACTTTCTCTTTATACACGCCAAAGGCCCGCGCGGCCTCTGCCTCCTGGTCGCTCGCCAACACGAACGGCAGCTGGTGCTTGGCGACAAACCGGGCGTGACTGGCGAGAGAGTCGGTGCTGACACCGACCACCGTCGCGCCAAGGGTCTGGAACTCCCCCCAGCGGTCGCGGAAATCGCACGCCTCGGTCGTACATCCGGGCGTCAGATCCCGTGGATAAAAATACAAAACGAGGATCCGACCCCGGAAGTCTGCCAGCCGCATCACGCCCATCTCGGTCGTGAGTTCCACATCGGGGCAGGGCCTGCCTACTTCAACAAGGTGCTCGGTTTCTTGCGGCATGCTCTCCTCCTCTCGGCCTCACGCACTCTCGCCGTCTTGCTGTCCACTCTCGCACTCATTATAGCCTCGGGCCATGACGGGCTCCTGTGGAATGGAACCCCCACGGCACCCTGGACGTTATAGGGTGGGAATCGCCTCACGAATGGAGCGGTGACATGGGGCCGCCGAAATCCGGGCCGGATCGACGCTTCTGGCTGGTGCGCGCCGGCTCCTTCGTCGTGGGCGTGGCAGCCCTCGTCGCCCTCCTCCGTACACCGATGCTGCTCTGGCTGCGACTCGGCATCATGCTGGCCTTGGCCGTGGCCGTCATCCTGGTGGTCTCCAGTTCCTGACCTTCACCGATCATACGCGAGAGAACCGGCGAGCCTCTGCATCAGTGCGAGCCGGAGTCCGTACGGGACCGTGGAGCGCCGGCTCGGATTCGGGGCCACGTAGTCCCGAACACCCGGTATCAGGACCGGATCCTGAAGCCCCCAGACGACGGGGCGGGATGCCGCGAGTCCCGCGTAGGCCCGGTAGATGTCCTTGCCGAGCAAGCAGACGACGGCGGGCCTCAGCTGACTGAGCTTCTCGCGGAGGCGCCGGGCCCCGGCCGTCTTCTCCTCGGCCGTGAGGTCGGCGGACGATGGCGTCATGCGCTCGACCAGGTTCGTGATGCCGATTCCATACAGCAGCACCTCCCGGTCCTCTTCCGCGCGAAGCCGGCGCGGGGTCAATCCGGCCTCATACAGGAGCGGCCAGAAAAGATTCTGGGGACCGGCAAAGTGATGGCCTGACTCCTCACTGGAGCGGCCCGGATTGTACCCGACAAAAATGAGTTGGAGCCCTTCGGCGAGGACGTCACGGACCACAAAATCCCCCCCTCGCCTGGCTTCGGCGGCCAGCCTGAAGAGCCCTTCCCCGTCACATCGCACCGCCTCCCACATATTTATGGGGGATGGGAACTCAAAAGCGCGCATGGGATCTGACCCTCGAGGAAGCCCGGTCCCTCCTCGGGGTCGCGATCGGGGCCCCACCGGAGACGGTGCGCCGCGCTTATCATGAGGCGGTCCGCCGCTGGCATCCTGACCTGCACGCCCATGATGCAGCCTTACAGCGGGCGGCCGAGGAACGCACCAAGGACCTGAACCGGGCGTATCAAATGCTGATGGCGTCGATCCGGCCGCCGACAGCCCCTCCCCGCGCGCCCGTGTGTCCCCTGCACGCCGCGGACCAGGTGTATCGTTGCGCCCGCTGCGGTCGTCCCGCCTGTGCCCGCTGTCTCACGCGGCGCGGCTGCGTGTCATGCCCCCGGGAGCGCCCTCGGGACCGGCTGTCGCCCACCCTCGGATGGCTCCTGCTTCTCGGATGGGTGGGGCTGGCGTTCATGATGAACTACCCACCAGGACTTCTCCTGCTGGGCCTGTGGGGACTCCTGGGGGCAGTCGGCACGCCCGTCCTGCTCCGGCTCGGATTGCGGGCGCTTCCCCTTTGGTTCGTCTTTCCCGTGAGCCTCCCGATCGCCGGTGCCTGGTGGCTGCTGAACGCCCTGTCAGGGGGCTCGCGCCGATCCTGACCGGAAGCCAGCCATCCGAGCGCCCTCGGACCCGCCGGTGTGGCCTCCTTACCGGGGCGCGTCCCGGGCGGCAGACCTCACGCGGCGGCCCGCACCGCATTCCCTGCGTCTTCGCCCGCATGCGGATGCCTGGCGTCCGATGCCTGCGGTCAATGACGCTCCATTGCGCGCACGTAGCGGGCCAGACGCAGGATGTCGGCTCCTGACAGCACGGATCCGAAGGCGGGCATGGGAGGCGATCCCGCCCTGACCACCTCGATGATCCGTGCCTTGGTCCATCGACGGGGATCGAGGTGGCTCAGGGCCGGTGCGGCCATGCCGGGTACAGGATAGAGACTGTGTCCGTCGCCTCGCGGTCCGTGGCAGGAGAGGCAGGTGACCCGATACAGCTGGGCCCCTCGGTCGGTGACGACGGGGGCGGTGTGGCGCGCGTGCACCGGGGTTGCCGTCATTTTCGCGCCGAGCGCCAGCCCGACCAGACATATGGCCGCCGCCAGCACTCCTCCGCGTGTCACGGCTTTACACTCCCAGCGAGTGGCGCGAGCGGCCGGTCGGTGATCTGAAACGTTCCGGCAAAGCGGATGTCGCGAAGGCCAAGGCCCGTGTCTACCGCGCCCGCCGCCATGGGTATCGGCATCAACGCCAGGGCATGGCGGCTGTCGGGCAGGGGATAGGAGAAGGACACGGCCCGGGCGCCGAAGCCTTTGACGCCCCCGACCTCGTCGGTCAAGAGCTGGTGAACATGGCCATGCACGAAGAGCCGGTGGGGAAAACGCGCCACCATGGCGGAGGCGGCGGGGCCGTCATACGTGTACCAGTTCCAGGCTGGATAATACCAGGCGAGCGGCGCATGCGCTGCCACCAGAAGCGGTACCCCCTCATCGAGCGAGCGGAGTTCCTGCGCGAGCCAGTCCCGCTCGGACCGCCCCAGCAAGAATCCCCGGCTTACATTGTCCAGTCCGATCACGTGCACACCCCCGCTCGACTCGTGGAAGTGAAGGGGCCCCACCACCCGTTGCCATAAAGCGCCCGCATCCATCAGCGCATCCTGTTCGCCTGGCACCGCGAGGAGCGGGATCCGAAGGCCTTGCAGGCGCTCCCAGATGTCTTCTAGGCGCCGTTCGCGCACGCGGGGGTCCGCATCGGCCTCGATCAGATCACCCGTAATGAGCAGAAGCTCCGGATTGAGCTGTTGGATCTGGTACAGCGCCTGCGACAGCGAGGCGGCGGGATCGGGGTTGCCGGATCCGCGATAGCCGTAGTGGAGGTCGGTGATCTGGACGGCCCTTAATCTTGGGGTGAAGGCTCGCACCGGACGGAGCCGCGCGAGCGCATGCACGGGTGATGCGGTGACGAGTGCGCCTGACCACGCAACAAGCCACCTGAGCACCTCGCGGCGCGTCATTCCCATCCTCCCATCCTCCCTGGCCCCGACGCTCCTCGAATCGGGATGGCCAGGGCGATGAGGATAGGGTTTCCAGCTTCGTCGGGGTTATGGCTCCACGGGCGGCGAGCTTTGGTAAAGGGCGGCCGGCAGGACGGCAACGAATCCGCTCATCACCCACAGCCCGAGCAAGAGAATGATGGCTCCTAGGAAGGGAATCCGGGCCAGCGTTAAGAGCACGAAGAAGCTTGCCCCGAAGACTCCGATGAGGAGCAGGCCAAAGAGAATGCAAAACCCGATGCGGCGCGAGGCCCAGCGAAGCGCGAAGACCACCGCCTGCCCGGCGGACAGGTCATGGGCCATAATGGCGCCCAGCCCCATCAGGGCCAGAGTCACCGCAAAAAGCACGGCGACTACCCAGGGGATAAGGAGCAGGCTTCCTGCGGCCCCCAGCGCCGAGGACAACGCGGCCAGGCCTACGAGCAGGAGCAGAAGCACGAGCGCCATCGCGATGCCGGCCAGGGTGGCGGCTAAACCGCGCCAGAACATAGTCCAGCCGACCCGGAAGAAGATGAGCCACTGGCCCACGGTCGGCCGCTTGCCCAGAACCTGGAAGGCGCCCCCGTAGAGGCCGGCCAGGCGGTACGGGGTCACGATGAGGAGCACCGTCGCCAGGAAGAGGCCAAGCTTCAGGGCCCCACCGGGCGGAAACGTCAGGTGGGCCAGACGGGCCGAGGTCATGAGCGCCGGGTGCGTTAGCACCGGCGGCAGGTCGGCGGCGAGCCGGGTCTGCAACACCAGTTCGGTTAGAAGCGAGAGCATGAGGCTCCAGAAAACGAGGTTGAAGACGCCGGGGTTCTTCCATAGGAGCTGCCAGGCACGACCCACGAGGCCCGTTGCACTCATCGCGTCGTTCGTTCCTCCGTTCGCGGGACCGAAGTCCGGGGGCGGCATGCCGCCCCATCCCCGAACAGCTTACCAGATGCCGATTGCCTCCCGGGGGCGCTCAGGCCGACGTGCCCCGCGGCATCCACACCCGAAACGTCACTCCGTCCTGCGCCGATGTGAGCTCCAGCAGCCCCGCATGCCGGACCATGATGTCATGGGCCAGAGCCAGTCCCACGCCATGCCCTCTGCCTTTCGTGGACACGTAGGGCTCAAACAGCCGCGGACGGACCTCCGGCGGTATTCCGGGTCCGGTGTCGGAAAAGAGAACCTCCGCGGCTCCCGGCAAGGGGCGTCCACAGATGCGGATCGTCCCACCAGCGGGCATGGCCTCGATGGCGTTCCGAAAGAGATTGTCAAAGACCGTCGCCAGTTTGGCCGCATCGGCCAGCACCGTAACAGGATCCACCCGCTGCGAGACGACGATGCCGACCGCGGTACATGCGGATTGAAAGGTATCGGCGACCTGCCGCATCAACTCGGACAGATTGACGGGTGCGAATTCCAGGGGCCGCCCGGCCTCCAAGAACTCCTGCAGATGTCCCTCCACCCGATCAATCTCGCGCAGGAAGAGGGGGCTTATCTCCACTTCCCCCCGATGCGCCAGCATTTCCGCGTATCCCGCCATCACGGTCAGCGGACCGCGCACTTCGTGCATGATGCTCTGCATCGACAGTTCCTGCTGGGCCAGCATCCACTGGCTGCGATAGAAGGCGGCGCCGAGGTCCAGCAGCGGGTCCAGCAGGGGATGGGAGCGGCTGGGGGGAACACTGAGCCCCACCACCACGCCCGGCGTCGCCTGCCGTTCCAGGTACAGGGTAGTGGGTGTCCGCACACGGCGCTTCAGCTCTGACCCGAGAAAAATCGCCGGATCCGGTTCCGCTGCGTAGTTCCCGGCCTCGGCGACGATGGCGGGGGGCTCTCCCTCCGCCACCCAGACCCGGTGTGGCCAGCCGTCAAACCACCGGTGGACCTGATCAACCCACGAACCCGCGACCTCGGCGGGGGTCACGGGCGGTTCTCGATCGCCCGCCGCCCTCCTCGATCGACACCTCGCTCGCGTGCCACCCGGATCGCTTTTTCGTAGCCGGCGTCCGCGTGGCGCGCCACTCCGAGGCCAGGGTCGCTGGTAAGGACGCGGCGCAGACGCTTTTCGGCCTGTTCGGTTCCGTCCGCGACGACCACCATGCCGGCGTGCAGAGAATAACCAATGCCGACGCCGCCGCCGTGGTGCACCGACACCCAGCTCGCCCCGGCCGCGGTATTGACCAGGGCGTTCAGGATGGGCCAGTCAGCAATGGCGTCGCTCCCATCCCGCATCCCCTCCGTTTCGCGGTAGGGGGAGGCGACCGAGCCCGCGTCGAGATGGTCGCGGCCGATCACGATGGGCGCACGGAGCTCGCCCTGGCGTACCATCTCGTTGATGGCAAGCCCAAAACGGGCCCGTTCTCCGTAGCCGAGCCAGCAGATGCGGGCGGGCAGCCCTTGAAACGGCACCCGGGCCTCGGCCATCTCGATCCAGCGTCGGAGCTTCGGGTTCTCGGGAAAGAGTTCTAAGACCTTCCGATCGGTGGCCAGGATGTCGTTCGGGTCGCCCGACAATGCCACCCAGCGGAACGGTCCCCGCCCCTCTTCAAACTGGGGACGGATGAACGCCGGTACGAAGCCCGGGTAGCTGAATGCATCGGTGGCACCGGCCTCAAAGGCAAACTGCCGCAGGTTGTTGCCATAGTCAAAGACGACGGCGCCCTTGCGCCTGAAGGCCAGCATGGCCTCGACCTGCCGAGCCATGGCCGCCTTCGACTCTTGTACGTAAGCATCCGGCTCATCACGCCGGAGGCGCTCCACCTCTTCCTGGCCCAGGCCGGGGACCACATACCCAAAGAGAGGGTCATGCGCCGATGTCTGGTCCGTGACCACGTCGGGCTCCAGCCCCCGGCGCAGTAATTCCGGGTGGATGCGGGCGGCATTGCCTAAAAGACCGATGGAAACGGCCTCACCCGTCTTGCGGGCAGCCTCAGCACGGGCCATGGCCGCATCCAGGTCGGGCGCTTGCTCATCGAGATAGCCGGTGGCAAGACGCCGGGCGATGCGATCGGGATCGGCCTCCACCACCAGGGACACTCCCCCGTTCATGGTCACGGCCAGGGGTTGCGCCCCGCCCATGCCGCCAAGCCCGGCCGTCAGGACCAGGCGATGCTGAAGACTCCCTCCGTAGTACTGCTCGGCGAGAGCGGAAAACGTCTCAAAGGTTCCCTGGAGAATCCCCTGTGTGCCGATATAGACCCAGGACCCGGCGGTCATCTGCCCATACATGGTGAGACCGGCCGCCTCCAGCTCCCAGAACTTCTCCCAAGTGGCCCACGCGGGGACGAGGAGGGAGTTCGCCAGGAGCACACGGGGTGCGCTTTCGTGGGTTTCAAACACGGCCACCGGCTTGCCGCTCTGTACGAGCAGCGTCTCGTTGTCTGCCAGCCGCAAGAGCGTCTCGACGATGTCCCAAAACGCGTCCCAATTACGGGCCGCCTTGCCGCGGCCCCCGTACACCACAAGATCCTGAGGACGCTCCGCGACTTCCGGATCAAGGTTGTTGAGCAGCATCCGGAGGGCAGCTTCCTGCACCCAGCCTCGACACACCAGCTCGGTTCCGTGAAGGGCTGCGGGCGCACGATGGGGCCGGGCAGCGAGCGCGGAGAGAAACGCCGCTTGACGCTCACGCGCCGTTGGTGCCTGATCCATGAGTAAGGCTCCTAAAACCAATTTGCGAAAAACAAATTGTGAATAGACCCGAATCGTGTCACCTCATCTTATAGCAAGGTCGCACCAAGAGCTATTCGCGGGGGTTAAAGGAACCTGAAGGGGACCCATCCGGTGGACCTGTTCGCGGTCCAGCCATACATGACGCTGAGCGACTATGCGAGCGAGGACGCGTTCTTTCACCACATGGACCGCCTCCTGAATGCGATGGAGGACCTCCGGCGTGCCGAGCCGGCGGTCGTGGTCTTGCCCGAGGATCTGGCCACCTTTCTCGCCCTTTTGGGATCACCGCCCGGGGTACGGGAACAGGAGACCCTCGACGCCGCCTTTCTGCTCATCGGCCGGGCCCAGGCAGGGCCTCTGGTCCGGGTGATGTTCGGGCGCCGCACCTTCCGGCTTCCGGTCGCGTTCTTTCATCTGGCCGCGGAACGCGTCTATGGCGCCTGGTACCGGACCATGAGCCAGCTGGCCCGGGCGCATCGGGTCACGCTGGTGTCCGGCTCGGCGCTCCTGCCTGATAACCGCCTCGGATACGGCGGCGAACGCTTCGAAGCCCAAGGCCGCCACGTGTACAATACCTGTCTCACGTTCGGCCCGGAGGGCCAGGTGCTGTCCGTCAGCCGCAAACGCAATCTGGTCCCGACCCAAGAGGACCGCCTCTACCTCTCGCGGGGCCCCGAACTGCCCCCGGCCCCGGTTCCGGTGGGCCAGCATCGGCTCGGCATCGCCATCTGCTACGACGCCTTCGCCAAGCCCCATACGTCGCACGAACCCGGCTTCGACCCTGTGGTCCCCAAACTGGCGGCCCAGGGAGTCGACATCATCGCCCAGCCCTCAGCCAATCCCTGGCCCTGGTCCGCACCCTGGGTATTTCGCCAAGGGGAAGACCACCGATCGCGGAGGGAACAGTGGCAGCAGGAAGGATTGTGGGAATCCATGCGCCGCGAGCCCTCGATCCGGGCCGGCATCAACCCCCAGCTCCTCGCCGCCCTCTTTGATACGCACTTCGACGGACAGAGCGCGATTTACGTCCGCGAAGGCGACACCGTACTTCCAGTCGTGGAGGCGGCACAGGGGGAGGCCAGCCCCGATGCAGAAACCGTGATCGGATGGTCGTTGCCATTTTAACCCATATCACCTATCTTCTGGAAGAGGGGTGGTAGGTCTGATACCCAAAATCGCCATCAGTCAGTCTCCCTACCAGCGCGACATGGGGTACTGCCTGCACCGAACCCTGGATCATATGCGGCTGGCGCGCCAAATGGGAGCCGACTTGATTGTGTTTCCCGAGTGGTTTTTGGGCCTGAATCCACTCGAGGTGGTGCCCAATCGCCAGACCGACGCGTTGTGCCGCCAGGCGCAGGATCTGGCGCTCGGGGTCGTCACCGGCAGTCTTCGCGCCCTCGACCCCGACACCGGGCTTCGCCAGCAGTGTGCCCTCGTGATAGACGCCGACGGCCGTATCATCGGCCAACAGGCCAAGTGCGAGTTTTATCCGGCCGAGCGGCCCTGGTTCGACCCCGGAGAGGGCATCGTCGCCATCGCGACCCGTTACGGGCGGGCCACGATTCTCCTCGGTCTTGACGCTGAGCGTGAGACGCGCTGGGACGAGTGCCGGGCACTCTTTCCGGATCTCGTCTTCATGGTCACCAGTGCCCGCGGGCCGCAAGAAGCGGAGCGGCTGCAGGCAATGGCCGTGAGCCGCAGTTTTGAGATTGGCGGCACCGTGGTGCTGGTGCCGCTCACCGGACGATTTGGCGGCGTCGACTATGTCCCCTGCGCCATGGCGGCTCACCGCGGCCGCGTGCTCGCGAATCTGAAGGAGGGAGAACCGGTCGGACTGGCGAGCGCTACCAGTGCGGCGCTCATCCAGCTCGGCGCCGTCGACGCGGCCTCGTGGGCGCGTGCGATTCCCGTGCGGGAAGCGAGCGGCGTGGCGGGGGGGACCGAGTTCCGGTCCCCGGAACCGGAACGGCGGGTGCTCCTGGACTGGAAGGCACTGGCCGTTCCCGATCCGCTCCAGGCCGGGCGCCACCTTTTGGCCCAGGCCTACGACGCACCCCGGCAAGCGTCGCTCGCGCCCGCCCATCCCCAGTACCCGGAAGTCCTCGAGGCGCTGTTGGCCGAAGGCGCCCGGGGCGCGTTCGCGTGGCCCGGTCTGTCCGGCACGCACGCCTACGATCCCCGCTACCGCTCGATCGCGGCGGCTCTGTGCCGACAGGGAAAGCCGCTCATCGCGGCGGCGGGACTCGGCTCGGCACCCTTCCGCTTCTCCGATCCGGGCGATTGGGATGACATCGCGCTGGCGTTTCCCGAACTCACGGTGATTCTCGCCATCCACGGACGCCATGCCCGGTTCTGGGACGATGCCCTCGCGCTGGCCGAAGCGCGTCCCAACGTGGCCCTCCTGACGGCCGGAGCCGCTCCCCGCTTCCTGCAGGAAGCGTTGCAACGCATCGGGGCAGACCGGCTCTTGTTCGCATCCGGCGGGATTCCCGGGCAGTTCCAGGCCGAGTGGGAAAAACTCGAGACCCTTCGCGAGCGGCTCGGTCTGGAAGACGAGACCTTCCAGAACATCGCCGCCATGAATGCGCGCCGCCTCTTCTTCCACGATCTCGAGGTGCACCGGACCGCCCACCCTACGGAGGTGGAGCATCCGCAATGACCCGGACTCCGGCTTAACGCCCGCCTGACAGCCGGCGACTTTGGGGAGTCGTGGCCAGTACGGTCCAGGCGGGAACACCCTCGGGTGCGCATCTCCCCATGCATCTCCGTGGCCGAGGAGGTTCGCCGCATCCATCCCGTCCCGATGCACGCGATAGCCACCGGAAGACCCCGAAAGGTTCGGCCCGCGACCCTGGGTGGTGGGTGCGATGGATTGCTGGCGGACGCGTTGGGGACCTGTGCGCCGCGCTCTTTTTCCCCCGTGGGCTGCCGCGGACAGAGCTTGTACGCCACATGCGGCTCCCTGCGTCCGAATCCCAACGCGTCGACATCGTGGTTCGTCCGTCAGATTGACGATGCCGCTCCTCTTGGCCGCCGTGTACCCCGGTATCTTGAGCAACCGCCTACCTCGGATGGGCTCGGGCGCGAGCACCCGCTCAAAATCCGCCCTGGACGGCGGAGTTTTACGGGGTTCCAACAGTTGGCCAGTTACATCTACTTACATCGGCAGGTGTGATATACTGTAGGCATGAAACTTAGTGTTTGGGCGAAGGAGCAAGGCATAACCTACCAAGCCGCGTGGCGAATGTACCGCGACGGCAAACTGCCGGTGCCAGCGGAGCAACTGCCCACAGGCACCATCATCTTAAAGCCCCCGAAGGAGGAACCCACCGGGGTGGCGGTTTACGCCCGCGTGTCCTCGTCGGACCAGCGTTCAGACCTTGATGGGCAGGTGGCCCGTGTGGTCGAGTTTGTGACGCGCAAAGGCTGGTCCGTGGTACGCACGGTAACGGAGGTGGGCTCGGGACTCAATGGGCACCGCCCCGAGCTCATGAAGGTGCTCGCGGACCCCTCCGTCGCCATCGTGGCCGTCGAGCATCGAGATCGGTTGATGCGATTCGGCGCGGAATATGTCGAGTCTGCGCTGGCCGCCCAGGGCCGGCGTCTTGTGGTGGTTGATCCGGGAGAGACGAAAGACGACCTGGTGCAAGACATGATCGACGTGCTGACCAGCATGTGTGCGCGTCTGTATGGCCGCCGGTCGGCCCGCCACCGGGCGGAGAAGGCGCTCCAGGCAGCAAGCGAAGTGGTGGAAGCATGACGGTCAACCAGGCGTTTCGCTATGAATTGGAGCCGACAGTGCGACAGCGCAGGCTTCTGGCCAAGGCGGCGGGCACGGCCCGGTACGCCTTCAATTGGGGACTGGCCCTGTGCAAGCGCCTCCTCAACGCTGGGAAGCCAGTGCCGCCCGCAGTGGAACTGCACCGGCTGTGGAACGCGGAGAAACCGCGGCGTTCATGGGTCTTCGACGTCTCGAAGTGTTGCGGGCAAGAGGCCCTGCGCGACCTCGACCGGGCATTCGGTAACTTCTGGCGTGGCCGCAAGGAGGGACATCGCGTCGGCTTCCCGCGCTTCCGCCGCAAGCACGGACGACGGGATTCCTTCCGGCTCACCGGCAGTATCAAGGTACACCCGCGTTCGGTAACGCTGCCGCGCATCGGTTGCGTGCGGACCAAGGAGACAACAGAGAAGTTTCGCGGCCGCATTCTCTCTGCGACGGTCAGTCGCGAGGCAGACCGCTGGTATGTATCCCTGGCGGTGGAGGTGGAACGCGATGATCCACAACCCGTAGAAGGGCCCGTGGTGGGGGTCGACCTGGGACTCACGTCCTTGGCGGTGCTCTCCGATGGGACCCTGCTCGAATCTCCGAAGCCTTTGGCAAAGGTGCAGAGGCGCTTGCGCCATCGGCAACGGCTGCACAACCGCAAGCAACGGGGATCGCGCAATCGGCGGAAGTCGGCGGCCGGGCTGGCTCGGCTGCACCGCCGCATCCGCTGCCAACGCACGGACTCCCTGCACCAGACGACCACGGCCCTGGCGAAAACCAAGTCGGTCATCGTGGTCGAAGACCTGGCCGTGCACGGCATGATCCGCAACCGGCACCTTTCGCGATCCATCGCGGATTCCGGATGGTCGGAGTTCCGGCGGATGCTGGAGTACAAGACCCAGTGGTACGGGTCCCAACTGGTGATCGCCCCGCGCTTCTACCCATCCACGAAGACCTGCTCGGCCTGCGGGCACGTGAAGACCGAGATGCCGCTGGGCGACCGGGTTTTCCGGTGTGAAGCGTGTGGGCTGGAGATCGACCGGGACCTGAACGCGGCGCGAAACCTGGCGTCGCTCGTCGCCGGGAGTTCCCCGGAGACGCAAAACGCCTGTGGAGCAGAAGGCTCTGGCCAGGAGAAGGGCCTGGTGAAACCGGCTGCTGTGAAGCAGGAACCTTTGAGTCGGCAACCGACCGCCGCAGCGGTCGGAAACAAAAGACGATGAAAAGGGGAACGGCATCCGGATAAAATGAGCCAGGAGGCGACGTCATCGTCCTCGAGGTCCCGGTCGTCGACCGCCACGGCCGTCCGTTGACCCCCTGCTCGCCCGCCAAGGCCGAGGAGAACCTCCTCCTCGGGCTCGCGGACATGGTGGACGGGACGCTCAAACTGCGGTACGCGCCCATGGCCTACCGGTCGGTGTTTCGCGCCGTCGTGCGGCGCGACCGCCTCCAGTGTGCCTGGTGCGGAACCCCCGGGTCCACCATCGATCACCTGGTGCCGGTGTCGCGCGGGGGCCAGTCACGACTCGACAACTGTGTCGTAGCGTGCCGGTCGTGCAACCACTCCCGGAACAATCGGCTGCCGTCGGCCTTTGCCCACGCCACCGGGATGACGCCTCGACATGAGCTTCTGCGCTGGTTCTTGCAGCATGAAGAGCGCCTGGTGGAGGAGGCGGAGGAGGCGCTTATGAAGCGGCCCGTCTCGCACTGCCGGAGCAAGGAGGAGGCGGCGGTGTGGGCACAGGCACACCGCGGTCAGGCGCTGGCGGTTCCGCCCGCGCTGGACGAGCCGCTCGTAACGCGTCTGAAAGGCGATCTGCGGGTCAATCACGAACTGTACCTTCCCTGACGGCATCACGGGCATAGAGGACCTGGGCGTGATCGTGTGGGCATGCGCCTCGGGCGGTGCCGCCCGGATCAGTCTGGCCCCCACCGGGAGCCCCCGGGGGATGGTCTTCTTCGTAAGTGCACGAAGGGCCGGGTTTGAAGGCGGTGTCCTCACGCCGCGCGGGACAGCGCCCCAGTGCCGGCGCTAC
>JAKATP010000166.1 GCA_021818685.1 Bacillota bacterium | reverse complement strand
GGCTGCGGCGGGCCAGTCGGCGGAGATTGTCGACGCGGACCATGTCGAGCACGCGGTGGCGGAGTGGCGCGAACCGTGACCCAACCCGTGCGGACACCCCTGGCCCTCTGTGGTCCGGGGTGCCGCCCTTTCCGTGGGCCGATCCACATCGCTCATTGAGCACGCCGGTGAGCACCGGTGCCGACATTTAACGTGAGCCTCAACAATAGCGCCACACGACGGCGTGCGGTCCGTACGTCTCCCCCACGGTGCGCATCCCGGCCACCGCGCGGCCGCCGCCGTGCCCTGTTCCCCGGTCCCGGCCACCTGTCCGCCAGGGAATACACCCCCTAAATCACAAATGACTGCTATTTTACGGGTAAGAAGAAGTACCAGAGTTAATATAACTGCATGAAGGGTCGTGAGTGCAGTGCGGACACGTCAGAAATCAATGCGGAATGGGGCCATGGTCGCTGCCGGAGCACTAGCGCTGTGGGGCGGGGCGGCATTTGCGGCGTCGCCGCCGCCTCCAAGCGCCTCCGCGCTCCCGTTGGTGGCCATCAAGGCGACAGCCAAGGGCCAAGCCCTCGCGGATGCGCCCGTGGAGGTGTTTCTGTTGGGCCCGGTCAGGGGTACTCAGTCCCCCGTCGGCTATGGAACAACAAATGCCCAGGGCCAAGCGTTCTTACGGTTCGTCCCGACGCCGGGCGAACTGTCACAAGCAAATTCCAACAATGGAAACCTATCGTTTTCCGTGATAGTGCTAGACAAGGGAACGACCCCGGATGTCGTCAGCTTCACACGACACATCGGTTCCGTAGCTGGTGCTGGCATCGCACCAGCGTTCGTACTCGCACAAGGCGGCACGCCGCATCCTTGGTCACAAGGGAGTTCCACCTTCGCGAGTCGCGATGGCGAGCCGATCCTGAGCGCTTCGCCACAAGAGACCTGTATCTATCGCTACGAGGTAGATGGAACAAGCGCCTCGTATACTACGGTGGGCGAATTACACAATGCGCGAGACTCTACGGCCACCTTCACTTACGGACAAAACTCCGACTCCTCGATCGAGGTTGGGTACTCGGTTACCGGCGACAGCAATTGGTCGTCCGATGGCAATATAACCATTTCCAATTCGCAGAGTGCTTCCGTTGGCCTGACCCGGAACTCCTCACAATGGTACGACGCAGGCTACCAGCTTAAGTCCGAGTTCAGCTACGAGCGTCTCTACTACTACAACGTGTGTGTGGGGTACTCACCGTATTATCAGGCGGAAGCGACCCAGTGGGATGGTGGAATTCTGGTCGGTAACAACGTCTCCGGGAATGACGGCAAGCCGAATCAATATGTCACACAGGTTGCCGCCGGGGGGAAGTTCACGCGGTCGTCCAATGCTGCCTGGCGTTACAGTGGCGCGGTAAGCCCGGGGTGGGGTGTCACGTTATCCGCCCAAAGTGGTTTTAGCACCTACGTCACGGAGCATTGGCTGATGTCGGGATTCACGCAGGACCTGTATGGCAATAACAACTTCCCCACGCAGTCGCAGATTATCTATGCGTACTAGGGAACTGACGATAAGGGTCGCAACCGTTATCCACAGGACCTGAACCGGAATTCGCGGCCTATATGCGGTGGTTGGTGTTCCGTGAGAATCAAGGTATGGTAGCGTCTTCGCTCTCCGTGCACCGGCCGGCGATGTTAGAGTGGGTTTATCACCGGTTCCCTAGGGGGTTATGTAACGCGACACTATATAGCGATAGCGGCACTGGTCGTTGTTGTGCTGTTGCTGGGAGTCGGAGCTTGGCTCCGACTCCCACACCAACTCCCATCCGGCCCTCTCATCAAACAAATGCAGGGTCTGTATATCCAATGGACCTATCCAGCGCAAGTTGGACAGAGGGTGGCGTTTGGGACCTTTGTTGTGGAAAACTCTACCAGTGCGCCGTTCCGTATTATCTCTGTAACCGTAACAAACAACCCCAAGGGACTCGTGGTGCACACAGGAATGTATCCGGTTTCAAAGAAGTCGATTGGAATCAAGGTGGGCTGGGTACCCGTGCGGCTCACGCCCTTCCGGATTGCGCCGGGGTCCGGGGGGTGGGCGGAGGTCATCGTTAATGAGCGGGCTACGATGGCAGGCGTGTTTACGATCCAAGGGGTACTGATGCGATACATCTGGAAGGGGCACACGTATCAGGCATACTTGCGAGATCAGTTTACGTTGTGCACTGGTCCTGAGGCGAAGCAACGTTGTTATAAGCCCATCCCACCCCCACCGACGCAGTGGCCGGGCGGGTAACATTTTGCAGACGGTCGTCCTTCAGTATATAAGTGCGCGCTAAAAGCAGCCCCTTAGGCACAGAGCCGACTCCGAACATCATCCGGCCCGGTGTTCAGGTAGGCCAAGAAGCGCTCCACGCTGGTCTGGATCGCCTGCACATCCGTGTGTGAATGGCATGGCAAGCGACCGTACTCTTCAGCCACTTCCAGAGGCGCTCGGTGGGATTCGCGTTCGGCAAGTACGCAGGGCTTGACTTTGACATGAACGCCGAAAGTGGTGTCGTGATGCCGCGTGCGACGACCCTAGCTGTCGAAGTTATCAGAATGGGCACCGGCCCGATTCAAGAAGCTGGCGTCTCGGGTGCGGTGGCCCCGGGCCAACGCTTCCCTGACCGCGTGAGCGAGCTGTCGGAGGCCCTCGGGATTCTCGACCAGGGAGGTCGGGTCATGCCAGGCCGCCGGGGCATGCACGTGCCACAGCGGGATCGGGTCAGCGGTCGGGGACCCTCTGCCCTTATTCAGGGGACGCCGTGCCGGCTGGTGCGCCGTCCGGCGGCGCGGTGTAGCACGCCTCACAGATGTAGGTCACGTCTGCGTTGTGGGGTCCGGGACGTTGGACCCGATGCCACCCCATGTCCAGGACGGCCGCTTCCACCTCGTCAACCCCCGCGCCGTCCATCTCCAGATCCACTTCCCGCCCGCAGGCGGCACAATCCACCCACCATTGGCTGGCGAGACCCCCTGAATAGGGCAAGGCGAGGTGGCCCGACAGCGGGTCGACCGGGCGCGGATCCACGGGAAGCGTGGCCAGATCCACCATCACGGCATGACCCTGTGCATCCGTGACGTCAAAAATCGTCGCCAGGCTCTGCGGGTCCCGGTGGATGGCGAGGGCCTGACGCGCAGCGGCCTCGGGGCTCTCGGCCTCCAGGTCAATCATCCAGGTGATGCGGTATTCCATCGAACAAAGCCTCCTTCGGCAGGGGCCGGGGCCCCCGGCATCGTGAGCGCTCAAAGCAGGGCGGGCCAGTCGGCGGAGATTGTCGACGCGGACCATGTCGAGCACGCGGTGGCGGAGTGGCGCGAACCGTGACCCAACCCGCGCGGACACCCCTGACCCTCTGTGGTCCGGGGTGCCGCCATTTCCGTGGGCCGATCCCCGTCGCTCATTGAGCACGCCGGTGAGCACCGGTGCCGACATTTAACGTGAGCCTCAACAGACGGGCGTGGCGGCACGTGCAGGAGTGGTCCGTGTAAGGGCCGCCGCGGAGAGGATCAGGGACCGGAGTGACCTGCGGAGCCCGCTGCAAGCCGACCGCCTTCCGCGTCCCCTGTGGTGAGGGCCACGACGCGGAACGTCGGACGGCCAGCGGACGGCCGTCGTGCAGCGACTCCGGACCCCGCGCGGCCCAACGCGCTCACTGCCATCCGAGCTTCTTTAACGCCTCGATCGACATCATGCTGGGGTCCCACGGGGGATCAAACGTCAACTCGACGTCCACCTGTCCGATGTCAGGCTGACCCTCCAAGATCCGCTGGACGCCCTCCGCGATGGATCCGTGCATCGGGCATCCGGGCGTGGTAAGCGTCATCAGCACGTCCACATTGGCGTCCGAGTCGACCGACACGTTATACACGAGGCCCATTTCCACGATGTTGAGCCCCACCTCCGGGTCCAGCACATCCTGGAGGACCTCTTCGACACGCTCCCGCGTCCAGGCCATGGGTCTTCACTCCCTCGCGCACGGTGTTCTTCCCCGGCTCGCAACCGCTTACTCATCGTGTTCCGAAAACGGTGCGCGCTTCGTGATCTCGATCACGTTAGACCATGCCGAAAGAACCGGTCGGTGTTGAGGAGCGCGGTCACCCTCACCATCCGCGCCCTCGCGAACTCGGTGTGGGAGCGGTGCCAGAAGGCGCCGTGTGAAGATCAAGCGCCTGTGAGTTCATCCGAAGAAAGCACCGGTCATTCGTGATGCCCGTCACGGAGCGTTCGCCCCCCATCAAAGACGCTGTAAGCCAGGATCCGTTCCGGCGGCCAGGCCAGATTGGGAGGGGCGCCATCTGATGGTCAAACTGAAGGATGCGACGTGGACCGGGGTCGAGTGGCGTCTACGGTTTCGAGTGTACGAGGGCGTTTATCACGAAGAAGCTTATCCCATGACGCTTACGTACCTTGGTCCGATCGACGGGGACAGCACAACCGCCAATCGTCTTCGCACTATGCTCAGCGAGGTGGCCGAAGGCCTGGTGCGACGCCAGATGCGGCTCGGGTCGCTGCCGCCGCGCGGTATGCTCAGCAACTGGCGGGAAATCATGGACCGAAGCTTTGCCACCGACCGCCTGGACCCGATCTGGAATCTTATGCAGACCCTCGATGAGAGCCTGGCCCTCATCCTGCAGTCCAACGGACACGGCTATTACCAGGCGAGGAAACGCGGCCCGGAGTCCTGGGCGCCGGAACCCAACGGGGTCGGAAGCGGAGCGTTGACGGTAGCCGTGCCGGAGAACTCCCGTCCGTCCCATGTCCCGGATGGGGGACAACGGGCGTCCTGACGCTCTCGCATCACGGCCACACCGCTTTTGGCTCCTCGCGTCGAGGCGTCCGCAAACCCTGCCGGGCGATGAGCCCGTTTCGCATCGTCGACGCTCTCGTACCGCGCCGCACGAATCCCAGGCTTGCGGACGGCGTGCGTTGACGGACCTGCCCTCCGTCAGCCTTGGGGGCCGGAACGCTGCCCGGGTGGCGGCCCCAGAGGCTCCTAGTGCTGGGGGCCGGCCTTAGCGTCAGGGCGGTGACGGCCGGATCGAATGATGGCGGCCGCCATGGCGCCCGTCGAAGCAGCCCATGCGGCCATGACCAGCACGGTACCTGCCAGGACCTCTGCCGCCTGATGCTGCACCATGGCCGCGAGCAGGAACAGCACCGCCAGCGGCATGGCGAGTCCGATGAGGCGGGGTCCGTTCTGGGAGCTCATCGCCCGCGCCATAAAGAACGCTTTTTGTGGCGGTCCCGGCATGCGGCGCGCCACGGACAGTGCGACCATGAAAGGTGCAAGCCGGGCCTGGTACCCCAGCACCATCACGATGCCGCCCCCGAGCGCCGCTATGACGGCCAGTGGCGGCGAGAAAAGCAGGAGCAGGGCCGCAAGCGCCCACAGGCCCCACCCTGACAGAATAGTCACAAACACGGAGTCGGGCTCAGGCGCCTTCCCCTGCCGGCGGATGCGGGTGACGAGTACGAGGGCGAGTGCGGCGGCCAGAAGCCACAGGGCGGCGGCCGTGACCATGCCTGGAACGAAGAACCAGTGGCCGGCTGCCGCT
>JAKATP010000165.1 GCA_021818685.1 Bacillota bacterium | reverse complement strand
CACCTGCGGTCCCCGCCGGGCCGGGTCAAGAGGGGAGAAGAGCGAGAAACCCGCCTCCAGCAGCCGGTTCTGCAGATGGTCGGCGAGCGCGGCGACGTGGGCGAACACGGCGTTCGGGTCGGTTTCCTCACGGGCCGGTCCCCGCGAGTGGGGAACGGCAAACCATTATCGGTGCCCTTCAGTTGCCTAGGGAAAGCCAGCTGAACGTCCTCACATCGCTGCACCGCGGGATGGGCGTCGAAAAACTCCAGCGCTTATGCGAAGGACGCACGAATACAGTCCAGTTCAACCCACCCCCACCCGCTCCTGGTGAGTCTGATGGAGTTCTTGACGATGTTTACTGGGACTTTGTGGCGCCGCGTTCTTCCAGGGGCCCCATCACACGGTCGCGTGCCAACGCCTAAATTATCTTCCGCCGGTCGTTCGGTCAGGTTGGCATCGAAAATCGGGTCCGATCTCTGCCACGCATAGAGGACCCCGGGGAACCCCCTCTGTGTTCGAGATCGGCATCAAGACCGGGAAATGGATGGCGGTAATCGACGCCTTCTCCTTCACGGACGAAGACCCTCAACGACTCGAAGAGCGTGCCGCGGGGATAGCGACAGCCTCGGCTTAGGTTCGTCGGGAAGTCCGGGCCAGGGTGCTCATCTTTGTGCAAACCACTCCGACCATTCAATGACGGGTGGCCCGCATCAACCGGTGGCTCCGTCGTGCAGGGGTGTGGAAGTGTGCGAGGCAGGGAAAGCCCGAGAGGGTGCTTCAGAGCCTGTTAGTCAGCTAACTCAGTGAGACCATATGAACCAAGAACGATGTCCTCACAAGGTGTCTCTCCATGGGCAGCATTGACCCGGCGACGGGCACAACTGGACACGCGGCAGATTCTAGCTATCGGCCAGTGGCACGGCCGACACGCAAGCCTCCATAGGAGGTCTGGCCTCGCCACTCCCCCCCTGTGTACAGTGGGAATCTCCCATTCCTCCGCAATGGTTCCCTTTCGGTCCCATCTGGCACAACTATTTTCCGCTGTGCCTATCACAACGCGAACGGCCAGCCACTCTGCGGCATCCACAGAACTACAGTGTCAAAACCAAAACCATCTGACCCCATCCAGCTTTGCCCTGAACATGATCTTCCCCTGTCGTCGTTGCTGCTCCGCTACACGCGCGTTTCCTGCCTTGTGTTCCGCTAGGTGCTGTCCCACCCAGGGCAAGCGCCGCGTTCTCGCGAGATGGCGAAGCATTCCGATGACGTTAATCGCCAGACGGCTCATGGTAGACGCCCCCGTTTCGTCGCTTACCCACAGCTTAGCATCAGTACCCAAAGGCTGCTCCGCCGCATTGACCTCTATTATGTGGAGTTCTGGAATTTAGCGACAGTCGATGGACTCAAGCAGGACAGGCAAGCCCGGCCACGATTTACACCAACAGGACTGCCTCTTACGGGCCTTTATGGCCGAGTACAACGCTCGACTGCCGTTCGCAAATGTCCAACGACTTGGGCTTTGGGGCCCGTGTATTGAAACCGCGGCAATCGCCTGGTTTCACCCGGCACGTCCGGACCGTCTTCGACGAACTCATTCACGTGGTTAATAGTTGCCACACGCCGTGATTATCTGTAATACCCCCGGCTATAGTGCTCTCGGCATTTTCTGCCACGACGCATTCGAGGTGCCGCGGCCGTCAGCAACGGTCGGCACGTGCGATGCCTTTAGCCGCTCAAGATGGCCTCGCGTCCATCACACTTCTCTGGTACGGCGGGCGCACGACCATGCCGGTGGCCAGCTTCTTGCTGGTCGGTCTTGCCCTCTATGTGTTGGCGTTCGTGGGGTGGAACTTGCCCCGACACGACATCAGGGCGAGAGTGTGGATGCCACGTTGTTGTTCGGGGTCGTGGTCTTGAACTCGTTCGATTCTGTCGTGCGGAACGGGCAGCGCGCACCGGTTTCCGTTCCCGGGGGATACGCTCGTCGCCGGACCGATGGGGGTGGGCGCCTACGACGGGGCCGTGCCCTCCTCCCCTGCACTGGTCACGTGAAGGGGGGAAGGCGGACAACAACCTCGACGCTCATCCGGAGCTGGAAGAGACGGCCGTGCACGGCCACCTCCTCCTTTTCCACGCCAACCGCACGGCGGGCGCCGGCGGCATCCGGGAGGGTCGGTCGACACAGGTCGCTGTTCGTCCGCCCGAAGCGCGTCAGGCGCGGCCGCCAGCCTGCTCCCGGTAGAGGAGGAGGCCGGTCACAGCCCGGTCGAGGTCCTCGTCATTGTTGTAGTAGTGAAGGCTCAGGCGCACCACCTCGCCGCGCGGGCTGATCACCACGCCCCGGGAGGCCAGAAATGCCGCACAGGCCTCGGGACGCTCCACATGGACGGCCACCTGCGGTCCCCGCCGGGCCGGGTCAAGAGGGGAGAAGAGCGAGAAACCCGCCTCCAGCAGCCGGTTCTGCAGATGGTCGGCGAGCGCGGCGACGTGGGCGAACACGGCGTTCGGGTCGGTTTCCCGCACCATCTCCAATCCCGCGCGCCCGGCAAACGCCGACGGAATCGCGGGCGTGCCGGTCGCATACCGGCGGGCGCCGTCGGCGAAGTCGAGCTGTCGGGGGTTGAAGGCAAACGGGTCCTGGCGGCCGAACCAGCCGGTCAAAACGGGATCATGAGCGGCCCGGGTGTTCTTGCGGACATACAGGAATGCGAGGCCCGGCGCGCCCAGGAGATACTTAAGCGTACCGGCCACCAGGTAGTCGCAGTCCAGCTCGCGCACGTCGACCGGCATCACGCCCACCCCCTGGTAGGCATCGACGAAGACACGAGCGCCTTGGCGGTGCGCCTCGCGGGCAATCTCGGTGACCGGCAGCCGCATCCCGTTGGCGTAGGACACGAGCGGCACGGATACGAGACTCACGTCCGCATCAAGCCGTGCGCGATAGGCCTGCGGATCCACGAGCCCCTCTTGGTGCGGAATGAAGTCGACCGCCGCTCCGCGCCCCTCCTGGGCGAGCCACACGTGCGCGATGCTGGGAAACTCGAGGTCGTTCGTAAGGATGCGGGGGCGCGCCTGGTAGTCGAGCGACCACGCAGCCTGAAAAGCGCCTTCGGAGGCGCAGGACACGACCGCGATCTCGTCGGCATCGGCATGGATGAGGGCCGCAAAAAGCGCGCGGGCCCGGTCCACCTCCTCCATCCAGTACTGCCAGGGCGCCGCATGGACGCGCCAGCTGGTCATGAATTCGCTCATCGCCACCATGACCCGATCAGACAGAGCCCCTTCGCTGCAGCTGCAGAGATGGGCCGTGGCCGGAAAGATGGGAAAGTGGGTCCGAAAGGCGGCGGGGGTCATCGACAAGCCTCCCAAGTATCGCTGACCTCACTATAGCAGGCGCCGAAAAGCGCTTCATGCTTACGCGTTACTGGGGCACGGACTGAGCCGGGACGGGCACGGCCGCCTCGGCTCCCCCGATGCGTTCTGTGGGAAGCTCGCGCGAGGCTATGAGGGCGAGGCCGAGAGAGGCTGCGCCCGCTGCGGCCCAAGGCCACCACAACGGCGCGACATGGAGCAGGACACCCGACAGGAGGGCGCCCGCGGGCTGGCTTAGGGTGAGGAGGGCCGCAAACGCGCCGAATGCACGTCCGCGGAGGTCGTCGGGGACCAGACGCTGCATTATCGTGACGACGATCGCGTTCAAGACGCCGTTCGCGGCTCCCGCCAGCAAGAGGAGCCCACCCGCCGGCACGGCGGCGCGGGTGGCGGCAAAGACCAGGATCGTCACTCCCATGAGGGTGCCGAGGAACACGGTGACGGAACGAAACGACCAGCCGTTGAAGCGCCCTACCAAGAGACTTCCCGCCACGAGCCCCACCGCCCACGCCGCATCGACCGATCCGTACCCGACCGATCCGACCCGTAGCACATGCCGGCACCAGTAGGGAAACATCGTGAAGGCGGCGGCAAACGCGAAATTGGTGAGCATGATGATGGGCAGGAGTCGGAGGAGCCACGGCATCACCGAGAGTGCACGCAGCCCATCTTTTAAGACCACCAGGATATTCTGGCTGCCGGCCTTCGCCCTGTCATCGCTAGTCGGACGGGGGCGCAGAGCGACAAGCCGCATCATGAGCCAGATAGCGAGACCCGAGAGCCAGAACGAGGCCAGGTCTACCCCGAAGATCACCTGGATCCCAATGGCCGCAATGGCGGCACCGCCGATGAAAGAGCCCACGGCACCCGACAGCTGAAAGGTCAGCGAATAGACCCCATTGGCCTGTCCGAGGTCCCGGTCTTCCACGAGCCACGGCAGGATTACCTGCTCGGCCGGCGAGAACAGGGCAGAGCCGAGACTGTTCACGGCCAAAAGCCCGATGATGACGGGGACGAGGGGGGCGTGCAAGAGGAGCGCCAGCATTCCGAGCCCGACTGCTCCACCGCGCACGATATCGGTCCACAGCATGAGCCGTCGGGGGTCGTGCATGTCGACGAGGGCGCCACCCACAATCGCCAGGCCGCTCGGCACCATCATCGCGAGGCCCGCCACGGCCAGAAGAAACGGAGCTCGCAGCTGGATTTCCCACAAACCCATGATGAGAAATACGGCGTTGCCGAATTGCGAGGCGAGCTGTCCCCAAAACACGTGACGGAAGCCAGGATAACGGTGCAAAAGCCGCATAATGCCACCTCGTGCCCACCGTAGCGGGCCAGCGCGAACGCGCCATCGGCCTTGCGTACAATCTCAAGGGCTCACGCACTTATCGCGGCGGCGTTTGGTCCGGATAGGCGGTACGGCCATGGGGCAGGCTCACTCCGAGGGCGGCCAGGCTCGGAAGAGAAGGAGGAGTGGAGTATGGGCAAGGTGATCGCCACGTTCCGCGATGTTGATCGTGCCGAGCGCGCCGTGCATGCCTTGAAGGAAGCCGGCGTCGAGGACCATGACATTTCGCTGGTCAGTAAGGACACGCGCAAGAACGGGGCCCACAGCGAGAATGGTCACCATGACCTCACAAGCGGTGCCACCTGGGGCGCCGGCATCGGCGCCGGCACGGCGCTGCTCGCGACGGCGGGGCTTATCGCCATTCCCGGCATCGGGCCCATCTTGGCGCTCGGCCCGTTGGCGGCCGGGCTGACCGGTGCGGCCGCCGGCGGCATGGTCGGTGCGTTCGTCGACTGGGGGATGCCGAAACAGGAGGGGGAGCACCTGCAAAAGGAAGTGCAGGAAGGGCGCGCCGTAATCCTGGTCAAGACCTCCGACACCCACAAGATTCAGGGCATTCTGGAGCAGCACGCCCACGAAGTCCAGGTGCTCGAGCACGACCAGTCACCGCATCAAAATCATGAAGGGCAGCGGCCTCAGCACGCGACCGTCCGTCAATAAGGGGGAGGCGGCACGGTGGCTATCTCAGTTCGTTGCACGGTGGACAACTGTTACTTCTGGGCTAGAGACAACTACTGTGGTGCCGACACCATCCTGGTGACGACCACCGAGGCCGTCCGACGCTACCCGAGTGGTGTGGATGCGCCCCAGGCGAACATGATCGTGAACGACATGGGCCAGACGCCCGCCGATCGTTCGACCGACACGGCCTGCAAGACCTTTCGCCGGCGGTGAAGGAC
>JAKATP010000020.1 GCA_021818685.1 Bacillota bacterium | reverse complement strand
CGACAGGCGCCGCACGGCGGGGCCGGAGGATCACCCCGGCTCGCCACCGCGATGGCCATGAAGTCGCGCCGGCCGCAAGAGAGGGCGGCGGCCACCGCTGTCCGCTCCGCGCACAACGAAACGGGGTAGGCGGCATTTTCAATGTTGGCCCCGCTCACGATGCGGCCGTCCTCCAAGAGGAGGGCCGCCCCTACCGGATAGTGGGAATAGGGCGCATAGGATAGCGCCATCGCGGCCCGCGCGGCCTGCAGGAGCCGTAGTTCTGTCTCCTCATCCATCGTGTCGCCTCGCACCTGTCTGTTGCCCCTCCCGATGCTGTCCTTCAGGCCGGATTGGTCGGAGACTCGGCCGGGGTCGGCGCCTCCTCCAGCACCCGCCGGAGTCGCACGCGCTTGACCCGTCGGCCCATCACCTGGGAGGCCGTGAATTCCCAGGCTCCCGCGCGCACGGTCTCGCCCTGCACGGGTGCCCGTCCCAGTAAGTGTAGGATATAGCCCCCGATGGTATCGACGTCCTCCGCCTCGAAGCTCAGACCGAGCTCCTCGCGCAGATCGTCGAGGGGCACCCGGCCGTCCACATCATACCCATCGCCGCCCGTGATCTTCCGGATCTCTGGCTCGTCCAGGTCGTACTCATCGGAGATTTCCCCCACAATCTCTTCGAGCAGGTCTTCGATGGTGACGAGCCCGGCCGTGCCCCCGTATTCGTCCAGCACGATGGCCACATGCGTCCGCTCACGCCGGAAATCGCGCAGCACCTCGTCCACCTTCTTGCTCTCCGGCACGAAATGGACGGGCCGAATGAGCGATTCGATCGGCGTATCGAGCGAGCGGTCGCGCACGTAAGCCAGGATGTCGCGCGCATACAGAACACCGACCACGTCATCGCGCGTGTCCCGAAAAACGGGCAGACGCGAGTGACCGGCCTGGATCACCTCTTCCCACGCTTCGCGCAAGGTCGCTCCGACGGGGACTGCGTCCATGTCGATGCGCGGCACCATGACGTCCCGCACGGGGGTGTCTCCCAACTCGAAGATGCCCTGGATCATCTGCCGCTCCTCAGCCTCCAGCACGCCTTCCTGCTCACCCACGTCGACGAGCGTCCGGATCTCCTCCTCGGTCAACAGCCGACCCCCTTCGGCACGGACGCCCAAAAGCCGCAGGAATCCCACCCCCACCGCCGTCAGCACCTGCACCACCGGCGTGAACACGGCCATCGAGACCAGGAGGAAGCGCGACAGGCGGATGGCCACCCGGTCGGGGTGGTGGGCCGCGTAGGTCTTCGGGGTGATCTCCGCCACCAGCAGCACGATGATCGTCATGACTACCGTGCTGATGGTGATGCCAACCCCGCCGTAAAGCCTCAGAAACACCCCGGTCGCCACGGCGGAGGCGGCTACGTTGGCGAGGTTATTGCCCACCAGCACGGTTCCGAGAATACGGTTCGGCTGCTGGCTCATCTGCTCTAGCATGCGCCCGTGCGGGACGCCCTCTTCGGCCAGGCGGTGGGCGCGTCCGCGCGACAGAGCCATCATGGCCGTCTCCGCCATCGAGTAGAGACTGGAGAAAAAGAGAAGCAGCAGCACTCCGAGAGCCGCCCGCCAGAGGACGCTCACCTGCCGGTATCTCCCTTCCTGGAATCACGTCTCATCGCTGCCAGTGTCTCACATCCCCCTCGTTTCGTCCGCGCCCTCCTGCGCGCCTCGAGGGTGCCGGCGACCCGCAGCCAGTCCGAGCGCCACCACCCCCACCCAGATCGCCGCCATGCCGGCCATCGCCAGCGGACGGGTTCGGGCCATAAAAACCAGCACCTGCGGGAGGGCCAAAAGGTGGGGGCCAAAGATGAGAATCCCCACGAACACGGCCGTAAGCGCCTCCACCAGCACCGCCGCCGCGACCACATCCTTCGCCAGCTTCGCGAGCCGATGGCGCGCCGGGCTGGCCAGATCGACAACGGCCTCCACGGCCGTGTTGATGAGCTCGAGGGTCAGGACCTCACCGACGGCCAAGATCAGAATGGCCCACTGCCAACGCGGCAGCCCCAGCACGACGGCCAGCTCGACCGCGAGCGTGCCCAGCGCCACATGAATCCGGAAATTGCGTTCCGCCCCGAACGCGGTCGCGAGGCCCTCCCCCGCATACCGGAACGCGTCGACCAGCGTGCTCGGCCTCACGGCCGGACCAGGCCCACCCGACTCAAGATCCGCTCCGCCGTCTCCATCATGACCGCTTCCTCGTCCGGCTCTTCGTGATCGTAGCCGAGGAGGTGCAAGAGCCCATGCACCGCCAGGAATCCCACCTCGCGGGCGGGAGTGTGGCCGTAGCGCTCCGCCTGCTCTATCGCCCGCTCCACGGATATCACGATGTCGCCCAGCAGATCGCCCGCGCCCGGCATCGGATCGCCCTCCTGCTGGGAGAACGAGAGCACGTCCGTCGCCCGGTCCTGGCCCCGGTAGCTCCGGTTCAGGGCCCGGATGCCTTCGTCATCGGTCAGGAGCACGCTCACCTCCCCGGTCGGTCGGATCTCAGCGAGCCCCGCCTTCAGTGCCTGACGCACCGTTTCCTCCCAGGGGGCCAGTGACGCCGGGCGACTTTCCACCCACACCTCCACCGCGACGGCTCCTCTCGATTTCTTTCAAGACCGGGTCGGGGTACTCCACGCGCTGATGGAAGACACCAGTCAGCACCCGGGTAAACGTCCGCGCGACCACGTCCAGATCCCGCAGCGTGAGATCAGCCGAGTCCAGCTGCCCGTCTTCCAGCCGCTCCTTGATGATGCGGCGCACCACCTGCTCGATGGCATCCGGGGTCGGATTTCGAAGCGTGCGGGTCGTGGCCTCGCTGGCATCCGCCAGCATCACGATCGCCGTCTCCCGGCTCTGCGGTTTCGGACCGTCGTAGCGAAAGTCGACCTCTTCCACGCCCTCGCCCGTGTCCCGGTCCCGGGCCCGCTCATAGAAGTAGCGGATAAGGGTTGTCCCATGGTGCTGTGCGATGAAGTCCTGGATGGCGCGCGGCAGCCGGTGCTGCTGCGCGAGTTCCAAGCCGTCCCGGACATGGGAGGAGATGATGAGCGCCGACAGGCTTGGCGACAGCTTGTCGTGGGGGTTGTCCGCCCCGAACTGGTTGTCAATGAAAAAGTAGGGACGTTTGGTCTTGCCGATGTCGTGGTAGATGGCGCCTACCCGGGCGAGCAGGGAATTGCCCCCGACCGCCTCGGTGGCGGCCTCGGCCAGATTCCCGACCAGGATGGCATGCTGGTACGTCCCTGGCGCCTCGATCAGGAGTTTTCGCAAGAGCGGTTGATTCGGGTTCGTGAGCTCCACCAAACGCATCGCGGTCACCACACCGAAGGGCGCCTCCAGAAAAGGCGCCACGCCGACGGCCAGCATGGACGCGATGCCACCGTCAAAGAAGGCCCACGCCAGCTGCTGCCAGACCGGCACATCCAGCACCGACAGCCCCTCGACAAAGTCGAGCCCGAGGAGCGTGAGCAGGTTCACCACGCCCACCAAGAGCGCGACCCGCACCACGTCGTAGCGCGCCGACAGCCGCCGCACGCCAATAACACCCGCCACGCCCCCGAAAAACGCCACCAGTCCGGTGGTCAGATCGGTGCCGGAGAGAATCCCGGTCGAAAACGCCAGCACCCCGGCCGCCACGATCGCCAGCCCCGGGTCGACCAGCGCGGCCAGCATGACCGAGGCCGCCGGCACAATCACGAAGTCGGACCCCGGCAGGCCGAGCGTCTCGGCGGCCAAGAGCCCCGCCACGGTCACGATGCCCGTGATGAACAGCTGGGGAGTACGCTGCAGGTCATCCCGGCGAAACTCGTAGAGATAACCGCCCAGCACCGCCACCACCACCAGGCCGAACAAGAGCCCGCCGGCCGCCGGCCCCGGATCGAATCCCTGGTTGAGCAGGCCCAGTTCCTGCAGGAGTGCGTACTTGGCGGGCGTCACCACATCGTTCTTCGTCAGAACCTGGGCCCCCTTCGTGACCCGCACTGGGGGGACCGAGCTTGCGGCCTGCAGCCGCCGCTGGTTTGTGAGCGTCATGTTGGGAAAGCTGTTCGGTTTGAGGAGGGCGCTTGTCATGTTGGTGACAAATAGCCTGAGGCCGGGGTCGCTTTCGGCCGTGGCTGCCTGGGTCGCCATGAGGGTCTTGGCATCGGTCAGACTGCCGGGGGTGTTGCGCACGCCGCCGTTGGCAGCCGAGAGGACTCCTTCCAAGATGACCGACACGCTCGACTGCAAGGACAGCTGCGCACCGGGGGAGAGCTGCAGGACTTCGGCCCAGACGGACCGCGGCACCCCGATCGGAATGAGGGCCGCAGCCTCCGCCGCCCGATCGGCCAGCGGCACGACCGTGTCGGCCGACAGATTCGCGATGGTCGCAAAGTCATCCGCAATCTTGTGCTGAACCCCCGCCAGCACCTTGGGATCGGTGACGTAAACCACCGGCACCCGGCTCGCAGCCTGTCGGCGCGCACGCTCGGTCGCTCCTTGGTTGATCACGTTGAAGGGGGCATAGACAGAACGGGGGGCGGTATCGCCCACCTGCACACTCACGCGCTGGCTGTAAAGATTGGCCGCAAAGATGGCCCCAATGGCCACCCATACGGCCCCCGCGATGATGAGCGTGTGAACCATGCGCGGCGGCAGGGCGTCCCATACGCGTCCAAACCGGGCGGGCCGTTCACGCTTCATGAGCCGGGGCCTTCGCCTCCGCCGCTTCGTAAGCGGCCACAATCGTCTGCACCAGCGGATGCCGCACCACGTCGCTGCGGGTGAGACGCACCACGGCAATGTCGGGGAGGCCGTCTAAAATCTCCGTGGCGCGTATGAGGCCAGAATCCACCCCCGGCGGCAGGTCTGCCTGGGTAACGTCGCCATTGACCACCACCCGGGTTCCCCGCCCGATGCGGGTCAGGAACATCTTCATCTGCTCATGCGTGGTATTCTGGGCCTCATCCAGGATGACAAAGCTGTTGGACAGCGTCCGCCCCCGCATATACGCAAGCGGCGCCACCTCGATAATGCCGCGCTCGCGGTAGCGCTCCACCGTCTCCAGCCCCAGCATCTCGAAGAGGGCGTCATAGAGCGGGCGCAGATAGGGGTCGACTTTATCCTGAAGGTCGCCGGGCAAAAATCCGAGCTTCTCGCCCGCCTCCACGGCCGGACGCGTCAGTACCAGCCGGTCGACGTCTTTGGCCTTCAGCGCCGCGACGGCGATGGCCATGGCCAGAAAGGTCTTGCCCGTCCCCGCGGGGCCCACCCCAAATACCAGCGGATCCTGGCGCATGGCCCGCAGATAACGGGCCTGGCCCAGCGTTTCCGCGCGCACCGTGCGGCCACGAAACGTGATGAGGACGCTCTCATCCAGGAGACCGCGAAATTCGTCCTCGCGGCCTTCCTGCACGGCCGCCAACGCCGCGTCTACGGTGTCCCGGCGCACTTCGCCGCCGCTTTGTACCCATTCCGCCAGAAGATCCAGCACCCGCCGGGCAGCTCCGGCCGGCCCTTCTTCTCCCTTGATGGCCACGACATTGCCGCGCGCGGTGAGGCGGACCGACAAGACGTGTTCAATCTGCTTCAGGTGGGCTTCGTTACGGCCCGCCAGCTGACTTGCCGCTCGGTTGTCGGCCATCACCCACTGGTCCGGGTCCGGCAATCACGTTCCCCCTCCGGCGGGTCTCTTCGCCTCCGCGATGTTTTCCTCTACGACGGCTTCGATGTCGACGGTGACGGCCCCTTTGGCGGTCGTCACGCCGATGCGCTCCTTGATGACACGCGCGCCGGGCCGGAACGCCCGCGAGAGCTTTATAAGGCCCCGAGCCTCCGCCATTTCTCGGGCCTCGGTCAGGCTAAGGCGGCGGGCTTTAATGATGGCCTCATTATATACCACGGTCACCTGGTACGCCGGCAGCCGCACGCCGCGCCAGACGAGACGCTGCGAACGCGTCACGGTCGCGTAATCTGCAAAGGGCACCGGTCCCAGCCCACTTGTCACCGACCAGTTCCCCACCCGGATCCAGGTGCGGGAGCGCCATCGGCCCGTCAGGATCTCATAGTGCTGCCGAAGCGGCACCGTTTCACGCACGTTCAGGGTCACAGCCGCCAGCACGGTGCCGGCCGCCACTTCCACCGCCGGCGTATCGCCGCGCGCATAGCGGCCCGGCGGCACCACCACCGCGCCCACGATCAGTTCCTGCCCCCGCCGCACGGTATCCCCGGGAGCCACCACCGCCTGTCCGGCGTAGACAGCCACGGAGCGAACCGTGCCGGCGCGGGCCGCTACCAGACGGGGAGCATAGCGTCTCGCGATGGGGGGGATGAGTTCATGGACCCGGATGAGCACGAGCCCGCCATATACGTTGACGCCGACCCAGGAAAGCCCGGGCACCGCGGCCAGGATCTCCCGCTCCACGGCCGCCGCATCAATTCCCGACCGCCGGGCTCCCGGGCGGACGCCCGCGTCCGAAGCCGCCTGCAGCACCCGCTCTTCGAGCCTGGTGCTCGCCCCGGGCACGTCCACCACATACACGCGGGCCGTGAAGTTAGCGACCAGGAGGGCGGCTACCAGTACGCCCGCTAAAAGCGCCGGGCGCCGCGGAAGGCGGCCGAGCCAGCGCAGGAGGCCCGCGCGGCGCACGACCCTCGCCCGCGCGGGAAACCTATGCAGCGTCGCATAAAACACCCGCCGACGCTCGGCCGGAAAGGTCGCGGAAAACCCCTCGGGGGTGCGGATGACGTTCCAGAGCGGCACGCCGGCCGCCACGAGCGCGCTTATCACGGCGCTTTGGCGCCGGGTGCGCACCAACACCCGCAGCGAGCCGGTCAACAGTGCCCGCCAGAAGAAGCCGCCCCTCATGAGCCGGCCACGTGAAACTGGATGGTGCGGATGAGGCCGATGAGCCAGATCGCGTCGTGGTCGATGGAGCCCAGGCGAAAATTCTCCCCGCGCACTTCTATCCGTCCGCGGGGGACACGCACCACCACCAGGCCCGGCTCATAGCGCATCACCCCCCGGTGATTGGTCAGTCGGAGCTCTAAGTGGCCAACCGTTTCCAGACGCGGAATGTCGAGCAGCACGTCGGGTGGCAGATCGAGCCACTGGAGCACGCGTCCACCCCAGTGCCGGTTCATCTCTCTCACCGTCCCCGGCTATGCTATGTGCCGTCCCAGGGCAGCATGTCCTGAAAAAGGGACCGGACCCGGTCCCGGCGAAGGTTCCCGCGGAGGGATACGCCTGGCCATCCACGCCGTCCGCATCATGTCGGCCGACGATTACCGGAAGCTCCGCGCCGAAGATACGCTGGTCGCCGACCTGCGATTCCCGCTCGACTACCTGCAGGGGCATCTCGAAGGCGCGATGTCCCTGCCGGGAACGCGTTATCATCTGCGGTACCAGCTGGCCGAACTGGGTCCGGACCGCCCGCTGGTGCTGATTGCCCAGGCACCGGTCGACATTGACCCCCTCATCAAAGAGGCCGAAGCGGCCGGCGCCCAGGTGACCGGCGTTCTCACGGGGGCGCCCCGGGGCTGGCAGGCGCGAGGACTTCCTGTCCTGGCCTGGAGCTCGATGACGGTCCTGGAGCTGGCCGAGTGGCAACGGACGGGGACGACTTTAACGGTGGTGGACGTTTCCGAGGCCCACGAGCCAGCCGTCAGCGACTTTCCCGACGCGGAGCGCGTGCCGCTGTCGACGTGGACGCGCGACACGGTCGAGAGGCTCCAAGCCAGCCCCACGCTTCTCCTCGGCGCCGCTGCACGGGTCCGCTACGCGGCCGTGCGCCTGTACGAGGGTGGCGCCCGCGACGTTTATTTCGGCCAGACCGCGAGTCCCAAGACAGACCCCGTTCCGGCCCACTGAAGCCGGACCGGCGGGCCGAAGCGGCCGTCGGCGCGGTTGAACCAGACGCCGCCCAACGCTTGTTCCCGCACCAGCACCCAGGGTCCGCCCTCTCCCTCGCCCACGACACTCACGCCGGCCGGCGGCCGCGCGGGCCATGCGACCCGCCTGCCGATCCGCCCTCTCTTCTCTGAGAAGAGGCCGTCGGTGCCGACTACCCACACCGGCGGCCCCGTCACCGCCAACACCAGCCCTCGTGGCATACGTATCTGTCGGAGCGATCGGACGCCGATGACGAAGAGCGCCCTTTCGTGGCCAGCGTCCGGCATGACCAGGCCTCCGCCCGCCACGGCGCCTGATTCGGCTCCTGGCACGGGCGCCTGCAGCGACGGCGCTCCCGGCCAGTACAATTCGGTCGTATGCGGGCGGATGACGAGAAGCCACGGGTGGCGGGAGCCGGGAAGAAAGCGGAAAAACCCCGCCGGCGTCCGCCCGAGGCGCGCAAACCGGCCGGCCTGCCAAACGTAAAGGCCCGCGACCCCGCGGCCCGCTTCGGTCAGCAGGTACAGACGGCCATTGTCGGCGTAGACCTGCAGCGCACGCCCGGCGGGGCTCGTCAGGAAGGTGGGCGGGCGCCCCGGCGATACCCGCACCACCGCGGCTCCCAGCGCCACGTAGAGCGCCGACCGCCAGACGGCCGCCGGGTCAAAGGGTGAGACAAGACCCGGTGCGGGCCCAAGACGCACCGGACCCTGCCCGGGGATCCCGACCGCATAGACGGGACCCGCCGCTCCCTCTTCGATGACGGCTACGAGTGCCGGTAGCGCTGCGGACCGACGGATGACGGGTCGGTGCGTCACCACGAGCCAGCCGACGACGGCCAATACCGACAAAAAAACCCCGAGCCTCGGGCTCGGGGACCATCGCGGGCGCGTCACGCCGCCTCAGGACGTGAGCCGGGCGCGCACCATCTCCGACACCCGGCGTCCATCGGCGCGGCCGCGTGTTTTAGGCGCCAACGCCCCCATGACGCGACCCAGGTCGCGCGGCCCAGCGGCGTTGAGCGCCGCCACGGTCTCCTCGACCAGCGCCGACAATTCGGCGTCCGACAGCTGCGGAGGGAGGTACTCCGCCAGAATGGCCATCTCCGCCCGGGCCTTGTCAACCAGATCCGGACGCCCGCCGCGCTCGAAGTCAGGAATCACTTCTTCGCGCTCCTTCAGCTCTTTGGCGATGACGGCCAGAATATCGGCGTCGTCGAGCGTCGTACGGCGCCCGCGGGTCTCTTGAACCTGGATGCTCGCCTTCACCTGCCGAATCAGCGAGACGCGTAGCGCGTCGTGCTGCCGGAGAGCGGCCTTCAATTCGGCGTCCAGTTGCTCGCGGAGCACTAAGGCCTCCCATTCCCGATTTCCGGCGCGTCGCCTACTTCTTTTTCTTACGGGCGGCGTCGGCCTTCTTCTTGCGGCGGACACTCGGCTTTTCGTAGCGCTCGTGGCGGCGTGCCTCCGCCAGCACTCCAGCCTTTTGAATCTGGCGCTTGAAACGGCGGAGGGCGGCGTCGAGGGATTCATTTTTCCCCACTTTAATCTCGGACATCGGATTCCCTCCCCTCCACCTCACAGGTCGGGCAGATCATCAATTATTATAGGGACCACCGGAAACGGCGTCAAAGCGCCCTCAGCCCGGCGGCCAGGTCATGGAGCGGCCGCCCAGCAGATGCCAGTGAAGGTGTCCGACCGTCTGCCCGCCATCGGGGCCGACGTTCTGCACGACCCGGTATCCGTCATCGAGTCCGCCCTCGCGCCCCAATTTGCGCGCGACCTGCAGGGCGCGCACGATGTCCGGCCAGTCGTCCTCCTCAGCTTCGGCCAAGGACGGAACGTGGCGGCGGGGGATAACAAGGATATGGGTGGGGGCGACCGGCCGCCGGTCCGAAAACGCCACCACCTGGTCGTCTTCGTAGACTTTGGAGGCCGGCATGGTGCCGGCGGCTATCTGGCAGAATACGCAGTCCATCTCACATCACCCGCTAAGCCTCTTCGGGAAGCGGGTGGCTCTTTCCTATCACCAGGGGCGGTAAAGGTGGCCGTACTTCGTCTGGCACTCCTTGCACAGGGTGCTCTCTAAGAACCCCCCGGACGCGGCGGCGAGCTCGCGCTTGACGACCGGCTTGCGGCAGATGTCGCAGAATTTGAGCTCGATAAGCTTGCCCACCGTCGTGCCCCCTTCCGGGGTTAGCATGACTGCGAGCCAACCGCCCTATCCTGACAGGTATTAGGCGCGTACGGCGCCCCATACGAACGCCAAGGCCACCCAGGCGCCGTCGGCCAGCCGGTCGACGGGATAGAGTCCGGCACTCTTTGCAAATGCCCACACTTCGGCCTCCCGCTCTTGCACGATCCCGGAGAGGAGCAGATGGGATCCGGGCCGGAGCCGGGGCAGGAAAGCCGGGAGCTCCGACTTCAGCAGGTCCACCGTGAGATTGGCGAGGAGGCCGTCGTAGGGCGGCGCCGGCAAAAGCTCGCGGATCGTACCGATGGTGAGCGCGATGGGGGCCTTATGCCGGGCAAAATTTTCGGCGGCCACGCGCGCGGCCGTGGGATCCGGCTCCACGGCCGCCACTTCGGCGCCTAATTTCCAGGCCATAAGCGCCAGAATGCCGGAACCGGTGCCCACGTCAAGCCATCGCTGGCCCGGGGCGATCATCCGCTCGCCGAGCACCATCATCATCGCCGTACTCGGATGCGTGCCGGTGCCAAAGGCCATCCCCGGATCGAGCCACAGGATATCGGTCTCCGCCACCCCCGCCGGCGCCTGCTCCCACGCCGGCACCACCCAAAACCGGCTCCCCGGGCGAATGGGACGGTAATATTGCCGCCAGGACGATTCCCATTCCTCTTCCTGCCGACGCTCGAACCGCAGGCGGCCCCCATGATCGGCCGCCCAGCGTTCGAGCGTCCGCCGCCGGGCCTCACGTTGGTCGTCGTCGGGGTAATAGGCCCGCGCGAACACGCCCTTGGGGCGAAACACCTCGTCGGTCCAGGGCACCGTCACCGGCTCCCCGTCCTCCCACTCCACGCCGGCGGCACCGAGCGCGGCCAGCGCATCCATGGCGTCCGCCAGGTCGATGAGCGGCACCTCGAGCGTGGCAGCCCACCAGGCGCTCACGGTCCGAAAGCGTTTTTCACCCGCCGGAAGATTCCACGGTTTTCCCCGTGCACCTTCTCCCCGCGGAGCTCCGCCCATCGTTTCAGCAGTTCCTGTTCCTCGGCCGTGAGCTTCTTGGGCACGTCGATGACCACCCGTACCTTCAGATCGCCACGGCCGGCCCGCCCCATCCGCGGGAGCCCGAGTTCACGCAGACGCAGCACACTGTGCGAGGCGGTTCCCGCCGGCACCCGCACCTGCAGCGGACCCTCGAGGGATTTCATCTCCAGATCCGCCCCCAGCACAGCCTGCGCGAAGCCCACTCTCAAGTCCGTGAGCAGATCCGCGCCGTCCCGCTGGAAGACGGGATGCGGCTTGACGTGCACGAACACGATGAGGTCTCCGGGCGGGCCTCCGCGTCCACCGGCGCCTCCCTGACCCGCCATCCGCAGCCGGACACCGTCCTCCACCCCGGCCGGCACCCGGACGGCGATCCGCCGCTCATGATGGATGCTGCCGCGGCCCCCACAGGCGCCGCAGGGTTTCACGACGATGCGCCCCCGCCCCTGGCAGCGGGGGCAGGTGTGAACTTGTACGAAGGACCCGAAGAAACTTTCGCGCACCTGCCGCACTTGCCCGGCGCCACGGCATTCAGGGCAGGTCTCAAGTCCCGCCGCGCCGTCCGCTCCCGATCCCTGACAGGTGGGGCACGTCTCCTGGCGTCCGATCGTGACCGTCTTTTCGGCCCCCGTCATCACCTCTTCCAGCGTGAGGACCACGTCTGCCCGCAGATCCGGTCCCCCCTGAGGCCGTTCGCGCCGTGCCTGGCCCCCGCCCGTAAACATGTCAAACAGGTCCTCGATACCGCCGAAGCCCTGGAAGTCAAATCCTCCAAAGCCCGCCCCTCCGGCCCCGGCTGCCGCGCCTGCGTGGCCGTACTGGTCGTAGCGTGCCCGCTTTTCGGGGTCCCCCAAGACCTCATAGGCCTCGTTGATCTCCTTGAACTGCTCCTCGGCGGCAGGATTGCCGGGGTTGGCGTCCGGATGGTACTTGCGGGCCAGCTTCCGGTAGGCCTGCTTTATGGCGTCTTGGCTGGCATCCCGCGGGACGCCGAGCACTTCATAGTAGTCACGCTGGGCCACCGCCATCGCCTCCTTGTTCCGGCTCGCCGCCCGAATCCGGTTCCGATCCCGCCGAGACCCTCACCAGCGCCGCCCGGATGACGCGGGAAGGCGTCTTGAATCCCGCCTGCAACTCCTCCAGCACCGTGTCTTCCGGCGCCGGGTCGGGCGTCCGCACAATCGCTTCGTGGACCGTCGGGTCAAACATCTGGCCCACCGTGGGGATGCTCTCCACCCCCTCTTGTTTCAACACTTCAAGAAATCCCCGCCGGGTCATCTCGATGCCGGTCCGCCACGGCGACGCCTCCTCGTCGGCGGGCATCGCCTTTAACGCCCGTTCCAAATTGTCATAGACAACGAGAAACCGCGCGAGAATCTCGCTCGCGACCAGCGACCGGAACTCCTCCCGCTCCCGGTCCATGCGCCGCCGGAAGTTCTCGAAATCAGCCCGCAGGCGGAGCAGACTGTCCCAGCGCTCTTCGGCCAGTGCCTGCCAGTTGGGGGCCGCTTCGCGCGCGGCCTCCGACTCCGTCTGCTCGGCTGCCGGCTCTGCCGCCTCGGGCGTGGTCTTGGCCTCTCCCGTCCGCTCCTGCTCCTGCTCCTCGTCCATCATGCGAGCCTCCCGCGCGTCGTTACGTGATCTGTCACGATTCCCCTAATCGCCTAAAGCCAGCTCAAAACCCGTCCCACCTCGACCATCACTTGGTCGAGAACGGCCATCACCCGCCCGTATTCCATACGCCGCGGGCCAATGACGGCCACCTGGCCCAGCACCTGACCCGCCGCATGGCAGGTGGCCACCACCACTGACAGATCCGAAAGCTCCGGCACCGGCACCTCGCGTCCGATCCGCACACTCATGCCGTTACTGTCGGCGCCGCCGAAGAGGCGGTCCACCACGGACACCTGCTCCAACAGCTCCACGACGGCGCGCAGGCGGTCCACGTCCTGAAACTCCGGCTGCCGCAGGAGCTTCATCGCCCCAAACAAGACGGGATCGGATTCCTCCGCCGTGCGCACCGAGAGCCATTCCCAGATTTCCTCCAGGACGCGGGCATGCCGATCAAACGATCGGGCCAGCCGGTCGGCCACGTCCTGCAGGGCCACACCGCCGAGATCGCGCGACACCTCGTCAGCCAGCCGCTCGATCGTGCGCGCATCCACGCCCTCGGGCATGGCCAGCACTCGGTTCTCCACCCGGCCGGTGTCGGTATGCACGATCAGGACCCCGGCGTCGACCCCGATGGGCGTGAACGAGAGCCGGGTCACCCGCGCTCGCTCCGCGCGCGGGGTCACGACCAGGGCCGGGTAGGCGGTGGCTTCCGATACGAGTTTGGCGGTCTGATGCAAGAACCACTCAATCTCGCGCACGCGCGTGGACAACGCCTGACGAATGTGGGCTAAAGATGCCTCTTCCAGCGGTTCGCGCACCACCAGACGGTCCACATAATATCGGTAGCCGCGATCCGACGGCACCCGACCGGCCGACGTGTGCGGCTTGTCCAGGAGACCCTGGTCCTCAAGCGCCGCCAGATCGTTCCGAATGGTGGCCGGTGAGAGGCCAAACGCGTGCCGTCTCGCCAGCATGCCCGAGGCGACGGGCTCGGCCGTGCGGATGTAGTCGTCAATCACGGCCGACAGCACGCGATCCTTGCGGAGCGACATCGCCTCGGCACCGCGGTCCGCCATTGCGGGTCCCTCCCCCTTCGTCATTGCGCGCCCGTGTCCACGCGAACTCCGGCTCTAGGATTAGCAGTCTCCACTGGAGAGTGCCAATTAGCTGGTTCTAACCTACGTCGGGCCCCCGATGCCGTCAAGAAAGCGCTTCGGCACTGTCGGGCAGAAATTCGGGCAGGATCTGGTTCATCACCTCAAAACCGCGCGCGCTGAGAAACAGGCGTCCGCATTCAGCGGCAATCAGGCCGGCCCGGCTGAGCGACTCCATCACGGCCCCGAACCTGCTCTCAAGCGTCACGCCAAAACGCCGGCGAAAATCCGCCGCAGCGATCCCGTCGACCTGCCGGAGGCCGAGCCACACAAATTCGCTCATGAGCTCGTCGCGGCTTAAGTCCTCGCCGCCCAGCTCCGGCAGCTGTCCGGCCTCGAGGCGTGCGAGATACCCCGAGAGGCTCCGCACGTTCCACGCCCGCCGTCGGCCGTCAAAGCTGTGGGCGCCCATCCCGAGACCCACGTAGGGCGCCTGATTCCAATAGAGCCGATTGTGGCGCGAGGCCCGGCCCGGACGCGCGAAATTTGACACCTCATACCGATGGAGGCCCGCCGCCTCCGCTATTTGTGCGGCCCGCTCGGCCATATCGGCCGTCAGATCCTCATCCGGCATCACGGCCCGCCCGCGGCTCACCTCGCGCCGAAGGACGGTACCTTTCTCCAGCTGCAGCTGATAGAGGGACAGGTGCTCCGGCTCCAGCTCCACGAGCGCCTGCACCGTCCGCTCGACATCGGTGAGCGTCTGCCCCGGATAGCCATACATGGCGTCGAGGTTCACGTTGTCGATGCCGGCCGCCCGGGCCCCGGCGACCGCCGCCACCGCCTGGCTGAAGTCGTGCGGGCGATTCATGGCTTGAAGAATCCGGCTCTCGGCTGCCTGCACGCCGATGGACAGCCGGTTCACGCCCGCCCGGCGATAGCCATCGAGTGTCGCGTCGCTGACCGTACCGGGGTTGGCCTCGAGCGTCACCTCCGCGTCGACCGCGACCGCGACCCGCTCCGTGACGGCCGCAATGATACGGGCAATGGCGGCCGGTGGTGCCAGCGACGGAGTGCCGCCCCCGAAGTAAATGGAGACAATCGGCCCGGGCCCGGGGTCGCGGAGTGCCCATTCCCGGAGCACGGCGTCATAATAGCGGGCCTGCACGGCGGCATCGGTGGTGAGGTGAATGGCAAAATCACAGTACGCGCACCGGGTCACACAAAAGGGCAGGTGCACATACACCCCCGCGCCGTTCATGACGGCCCGAGCTTTAAGATGGCCATAAACGCCTCTTGCGGCAGCTCCACACTCCCGACGGACTTCATGCGCCGCTTGCCTTCCCGCTGCTTTTCGAGAAGCTTCCGCTTACGGGTGATGTCGCCCCCGTAACACTTGGCGAGCACGTCCTTCCGCATCGCGCGGACCGTCTCGCGAGCAATCACCCGCCCGCCAATAGCTGCCTGCACCGGCACCTCAAACAGCTGCCGCGGGATGAGCTCTTTCAGCTTTTCCACCAGCGCCCGCCCCCGCGCCTCAGCTTTTTGGCGGTGGACAATCACGGACAGGGCGTCCACCACCTCTCCGTTCAACAGGATGTCAAGCCGCACGAGGTCCGACTCCCGGTAGGTGTCAAACGTATAGTCGAACGACGCGTATCCCCGGGTCCGGCTCTTCAACTGGTCGAAGAAGTCATACATGATCTCGGACAGAGGCAGCCGGTAGGTGATGAGAACGCGCTTCGGATCGAGATAGGTCATGTCACGATATTCGCCCCGGCGATCCTGAGCCAGGTCCATGACGGCTCCGATGTACTCGCTCGGCACGATGATGCTGGCGTTTACAAACGGCTCCTCAAGGGCCTCGATGCTGCCGGCCGGCGGCAGCCGCGCGGGATTGTCGACCGAAAGCTCGCGCCCGCCCGCCACCCGCACGCGGACGGCGACGTTAGGGGCGGTCGTGATGAGCGCGAGCCCGTACTCGCGCTCGATGCGCTCCTGCACCACCTCGAGGTGGAGAAGTCCTAAAAATCCGGCCCGGAAGCCGAATCCCAGCGCCTCGGAGGTCTCCGGCTCGAAAACCAGGGCGGCATCGTTCAACTGGAGCTTTTCTAATGCTTCTTTCAGGCGGCCGTATTCCTGGCTGTCGACCGGATAAAGGCCGGAGAATACCATCGGCTGGGCCGGCCGGTATCCGGGCAGGGACGTGGCGGCCGGGCGCTCGGCCCCGGTGACGGTATCGCCGACCCGCGTTTCGCGCACGTCCCGGATGGCGGCGGCGAAATATCCCACCTCGCCCGCCTGGAGGTCCGTGACCGGCGTCAGCGCCGGCCGGAACACCCCCACTTCCTGGACCTGAAATTCGCCGCCGCCCTGCATAAAACGGATGCGCGCCGCCTGTGCCAGGGTGCCCTCGGCGACCCGCACGTAAACCAGGACGCCTTTATAGGCGTCAAAACGCGAGTCAAAGATGAGCGCCTGCAGGGGGGAGGCCGCGTCGCCGGCAGGCGGCGGGATGCGGTCCACAATCGCGTCCAGAACGGTATCAATGCCCAGCCCGAGCTTGGCCGACACCAGCACCGGCTCGCCTTCCACCCCCACTTCCAAAAGCTCCGCCGCCACCCGCTCCGGCTCCGCGCTCGGCAGGTCAATTTTGTTGATGACCGGGATGATAGCCAAATCATGTTCGAGAGCCAGGTAAAGATTGGCCAGGGTCTGCGCCTCCACCCCCTGCGAGGCGTCCACCACCAAGAGCGCTCCCTCGCACGCTGCCAGACTCCGCGACACCTCGTAGGTGAAATCCACGTGCCCCGGAGTATCGATGAGATTCATGACGTAGGGCTCGCGCTCACCCGGACGGCGGTACGAAAGCCGCACCGCCTGGGCCTTGATGGTGATGCCCCGCTCGCGTTCGAGCTGCATCTGATCGAGCACCTGCGGCGTCATCTCGCGCGCCGACAACGCGCCCGTGGCCTCCAGGATGCGGTCGGCGAGGGTCGACTTCCCGTGGTCGATGTGCGCGATGATGCAAAAGTTACGAAGTCGGCTAGGATCCGCGGCCAGTAGAGCTCCCCCTCCGCGCGATCATAACAAAGCCGGCGCCGATCCCGCGTCCGCGCTTTCCGGCCCCTCCAGTGGGAGCCGCAGGCGGAAGAAGGGCCGCCCACCCTCTTCCCCGCCGCTCACCACCCGAAACCCGGCTCCCTCATACAGGCGGAGGCTCGCCCGATTGTCCGCATAAATCTGATGCGCCACCAACTCCGGCAATCCGAGCGCCTGGGCTCGTGCGATTAAGAGTGCGAGCACCTGGCGCCCGATGCCGCGCCCGCGCCAGCTGGCCTCCCCGATCACAATGGGGACACCGACCGAACTTAACGCCGCGTCGCCGACGGCGATAAAGCCGTCCGGGCCCTGCACCTCAACGATATAGACCTCGCCCCGCGCCGCCAACACCTCGTACATCCGGGCCACCCGCTCGGGCGTGAAGGGTTCGGTCGAGCCCTCCGAGCCCCACAGCACCACGGGATCCCGATACCAGGCGACGGCGGTGGCCACATCCTCCGCCACCTTCACCGGGCGCAGGCGCACCTGTCCGTCCCTGCTCGTCAATGGTCCACCCATCGGCCCGTCTCCTTTGCACACTTCGTCCCCCACCGGGCCCACGTGTCCTCGCTCCCCTCCCTTACTCGGCGTCGCCAGCCGCCATCGGCACCCGCCCCCGGCTGGTCCGCCCATCCTCAAAACGCCCCCCGAGCGTCACTCGGCCCACCGGGGTCCTCCAGGCCAGCAGCAGCGCACCCATAACGGTGACGGCACCCAGCCCTTCAATCACGGGACCGGCCCCGAAGCGGCCCGCCAGCAGTCCGGCCAGCACACTGGCCGTCGGTCCCGGTCCCATGGATACCAGCTGCCGGAATGCGTTCACCTGCCCATAGAGGCGTGACGGAATCCGCGCCTGGGAAATGGTGCTCATGGCCGCCAGGATGGGGGCGATGGGACCGTCCAGCGCGCCGAGGCAGGCACCGACCGAGTACGGAGAGCCCAGACCCGGCAGGACCATCATCCCGAGGCCGGAGAGGAGCACGCCTCCCACCAACACCCGTCCGGGACCGAAGCGCTGATTCAATTTCATGCCGACAATCGCAAATCCCATCGGGATGAGGCCCATCAAGACGCCCGCGAGGCCCACCTCGGCCGCGCTGAAGTGCAGGTCATGCCGGTAGAAATACACCAAGATGGCGAGGATCCCGCCGAAACTCCAGTTCCAAAGCGCCATCGTAAGGGTGAAATACCACAGGGCGCGTTCTCCCACCAGGGTGCGGGCCGCTTCCCGGAGGGTTCCTGACGTCTCGCGGGGCGGGGCCGCCAGCCCTGGCAGCAGGAAGGCGGCCGCCAGCATGGGGGCCACCGAGGCCGTCTGCACCAGAAGCGCGAACCCCTCCCCGCGCCACTGCAAGAGAAAACCAGCGAGGCCCGGCGCGCCGTACTGGGCGAGAAGGGTGACGAGCGCCCACCAGCTGTTGAGACGAAGGCGCGACGCGGCCGGGGTCAACAGGAACCGGATCGTCGAGCCGGCCAGGAGTTGCAGGCGGGTGCCGCTCATGATCAGGACGACGCCGATAAGCACGAGCGGCACGGTCGCCCGATGCACCTCGACGAGCAGCGCGAGGCCGCCCGAACCGACGGCCTGCACCAAGAGCGCCACAATCAGGGCGTGGCGCCGGTCGACCCGGTCCACCACCCACCCGAGACCCGGACCCACCCACGCCATGAGCCCCTGCACCACGGCCACCGTGCCCACCCAGAACGCGGAGCGGGTGAGGTCGTACATGAGCCACGGGCCGAGCAGAAAGAAGAGCCCGGTGCCCAGATCCGTTACCGCGGCTCCCAGCATGAGCCGCAGGACTTGTCGAGTGGCTTTCTCCTCCGGAACCACCCGGGTCAGCGGCCCCGAAAGTCGGGCGGACGCTTTTGCAGGAAGGCTTCCATGCCTTCTTTTTGATCGGCGGTCGCAAAGAGCTCCGTAAAGAGTCGGCGTTCATGCCGCAGACCCGACTCGAGCGGGCTCTCAAAGGCAAACAGCACCGATTCTTTGGCCAGCCGCTGGGCCACGGGCGGACCTGCGGCCAGCTCCTTCGCCCAAGCCACGGCGTCTGGGAGGCAATGCTCCACCGGCACGACCCGGTTGACGAGGCCCCAGCTGAGAGCGGTGGCGGCGTCGATCGGTCGACCGCCCAGGACGAGCTCCATCGCGCGCACCTTGCCCACGGCGCGGGTAAGCCGCTGAGTGCCTCCAGCACCCGGCATGACGCCGATATTGATTTCCGGCTGGCCGAAGCGCGCGTTCTCCGCCGCTACCAACAGGTCGCACGCGAGCGCGAGCTCGAATCCGCCGCCGAGCGCCCAGCCCGCTACCGCCCCGATGAGGGGTTTCGGGAAGCGGGCCAGGGCCTCCCAGGCATTTATCTGCGCCGAGTCGAGCATGTCCACGGACGATTTGCCCTGCATCTCGGCAATGTCAGCACCGGCGGCAAAGGCCCGTTCGTTCCCGGTCAGCACCACCACCCGGACGGAGTCATCCCGGCCCGCCGCCAGGAGCTCTGCCGACAGCCGCTCCATCACGGCCGTGTTCAGGGCATTCAGCACCCGCGGCCGGTTCAGACGCACGATCCGCACCGGACCATCATCCTCGAGCAGAATCAGGGCCTCGTCCATCCGCGGCTCCTCTCTTCTCCACCCGCACCAAGCCGACCGGGGCGCTGGCGGACACTATCGCGCAGCGACTCCGGCCTAGTCCTCGTCCACCACGAACAATTCCACCAGATCTCGCGCGAAGCGGGCCAAGTCGCGCGCCGCCAGCGATCCTTCGGGCGACGCCAGGGCCGCCGACAGGGCTTCGCGGTCGGCAAATCGCATGCGCGCGAGATAGAACCATTCCCCGCGACCGAGGATGCTCTGAGCCACCGGCGCGTGCGAAAAGGCCACGAGACCCGGCAGGTCGGCGGCCAGCGGCGCGTGCACCGATCGGTAATGGTCCAAAAAGCCGGCCGGATCCGGCGGGCGCCGGTAGAGGGCATAGAGCACAGCCGCCATCAGCTGGACCGGGTCCGGCGGTCGACCACCCGCACCGCTTTCCCCTCGGGCCGTGGGAGGCTTCCCGGCGGCATGACGGTGGTCTCCACGCGCACACCGAGCTCCTGCCGGAGCCGCTCGGTCACCGCCCGTTCGAGCGGGCTCACCTGCGCTGCCGGCAGGGTCGCTGACGTCTCCACCTCCACCCGGAGGCGGTCCAGGCGCCCGTCTTCCCAGACGAGCTGATAGTGAGCCGCAAGCTGTCCGAAACTCAGAAGGACCCGCTCCACCTCGCTCGGGAAAACATTGACCCCCCGGACAATCAGCATGTCATCTCCCCGTCCCAGCACGCGGGAGATGCGGCGATGGGTACGACCGCACAGGCAGCCGTCGTCATAGAGCGATACCAGATCCCCGGTGCGGTAGCGCAACAGCGGCATGGCTTCCTTGCTGAGGGTCGTCAGCACCAGCTCGCCCCGCTCCCCCGGCGGCAACACCTCACCGGTGACAGGATTCACGACTTCGGGATAGATGTGGTCTTCGGCCACATGAAGGCCCCGACGCCCCTCCCGGCACTCCATGGCCACCCCCGGTCCCACGATCTCCGACAAACCATAAATATCGAGGGCCACGATCGAGAACGCGGCTTCGATGCGCTCGCGCATGGCTTCGGTCCACGGCTCAGCGCCGAAGACCCCGTAGCGCAGGGAGGTCTCCCGGGGGTCGTAGCCCATCTCCCGCATGGTCTCTGCCAGCGCCCACGCAAATGACGGCGTGCAGCAAAGCCCATCCGGCTCCAGATCCGCGATGAGGGTGACCTGTCGCCGGGTCGCACCCCCGGATGCCGGCACCACCGTCGCGCCCAGCAGCTCGGCACCCTGGTGCAGGCCGAGCCCCCCAGTAAAAAGCCCATACCCGTACGCGTTGTGAATCCGATCGCCGGGTCGCGCCCCCGCCATCGCCAGGGCGCGCGCGCAAAGCTCTGCCCACACGTTCAGATCGCCCCGGGTATAGGACACGACCGTGGGTTTGCCCCCGGTGCCGGAGGACGCATGCAGGCGGGCTACCTGGTCGCGTTCCACGGCCAGGAGGCCCCACGGATAGTGTTCACGCAGATCGTGCTTGTAGGTAAACGGCAGGTCGGCGACGGCGTCCAGCGGATGCGCCTGCATGCCATGCGTCACCGTGATGCGGCCCCGGTAGAAAGGCGAGCGCTCCAGCCGTTCGAAGAGACGCCGCCAGCGCTCTTCTTGCAGGCGGGTGAGATCGGCCCGAGGCAACGTCTCAACGTCCGGCTGGAACATCCGATTCCTCCACCCTGATCCTATCCCGGCTCGGGGACGTGTCAATGAAGAATCAGCGCGGACGGCGACCGGACTCGCGTCAGGCCTTTATGGGGCCCCTTGACTCGCCCCGTCGCGGATCCACCCGCCCACCTGCAGTAGCCGACGGGTCTGGGCCTGCACGGCCGCCACCGTCTCCGGCTTCAGCCGGCCACCCTCGACGGCGACCGTGCTCACCCCGTAGGGGTTGCCGCCGGCCGCGATGAAGGTAGGATCCGTATAGCCAGGCGCTACCACGATGGCGCCCCAATGCCACATCACGGTGTAAAACGAGAGGAGGGTCGCCTCCTGCCCGCCGTGCGGGTTTTGGGCGGAGCTCATGGCCGACACGGCCTTGTTGACCAGCTTGCCGGTGGCCCATAGAGGGCCGGCTTGGTCCAGAAACTGCTTCATTTGGGCCGGAATGCCACCAAACCGGGTTGGCATGCTGACCATGAGGCAGTCGGCCGCCTGTAGGTCCTCTAACGTCGCGACCTCGACGTGACGGGTGGCCGCGCGGTGAGCCTGCCAGGCCGCGTTCATGGCAATGGCCGCTTCCGGTGCCAGTTCCGCTACTTGCCGTAATCGGACCCGGGCCCCTTGCCGCTCGCCTTCCCGGGCGGCCTCCTGCGCCATCGCATGATTGGTACCGGTCGCGCTGTAGTACAGCACTGTGAGAGTCAGGGGATTCATCGACATTCACCTCTCGCACTGGAGTGTAGCCAAACCACCCCTCATCCTACCGCGGCACCCGGCCTTCCCGGATGAGAGCGGCGAGCGCATGGGCGAGCTCATACACCGCCCGGCGTTCCTCCCCCAGCGTGCTTTCAGGGCCGCCTACTTCCACCACCAGATCGCCCGGCAACAGCTGCTGGTTATAGCGAAAGGGCACAGTGTCGACGGCGTCATTCTGGAGAATGCCGGGCGCTATCCGCCGGAGCTCCTGGGCGAGGGCCACCGCAAAGTGCAGGTTCTCGTGCCAGTGCGGGTCCGCCACCAGCTGATCGGTGCCCACCACGAAGCGAATGCGCGCCATCCGGGTCCCGTGCACCACGGCCACGGTCGACGCGGACGCGCTGTCGGATCGCTGGATATCGAGCAGCACGTGGATGCCCGGCCACCAGCGCAGAAGGGTCCGAGCCGTCTCGAGCGAGAGCGCGTAGCTGCCCAAAAGCCCCTGACGCATGTTGTCCACCCGGGACTGGACCACCGACACCCCTGCCGCATGGAGGTCCTGGGCCAGCCACCACCCCACCTGCACCACGGTCTTGGCCCAGTGGGTGGAGTACGCCGCCTTCGTCCCCGTCGGGAGTTCCGGCCAAAAGCTCTGGTGCGACTCGGTTTGATACAGGCCCACTTCGGGGCGGCTCCCCAACACAGCCCAGACCAGGCCGTGCGCCCCCGGCAGAGCCGGATTGACCGCCCGGGCTGCGGGCGGCAGTTCGGGCAGGGGGCGACCCGGGGGGGTGGCGGCCAGGGTGGGCACGGCCGCATAGAGAAGCTCGTTCAGGCTGTTGAGCGGCGTGGCCGTGACCGCGCCCACGGCGGCGCTCAAAAGCGAGTCCCAGTGCACCGCCAACGGTTCTGGCTGTCGATGCTCTACCCAGGATATAAGCGGGACCCCATCGGCAAACCAGGCCCGGGCCGCGCTTTTCGGCACCCGGATGCGGGAAAGCCAGTGCGAGAGTCTCGAGGAGGCACGCCCGTGCGTCAGGTGCGCCATGGCCGGCACCACCCGTGGCGGAGGGGCCGACACGACCGTGAGGACCAGAAGCCCGAGGGCCGCCACGGTTGCGTAGCTCCACAACAGGCCCCAGAACGGATCGGGAGGAGGCGAAGACCGCGCCCCGGCCGCCACCGGCCGCGATCGTCTTGACGGCCGTGACCCGCGTTCGGCACGGACCGGCCTCCAGATGGTGATCGAGCGGTGGTTGCGCATGATGCCTGTCCCCCGTCTTTCGTCACGCTCATGCGTATGGGACAAGGGGTCTTATAAGAACGCTCAGCGGAAGAAGATCGGAGTCAGCTGGTCGAGGATGAAGAGCAGGCCGCCCACCGCCACGGCGCCTATCGCCGTCACGTGGTAAATCGGCAGGGGGAACTGGAGCATGTAGACGAGGCCGGCACTGACGACCCAGCCCAGGAGACCCGGTCCGGCGGGGCCGGTTTCGGGCCATAGTCGCTCGGACAAAGAGCCCGTCCCGGCCAAGAGGGCCGAGAGGCTGAGCGCCCCGAGCGGCGTTACCGTCAGTGAACCGACCGCCTGTGACGTCAGGAACAGGGCGGCGGCAGCGGCCCAGAAACGCACCACGATGCGGATGTCCATGGACATCGCGCCTCCTGGGCGATAGGATTCCGGTTGTGCTGTTCTTGCATTCTGGTATAATTTTCGCCCGGGAGGTCGAGCGTTTCAGTGGCCAACATCAAATCGGCAAAGAAGCGGATCCGTCAAAACCGCAAGCGCATGCTCCGCAACCGTATGCGTAAAAACATGTACCGGGCGGCGGTGCGGCGTTTTGAGGCGGCAGTGGCCACCGGGGATGTGGCCCAGGCGGAGTCGGCTTACCGGTTTGCGTCCGGGCGCATCGACCGGGCCGCGCAGAAGGGTGCCATTCACCGCAATGCGGGCGCCCGCAAGAAGTCGCGGCTGCATCGGATCCTAAACGGCATGAGCCGCGCCGACGCCTCGTAAAGGGTCTCGCGGCCTTTTCACGGGACCCGCCTGGCGCGGGTCTTTTTTCATGCCGCGCGCACGGTGAGGAGAACCAGCGCCGACAGCCAGACGGCTGCGTCCAGGCGTGAGGATTTGAGCGCGCGGTCGGCCACCCGCGCCCGATCAAACCAGTGGCGGAGCTCGTCGGGAGACCAGGCGGCGGCCGCCCGCCCGTAGGTGCGGGCCTGAAAAGGCCGGAGCCCTGCGCTTTGCGCCGCGTCCGCCGAAGACCCCCCCTCCGCCTGCGCTCGCATGAACGCCGCCAGCTGCCCCATCTGCCGGCTCATGGCCCCCAGCACCATGACGGGCTCCGCCCCCCGCTCCAGATGATCGCGTAGTTCGCGGTAAGCGGCTCGCGCGTCGCGCAGAACGAGGGCATCCGTTAAGCGATAGAGTGCCTGAGCCTCCAGCGGACGCACTAGGCGTTCCACCTCCTGCTCGCCCAGGCGCCGATCGCCAAAGGCGAGTTTTAAGAGGCGGCAGGCCTGCACCACTTGATGGCCGGCTGGGTGTGTGGCCCGTGCCAGCGCGGTGAATCCCGACACGTCGAGCGCGATCCCTTCCTCCCCCACGACGGTGTGGACCAACCGATCCCAGGCCTGACCTGTCAGTTCGCTCGCATCGACGGACAAAAACCCCTCCGGCGCAAGCCCCTTCTCCACCCGGATCGCGAGTCGGCGGTGGGGAGCGGTCGCCTGACCCAACAGGGTGAGCGCCTCGCCCTTCAGCGGAAGACCTTCCGGGCTCTCCCACCAGAGAAGCCCCGGCATCTCCGCCCCTAAGAGACTGGTACTACGAAGCCAGAGGGCGAGCTCATCGGGGTGCGCGCGACCCTGCACCACCCGAAGTTCGGCCTCCGGGCCCATCTGCGCGATGAGCTGCGTGCGAAACCGTTCGGCCCGAAAAGCATCGGGTCCGACCACCCAGTAGCGCTCCGCGGCGGACTCACGACCTTTGATATCGGCACCTCCCGTCGAGCCGTCACGGCGGCTCGTGCCGACGCGCCGGTATCAGGCGTCGCCCGCGCGAGGTTTCAGCCACCACCCGCAGGCCCGAACGCCGTCCTCGCCATTATGCGGCTTTCCCGGCCCGGCGCACCCCGGAAAACCGCGTCTCGATAAGAAGCGCTCTGGGCGGGTGAGCCCCGGTCCGCCCGACCGGGGATCGCGCCCGGAGATCGAGAAGATGCGCCCCCGTCCCTGCGTACAGCCGTGAATCCGGAATCGTCCCCGAAGAACGAGCGCTGCTCCCCGTTCGGCCATCAAGAGGGTATGGGATCGCTCGCCTACCGGCGACGCCTTTTGGCATGCGGCCCATCGACCCACCACGGACACCACCAATTCCGTCGCCGGGGTGCTATTTTCTGTCCGACTGCCGAGGGTATCATGCGGGCCCTGGACGCGCGCTTTAGCCCCCGCCTGCACGAAATGGCGGGGGACGATCGAACTTCGAGCTCATGCCCCGACCGCGGCCCGCAGGGGCATGAAGGCGCGCCCCCGAGGCCATATTGGAAACGTCCTTATCCTTGTGCTGCCTCGGAGGTGCCGCGTGTGGCCGTTTGGACGTAAGTCGGCGTCGTCGCCGGCGCCGGGTCCGGTCATCGCCGACCAGCTCGAAGCCAGACCCGCCTCGGAGCCGCCCGTCCCGGGGGCGGCGACCGCCGACAACATCCATCGGATCGAAGGCACGCTCGAGAGCGTCTTGCGAACCGATCCCATGGCCCTCCAGGATGCGATCGCGGAGATGAGTGCGCTGTCGGGACGCCTAGAGGGCATGCTGGTCGACTTCGAGCTCACGGGACAGCTGAACCGATTCAGCGGCAGCGTGGCCGCCGCGTACGCCCGCCTGAACAATACCGTGGGCGGTTCGCCCGACATCATCCTGCGCCAGATGACGATCGGGCAGACGTTGAAGTGGCCGGCGCTGCTGGCTTTCGCCGACGGTATGGTCGACAACATGGTGCTGGACCAGGACACGCTCCGGATGGTGGAACTGTACGATCTCCACGCCGGAGAATCGTCCCCGGAGGCCATCCATCGCGCGGTCCAGTACTCGATGATGACGGTCGGGCACGTGAGCACGGAATCCGACTGGTCGAAGCTCCTCGACGAGCTCACCTACGGGTCAGCCCTGTTGTTCGTGGAGGGCGCGCCCGCCGTACTGGTGCTGGACACCGTCAAGTTTCAGGCCCGCCATATCGGTCGGGCCCAGTCAGAGCCGTCCATTAAGGGGCCTCAAGAAGCGTTCAACGAGATCCTGCTGACCCACATGAACCAGCTCCGACGCCGCATCCGGAGCAGCTGGCTCAAGTTTGACTCCATGACCGTGGGTGGCTACACCAAAACCTCCGTGCTGGTCGCCCACATCGAAGGGCTCACCAACCCGGAACTGGTGTCCGCCATAAAGCGGCGAGTGGCCCAGGTCAAGGTGGACGAGGTCCAAGAACTGCACCAGATTGCCGATCGCATCCTGGAGCGGCGGTCGACCCTCTTTCCTATGACCCGTACCACCGAGCGGGTGGATTGGGTCGCCCGGGATCTCTTGCGGGGCAAGGTCGCTCTCATCGTCGACAACGACCCCTTCGTGGCCGTGTACCCCAACACGCTGATGGACTTCTATCAGACCACCCAGGACTACGTGTTTTCGACCTGGGACGGCACCCTGGTGCGTCTGGTGCGTCTTTTGGGCATCATCCTGGCCGTTTACCTCATGCCTCTCTATATCGCCCTCACCTCGGTGAACCCCGACCTCGTGCCCACGAAACTCATCCTCACGGTGGCGGGCTCCCGCCAGGGGATCCCGTTTTCACCGGTGATGGAAGTCATCATCATGTACATCATCATCGAGGTGCTGCGAGAAGCGGCCAACCGGCTTCCCCAACAGCTGGCCACAACTCTCGGCACCGTGGGCGCCGTGGTGGTGGGTACGGCGATTGTGAAGGCGGGCATTGTCGACGACCTCATGATCGTCATCGCCACCCTCTCCGCCCTCGGACTCTTCACCACCCCCAGCTATGAGATGACGGCGGCCTGGCGCTGGCTGTTTTGGATCATGGTCGTCGGTGCATACGCATTCGGGATTTTCGGCATGATCCTGGTGACCGTGGGCATCTTTACGTATCTGTGCTCGCTCGAAAACTTCGGCGTCCCTTTTTTCACGCCGTTCGGGCCGACGCGCATCGTCGATCTGGCGGACTCGTGGGTGCGGGCTCCGGCCAACTGGTTTGTGAACCGGCCCACCTACACCCGTCCCGTCGACGTGTCCCAGGCCCGCCCCACCCACGTACGGGGGGACATGGACCTCTATCAGGCGCAGCGGGACGCACGCCAATGAGGATGCCGGGCCGGTTCGTCGCCTTCCTGACTGGCTTGAGCCTGCTCCTGGCCGGCTGCTGGGACAACCGCCCCATCGACACCCGGGCGCTGGTGCTGATGATGGGGGTGTGGCCGGCCACCGGCGGCCGGGTGGAGGTGGCCATGGAGATTCCAACCCCCAGCGGGCTTACCACGCTCACGGGCGGCGGGACCAGCGCCGGGTCACAGGGCGCCAGCGCCGCGTACTATGTCCTGACCGGCACCGGATCGAACGTCATGTCGGCCCTCTCAAACGCCGAGAGCATGGCCAACGGCGATGTGTATCTGGGCCAGACGGGTATGGTGATCCTGTCGACGGAGCTGTCGCCGCAGGCGAGAAAGATGGCCCTCGAAGCGTTGGCCCGCATCGGCTCCTTTGACAAGACGGCCTATCTGGGTGTGACCGAAAGCTCCGAAAGGGCCTTCATGGACTTCACGCCGCCAAGCTCCCCCTTGCCGGCGCTCTACTTTTTAAATGTGTTTGGCTGCAAGAGCTGCATGCCGGTGGCCCTGGACCAGACGGTGTGGACGTCGGAACAGGATCGCTACACCGCCGGCGTCTCGCTCTGGCTCCCGCTCTTGGTTCCGGCGGCCAAGGGGTTTCGGATCAACCAAATGGTGCTGTTCCGGGACAACCGGCTGGCCGCCATCCTTTCCCCGACCGCAACGCGCTGGCTCGGCATGGCACTCGGACGGACCCACAAGGCGGCGTTCGGAGTCATGACCATCTTCCCTGGCGCACCCGTCGCCGTGCGGGCGGTGACGGCGAAATCGAGTCCATCGTACCGCATGACGCACGGACAGCTTCATCTGCGCGTCGCGCTGAACCTCGTCGGCACGGTTGACCTTCTCCCGGCGGGAGACGCCACGGCCCCGACGATTCACCGCCTTGACACGGCGCTGGCCCGGATGGTCGCACACAAGGTCGCCCACGCGCTGGTGTTGGCGCAGAAGCTCGGCGTGGACCCGGTCGGCTTCGGCAGGGCCTACCTGTTCCGGCATCCACATGCCGGGCGTGAGTGGGCACGCCTGTACCGGAAGGCGCCGGTGACGGTGACGGTCAGGGCGGTCATCCACAATCTGGGGGATCTCACATGACCGCCTGCCTGGGGCTGAAGCCGACGAGTTTTGGGAGGGTCCGGAGGGCTCTCGCTTTACGGGAGGCGGCCCGCACACGCCGGAGCGCAGGCCTATCTTCCGCCTCCCCCATCAGCCGTCAGGGCCCGCCCGGCCCTCAGAATATTACGGGCGGCATTCACCTCCCGGTCATGGCGGCTGCCGCCGACGGACCAGGTCCACGCCCCGGCGGAAAACGGCCACGACGCTTGACGCGAGTCGGGGACGGCGTCCGACAGGCTCCCGGCCAGGGGGTGGGTCTGCACCTCGCCCCCCAGGTTCACGGTTTCGACGGCGATCACTTCGTGGCGGCACACGAGACGCCAGACCCGTTTGTTCATCGCGCCCTGGCGGCAGGCGGCGGTTTTCTCCGGAAGCATTGCCATAGGCCAGCGGCCCGACGCCTACCGGTGACGGCTTGGGGCTTAGGGGGTCAGGGTGACGATCGTGGGCTTCGGGACAGGGTGGGGGCTCTTCCCCGTCATCCGAGCGAGGTCCACGAAGGCACCAGGGGTGGCCGACCTCAAACCGGAACGCACTCCGGGGGTACCCGGCGGCCGACCTGTGGACCGTCTTCTTGCATGCCGGGTCGCCGAGGTTTCTCACCGAGGTGCTGGAAGGCGACCTGCAGGTCGCTCCGCGCTTGCTTCCCAGGAACCCGGGACATATTGTTCCGCCACGCATAATCGTCCGCGCTTTTCAGGCGGGTGAGCACCGCGCGGGTCTGGATGGAGGTCAGCCGCTCGCCGCGCCGTGTCGTCACCGTTCGCTCCGCCAGAACGCGGTGAGAGACGAGGACGGTTCGGACCAGCATCCGTTCGTGTTTGGGGCTCGGATCGCAGGGAAACGACCAGGGCACCGTCCTGCTCACCGAGGTGTCCGCGCAAGGGGAAAGGGGGCGTCCGAATTTGATGAACGGTATGGGAAGCGCCCGGGCCACGCGCTCTATCTCCGCCGCCCAGTTCGCGCTCGCCATCGCGGCCGGGTATCTGGCTCTCGGCATGTTTCACTTCCCGCGAGAACTGGTAATAGACGCCGGGCCGGAAGCCCTGTGGGCGTTCTTGCTTGATTGCGGGGCCGCGCTCGTCGGTCTCTGGCTCTGGTTTCGCGTCAATCGTCTGACGCCCGACGAGCCCGTAGGAGCATCCGTGCACCGGTACCTCACGCCGGTCGCCGGCTACCCCCTGAACGCCGTGACCGTCGTGGTTCACTTGGCCTT
>JAKATP010000164.1 GCA_021818685.1 Bacillota bacterium | reverse complement strand
CGCATGCTCGAGACCCTCGATGGACCGGGACCGGAACACCTGGTGGTCACGCTGGGACCGCGAGGCGCCGCCTGGACTCCCCGCGGCAGGCCAACCCGGCACAAGGCTGCGCCCTCCGTGCCCGTGCTGAACGTCACCGGATCCGGCGACTCATTTATGGCGGGCCTGGTGTGGGCGCTTGACGCCGGTGAGAGCCTTCCGGGGGCGCTCGACTGGGCGCTGGCCGCCGCCACGGCGAGTGTGCAGCAATTGGGGGTGGCCGTGTTTGAGCGACGCCAGGTGGAAGCGCTGCAGGCTTCCTTGAGCCGGATGCCATGGACGCTTTATCCGGGTGACGGCGCGTAACCACGCCCGGGTTCCGCTTGCAGCCAACGTTGGCGGGATGCGTGGCCAGGAGGGGTCCGGTACAATCTCGGTGGATACCCTGAAGGCCATGGAGCTGGCCAAAACCGTCGTCCCACGACTGATGGCTCCTGCGTGCAGACGCGGGAGTTCTTTTTTGGACTCCCACCTCTCATTCGCGAGGAGGGAACATGAAAGGACCAAGGGTTCCGCGAGAGATCGAGGGAGGGGACGCCTGGACAGCTCCCCGGGGATGGTTCTCGCCGTTTGGCGTTCTGTGCATCGTGGGGTTTTTGGGCCGCCTCAGCTATGAAATGCTCCGCACCCCCATCACGCCGCTTTATGCCCGCGAACTGGGCGCGCCCACCTATCTTATCGGCCTCATCGTCGCCGCCGTGACCATTACCGGGATCGTGGTCAAGATGCCGTCCGGTGCCCTGTCGGACCTCTTTGGGTTTCGGAGGCTCATGTCGCTGGGGGCGGTGGTCAAGGCGACCGGCCCCTTCCTGTACCTGGCGGTTTTCTCCTGGCCGGGCCTCCTTATCGTCCGCTTCTATCATGGATTGGCGACCGCCCTGTACGCGCCGCCGGCCTCCGCCCTGGTCGCGAAGGTCTACCCGGACGCGCGTGCCCGCCGTCTTGGCACGTACAGCGCCTTTGAGAATGCCGGAGTGGTGGGCGGACCGATCCTGGGTGGCGTGATCCTGGCGGCTCTCGGATTCTCCCTCGCCTTCGTGGTGAGCGGGGCGATTGGCCTGATGGCCTTCCTGGCGATGACCCGGATTCCCCGCGACCGCCACACCATGCCCGAAAAGACGCACGAGCCGGGCCAGCTCCGTCAAGCGCTCCGACGCGTGGGCCGCGGAGTCCGGGAGATTGCCGCCGACCCTACCATTCGCCTGGTGAGCCTGGTGGAGTCGCTCTTGTGGATGGGCACGGGATCCCTGCAGGCGTACCTACCGCTCTATGCGCTGACCCTGCACATGCCCATCTGGCAGATCGGGCTTTTGTCGGGGGGGCAGGGGGTCGCGTCGGTGGTGAGCCGCCCCTGGCTCGGCCGCCGTTCCGATACGTTCGGGCGCCGCCCGCTCATTATTGCGGGCATCCTTTTGTGCATGGCGGCACTCATCGTGATCCCGTATATGCCCGGGTTTTTGGACCTGCTGCCGCTGGCCGTTCTCTTCGGGCTCGGGACCGGCATGGTGACGCCTTCTACAACCGCCATGATCGGAGATCTGGTGCGGCAGGGCAATTACGGATCGGCCATGGGAGTGTTCGGAAGTATATGGGACATGGGGCATGCGGCGGGACCGGTCGTGTTTGGATTCCTCGTGGTCGCCCTCGGATTCCGGACGTCCTGGCTCCTGATGGCGGCGGGAATGGCCGGGGCGCTGGCGCTGTTCCTCTTCGGCACCGGACGGCGTGCCGGAGCCAGACCGGCACCTGGGACCTAGGAGCGCGGCTCTTGGTAGAAGACTTCCCGGAAGAGATCCGGACCAAAGCTGGTGGAAAGGGGTGCCCCCGGCAGGATCTTGAATGTTCGTCTGCCGTCTTCGGTGCGCTCGGCCCGAAGAAACAAGGGGTGCAGGTTCGGCACGCCCTGGAGGCGGCGGGTCAGCGCGTACAGGTGGGTGACAACGAGCACCCTGATGCCGGATTCGACGAGGGCGGTCAGGATCTGCAGGGCGACTTCGGCGCCCTCCCGCTCATTGGTGGACGCGAAGGCCTCGTTGAAGAGTACCATGCTGCCGGGCTGCAGGTGATCGACGATCTGACTCATCCGCGCCAGTTCCTCGTCAAGCTTACCCCGCTCCAAAGCCGCGTCCTCCTCGCGCCTAAAGTGCGTGAAGAGGCGCGGGAACGCCGGCCCTTCATATCGGCGGGCGCAGACGACCATACCAGCTTGCATCATGAGCTGGGCGAGGCCGATGCTCCGCAGGAAAGTGGACTTGCCTCCTTGATTCGCGCCGGTAATCACCAGGACGTCGTGCCCGTCCATCTGAAAGTCGTTGTCGACGACGGGCCCACGACCTGCAAGGGTCAGCACCGGGTCATAGAGCCCCTCTGCCCGCCAGTCTGACTGGGGATGGTCAAGCGGAGTCGGCAGGGTCCATACTGTGCCGGCCGTCTGCAGGTGCTCGCACAGGTTCAGGCAGGCTACGTAGAAGCCGAGTTCTCGCTCGAGACGGGTAAAGAAACTCTTCACGTGGTCGGTTGCCTGCGTCAGCACGTCGGCCACCTGATTGATGCCGCGGTTATAAAGGCCGGCCACCGCCTGGGCCCCGCTCTCATCCCGCTCATTGATGGTGAAGGTGAAGGCCGGGCCTCGCGACGAGCGAAGCCCTCGCCAGCTCCGTCGCGATTTCGCTGGCCTTCGGAGCACGAACTCCGTCGGCCGCATACCCGGACCGAGCCTGGCACTGACGGTCGTGCCCTCCGTGAACTGCAGGAGGCGGAGATGTTCGCGCACGTGCTCAAAAAACGCGGGGCTCAATTCGTCGTCCAGCACGGCCGCGAGCGTCCGCAATCCCTCGGACCGGAATGCGTGCCGGCTTTCATCCACCGTGGCTTTTAAGCGCATCAGCTCCCGCGCGAAGGCTTCCATCACGTCGATGCCGCGGTGTAGGAGGGCGGAAGGGCGCTGGCTCCAGAAACTGCCGAACAGCCAGTGCCTTTCCCCGACGAGGGCCCGCTCCGCGATCTGGAACATCGTGCGCAAGCATTCGGGATTTTGTAACGCATCCTCCAAGACGGCCTGACGGTAGCGGATGACGGCTATGTCCGGGCCGTCGGACAGGAGAACGGCACGGGCCACCTCATACAATAGCGGGTTGCCGCCGGCCATGGCCTGCAAGAGCTTATGGAGGCCGAGGTCGTCCATGACGTCGCGCCCCCGCTGTGCGGGCGACGGGTCCACCGTGAAGTCCCGATCCGGAAACAAGAGATGGACATTCATGGCGTTAGACGCTCCCGGAGCTGTGGGTACGTGAGCCGGTGCCTTTCGGCGAGGGTGGCCGCGTACGACAGCCCGTCGCCCGGATTACGGATGATCCGATACGTCCGGCGGGTGGGGTCGTGCGGGTCCACCAGCGCGACGAAACTGGCGCGCTTCGGATCCCCCGCCTGAAGCTCAACCAGAAACGTGACCAGGACGACCAGGGCCCCCAGCCCTTGCAGGCGCATGAGCATCTCGGAACTCAGGTACAGGGCATCGTCAAACGTCGTGGAGGTGAAGACCTCGTTTAAGATGACGACACTCGACGCGGTCGCGTGGTCCAGGATGGATCGGAGGCGGATGAGGTCGTCCTTCAGTTGACCCCGGCCTGACCCCGCAGACTCAGCCCGCTCGAAGTGCGTAAACACGCCATCGATCGCAGGAATGACCGCTGACTCGCCCGGCACGGGGCAGCCGAGGGACGCCAGATAGAAGACCTGCCCGATTGCGCGGGCCAAGGTGGTTTTGCCGCCCTGGTTGGGGCCGGTGATAATCGCTATCTGTTCGAGCGGCGTCAATCGAAAATCATTCGGAACGACGGGAGCGGGGTCGGCCGTCTCGCTCATCCGCTTTTCGGCCAGGGCCAGGTCGAAGGTCCGCCGGACATCCACGCGGGACTCGCCCGCCACAAGCTCGGGATAACAAAACGGAAGGCCGCCATGGCGGATCCGATCCCGGTAATCAAGATAAGCCAGGTAGAACTGAATCTCGCGGTCGAAACGGGTGACGCCCGGGTCGAGAAAGTCCCGGTGACGGTCCGAAAACGCGGTGAGGCGCCCGAAGACATCCGGAAAGAGCTTCGCCACCAGCGCCACGACCTCCGCCTCCACGCGGTTCATCGTGCGCGCGTCCGCAAATCGGACGAGGTAGCTGTTCTGGTCCTCCTGTCGAAACTTCGAAAACGTGGCGGCCACGGCGGCCGTGTAGTCAGGACGGTCCTCAAACGGACGCACGGTGAGCTTTAACCCTTTGATCGTGAGGCTGTAGCGAATCGTGGCCAGGGCCGCCCGAACCGTCTGGGCTTCCTCTCGAAGGAGGCGGAAGCGCGACGAGTCGGCATAGCGCCCGAGGGCGCGGGCGAAGCCGACAAGGCCGTCGGACCGGATAGGCGCCCCATCAAGTGCTGCCCGAAGCGCCGTGACCGCCTCGCCATAGAGTGAAACCGCGTCCAAGAACCATGCGTCCTGTTCGTAACGGTAGGGCAGGGCGCGTACATCTTCCAGGCGCCCTCGCACCGCCCGCATATGGGCGGACCAGGTGTCGAGAGCCTGCCGGACGACAGGGTTTTCACAATCGCGGAAAACGGCCTGACGATAGGCGATGCCGGCCGTGTATCGGAGAGGCGTCTCGAAAAACGGCTCCAGGTGGTGTTCTGGCCGCGACGCCACGATGGTGCCGATCACCTGGTCCAGGTGGAGGTCCTCAAAGTGGGTCGGCCGCGCAGGGTTTACACTCCGGTCCGCGTCTTCATCGCGCTCGAAGAGAATGCTGGGCCATGCGGGATCCAAGCGGACATCTCCGTGAAGCTCCTCGCGCGTCATCACAAAAACACCCACCTTTCGGCGGTAGGTGTTATCAGCCGGTTCCGGCCGGCACCCTGTGCAGAACGGGCCAACACCATGACCTGTCATTTTCCGTTCTGCCTCATCGTGCCAGACACGTCCTCGGTCGGCAACCGGCACGGGGGTTCCGACGCCCCTGCTATAATGGCGGTGATCTCCCGGCCATGGAGCTGGCCGTAACCGTCGCAAGACTGATGGCTCCTGCAGCGAATTGTGGACCATTCGTGCTGCGGGAGGTGTCGGATGGCGACGTCCAAAAATTCCGAGCCCTTGGTGGATGCCCTCACATCCCTGCGCGATCTCGCGCGGGGCCAACGCGATGTGCGCACGGCCCGCGGGTTCGAGGACTTGCGGGAACAGGCTTCTGGTCGGGAGTTTCGCCTGGCGGTGGCGGGGCAGTTCAAGCGCGGAAAGTCCACCCTGCTGAACGCTCTCATCGGCCGCCCCCTCCTTCCCATGGACGTCCTGCCGTTGACGTCGGTGCCCGCGTTCCTTCGGGATGGGCCAGATTTCGACGTCCGGGTGCGCTTCCAATCGGGGACCGTGACCTCCGTGGCACCGGAGGATCTGGACGACTACGCGACGGAGAGAGGAAATCCTGGAAACCGGCGGGGGGTGGAGCGCATCGACATCACGGTGCCCGATCGCGTGTTGGTCCCGAACCTCTGCCTCATCGATCTGCCCGGAGTCGGTTCCACCATCACAGCCAATTCGATTATCGCGCGTG
>JAKATP010000163.1 GCA_021818685.1 Bacillota bacterium | reverse complement strand
TTCAATGATGACGCCCTGGGGCGGGTGTTGGAGAAGCGGGCGGTCCACGGCCGCACGGTGGTGGGCACCCTGGGGGTCCGCTGGCAGGCGCTGGGCCAGGCCGCGCCCACGCTGCTGCACACGGACACGACGTCCTTTTCGCTCTTCGGGGACGATCCCGGGTCCGTGCCCGACGGGGACGCCCCCCATATCCCGGACGGCTATCGCAAGGCCCATCGCCCCGACCTGAAGCCAATCGTGCTGGGGCTCACCACCGATGCGGAGGGCCAGATCCTATTGGGCGATGTGCGGGCCGGCAACACCAGCGACAAGGCGTGGATGCCCCCATGGCTGGCGACGCGGGACCGCGAGGTTCCGACGGACGCCGGGAAACAGGCCCTGTCCGTGACCGACCGTGCGGGCATCACGCCGGCCAGTCTGGACCCATGCGCCGCCCTCGACGTACGGTGGCTCGGGCGGCTGCCGGAGACCTATACGTGGGCCCGGGAGGTCAAAGCCGCGGCGTGGGCGGCCCCGGACACCGCGTGGGACGCTCTCGGGACCTTGTCGCCGCGGAAGGGTGCCGCCCATTACCGCGCGCATATCCACCCGGGGACCCTGGCCACTTATCCGGTCCGGTGCGTGGTGGTGCACTCGGATGCGGGGGCCGGTGGCGCGAACGGACGTTGCCGCGGGAGATCGCCCAGGAAGCGTCGGCGCTGCGGACCGCCGCCGCCGCGTTGGCTCGTCAGGTGTTTGCCGGTGTCGCCGATGCCGAGGCCGCTCATGCCATCGCCCGGAAGGCGGCGGCCCCGCGGTGGCACGCGGTGACCCCCACGGTGGTGACGGAGACCGTGATCCGACGGAGCCGGGGCCGCCCCCACCGCGATGCCCCGCCCCCGACCACCCTCCAATACCGCCCGCACGGGAGCTGGACCGCCCCCGATCCGGCGGCGGTGCAGGCGGAACGCCAGCGGCGGGGGACCTTGGTCTTGGTGACCGACGACCGGGAGCGGTCCGCTCGGGACCTCGTGCCCGCCTACAAAGGCCAGACCCACGCGGAACAGGCGTTTCGCTGGGCCAAGCAGCCGTGGCACGGCGACGCGTTTTACCTCCAGAACCCCGAGCGGGTGGCGGGGCTGGGGTTTCTCCTGCTCCTGGCCCTCCCGTTCGTCCGCGCGATGCGTCAGTTGGCCCGGGCGGCCTTCCGCGACCAGCCCCCGTGGGCGCTACCCGATGGCCGAAGATTGCGGCGCCCGCCGACGCGGTCATTCTCCAGGAACTGCGCCCGCTGTGGCTGCGCCGCCGTGGCACGGCGGCCCACCCCTGGTACCAGGGGGGCCATGTGGCGCCGCATCTGCAGCAACTCTTGGAGGCGCTCCCGTTGCCGCTCTACATCCGCTTTGAACCGGGGTGAGCCCCCCACCTCGTTCGAAAAATGAGAGGTGAGCGCTCCGGTGACATGTGGAAGCTGAGATGTGATGTGTCCCACGCATCGGCGACCGCAAGCCCTCGCCATGCATGCAAAGCCTGGAGGTGGGGGAACGGGTAGGCGAGCAGGGTGACGGAGATGTCCTCAAGACGCCACTGGATTTGGTCAGACAACCGCTGCACCCACTCCACGCGGCGAAATCGTAGGAGAAATGGGTCGAGATCGGGCAAATCGGGCACCGCGGTCAGGGGTTGGACGGTGAAAAAATCGAGGTCGCGCGACTGGCCGTGGCCCATCCGCAAGGCCAAGGCGGTTCCGTCGCCCAGATAGAACTGCTGCATGGCCGGCCACTCCGATAGCTGACTCGCCCCCGCGGCAACGCCCCCGGGCAGAATGGATTCGTTCACAGCGACCCCCTAATTCGTAGAATATCGTCCGCCTTGCCACGGGCAGAGCCGGACCAGAGCGAGAGCCGGCCGCGACCCGTTTGACGCTTCCGGTTTCAGCGCCCGGAAGGCACCTTCCCGGCGTCCGGATCGTGGGGCAAGATAGCCCTGGGATATTCTCCCACGATCGACAATATCCTGCAATTGGCCCATAGGTATGTCAAGTACCAGAGGCCCATGCCGCCTCAGACGAGCACGTAGCCGGCGTCACCCGCCCGGGTGATGCGTCCTTCTTCCAAGAGCGCCTCCAGATGGGCGGACAGCATAAACTGGCCCGCCGCCAGGGTATCCGGTCCCTCGCCCGCATAGACCGCCTGCGCCAGACGGCCAAGGGTCTTCGGCCCGGTCGCGAGGAGGGCCAGCACCTGCTGCTCGCGTTCGACACGGTGGCGCGCGTACCACTGCAGGACACGAACACCGTCGGGAAGGGGTTCACCGTGGCCGGGGCCGATGAGGCGGGGCGAGAGTTCCGTGAGCATCTGAAGCGTCTTTTGATAGGTGCGCAGATGCCCGTCCGGCGGCACGATCACGGTTGTGGTGCGGCCGAGCACGTTGTCGCCGGCCAGCAACAGGCGCGATTCCGAAAACCACAGATTGATCTGCCCCGCCGTATGCCCGGGCGCATGCACCACCCGGACCGCGTGTCCGCCGGGCGCGTGCCCGGGCAGCGTGTCGGGCGCTGCAAACACCGGCGGGGCCGCTAGCACCATCGCCACGCGGCGGGCGTCGTCGGCGTGGGCCACCACGCTCGCGCCGAGCGCCTCTTGCAGCCCGCGGGCGCCGCCGCTGTGGTCGCGATGCCAGTGCGTCACGATTACCTGTTCGAGGCGTGGAGCGTCCAGGGCACGATGCGCCGCCCAGAGCGCAGCCGCCGCCTGGGGTGAATCATCTCCGGCGTCCACGAGCCACGCGCGCCCTTCCCCGACAATCCAGTAGCAGGCCGTGCCCTGATAGGGCGGAATCGTCTCGCTCGGCACTTCCTGCCAGTAGATGCCGGGGACGATCTGCCGGAGATCGGGCGACGATGACGGGGAAATCGGCGATTCAGACATGGAACGTCCCTCCTCTCGCGACGAAGTTTTCCGCCCGTATCCAACGCTGTTCGTCGTGTGAACCCGGTCCGCGGACCGCACACTACCTCCAGGAGGTGGCACGTTGCAGCGTGGTCTCGTGGCGGTCGACCGGACTCTCAAACCGGTTCGGGCGACGCTCGAACAGGCTGGCTATACGGTGGTCGGCCCCGAGGACGCGGCGCTCGGGCACCCGATCGCCGTCGTGGTGGACGGCCTGGACGACAAGGTCCTCGGTCTCGAGACGCCGCTCACCACGGCGCCCGTCATTAACGCCGACGGGATGAGCGCCGACGAGGTGCTGCGCGAGGTGGAGCGCCGCGCCGACGCGTAAAGCCGCCGGGGCGGGGATCCTCCCCGCCCTATTCGTGCGGATAGCCGGCCCGCGCGGCCAGGAAGTCGGCGATGGCCCCGTACAGGCGCCGCTGATTCGAAAGCCGTACGGCCCCATGACCCTCGTCGTCCATCGAGAACAGCTCGTAGGGCACCCCCCGGCGTTCTAGCGCCGCCGCCACCTGCTCGGCCTCGGCGTAAGGCACCCGCGGATCGTTCCGCCCGTGCCCGATGAAAAGCGGCGCCTGCAGGCGGTCTATGCGATGGATCGGCGACAGCGCCCGCAAGACCTCCCGGTCGCGCTCCAGGGACCCGTACTCGGCCTCCCGGAGCGCCCGCCGCCAGGGGCTCGTCTTTTCCAGAAACGACTCCAGGTTGACAATGCCGACGAGCTCCACCCCTGCCCGATACAGATCCGGAAACCAGGTGAGCCCCGCCATCACCATGTAGCCGCCGTAGGAACCGCCGTAGACGACCACGCGGCCGGGGTCAATTTCCGGGCGCCCCTGCAGATAGCGCGTGACGGCCTCCAGGTCCAAGAGGGCATCTTGCCGCTTTTCGACATCGTCCAGATGTACGAAGGTTTTCCCATAGCCGGTGCTGCCGCGCACGTTCGGCGCCAGCACGGAGACGCCCAGCGACAGCCAGTACTGATAGAGGGCCGAGAAGATAGGCCGTGCCTGCCCCTCCGGCCCGCCGTGCACGGCGATGAGGGCCGGAGACGGCGTGTCGCTCCGGGCCCGGTAGTACCAGGCGGGAATCCGGAGGCCGTCAAAGCTCTCAATCTCGACGAGCTCCGGCGCGATGAAGTCCCGGGCGTCAAACCCGGCCCGGTACGATCGCGTCACCGGTGCCGGGTCCCCTCCCGATATAGGGAGGCGGTAGACCTCCGAGGGCGTCGTGGGGCCGTTTAGGTCAAACACCAGACTCGCGCCGTCGGCGCTCCAGCGGAGCGCCCCCATCACCCCGGGCGGGATCCCAAAGACCTGGTCCTGCTCGTCGTGCTGGCCGGTCAGGACGTGAAGCTCGCTCGATCCGCCACGGTTCACCGTGTAGGCGACGGCCCCGTCCGCTGTGGCCGCCCACAGTTCAATGTCTCCCGGCGCCTCCGCCACCACCGTGACCTGACCCGGCTCGTCGAGGGCCACCAGGCGGCTGAATTCGCTGTCCCAATCCGAGGTGGCGAGCACGCGCCCGCCCTCGAGCCGCACGTTGCGGTACGAGGCCGGTTCCTCCGGCGTGAGGAGCGTGAGGGCCCCCTGGGTCCCGCTCTCCGCTAAGTCCACCCGGAACACCCGCTGATGAAAGGGCGCCACATTCTCGACCAGGAGGAGGGCCCGCCCGCCCGGATAGACTCCGGGGGCGGAAAACACGCCCGTCATCTCCCGGCCCACGTCCACCGGCTCGAGCTCCCGTCCGTCCAGGTGGCCAAGGTAAAGCTCGAAGTCGCGCCCGTTCCGACGGTTGGCGGTCACGGTAAAGTGCTCGCCATCGGGAAAGAAGGCCCCAAAGACGTGAATACACGCCGGACGGTGGGTCAGCGGACGCCGTATTCGGGTCGTCAGGTGGACCGCCACCAGCTGGTGGCGTTCACTGCCCCCTTCGTCCTGACTGAGCACCACCCAGGGGCGGGTGGGCGACAGCTCCAGGCTCGTGGTGCGGATGTCGTCGAGCCGGAGGGGATCCGGACCGTGGGGCGATCCGTCCCATAGAAAGGGCGTGGGGACCCCGAGGATGTTGGAGAGAAAGATGATGCGCCCGTCGTCCATCGGATGGCCGTCATACGCCATGCGGATCGAGAGATATCGTTCAAGCCGCTCATGCCCTGCCATAGTACGCCCTCCCTCGGCCATCAAACCGCTTCCATCGTACCCCGCTCGCCCCTCCGGCCCCCTACCCCGTCGCGGCGCCCCAGATCCCTTCCCATCCTTCCTCACCACCCGCCAGCGCTCCTTCCGATGGGCAGCCGGTCGAGCCAACCGGAACGGTCGCTTCCAATATTGGCAGTCCACCGGGGCTCGCATGCCTCCGGCATGCCCGCGCCAGATGGCCGCGCAGCTGGTTTCCCTGACGACATCCTCACGGACCCAGCTGCGAAAGCCAGTCCGCCCTCACCCGTTCGATCCCCCACATCCTTGATATCCCTGCGACGCTATGAAACACTCCCCATACAAATGGCCCCGGTCGATTGACGCCGCGCACAAGCCGTCAGGTCCGCGCATTAAGACGGACGCTGAGCCAAAAGAGGGGGGATGCCCGGTGGATCCGTGGGACAATCACGGGCGGCGGCCGCCGTCTTCGCCGTTTCCGGGACCCGACATGGATCGGCTGCGGGGCGCGGCCCTGTTTCAGGCGGGACCGGGCGCCGTGATTGACCTCGACCCCAACGGCATCATCCGGGGATGGAATCCGATGG
>JAKATP010000162.1 GCA_021818685.1 Bacillota bacterium | reverse complement strand
GACCAGGGACAGCGGTACCCAATCCGCTCCGTGGCGGCTACATGCTGTCGCAGATGCTGGGCGGCATCGTCGGTACGGTGCCCCTCTTCCTCTGCGGCGACCTCGCCCGAAGGGTCTACGAGCGGTCACCAGCTCGGACCCGCCGGCCCGATGGCCGGCCTTTTCGGTGAGACGGGCTCCCCCGCGCTTCTCATCCCCGGCCCCTTCATCTTTGTCGGCTACCGATTGCTCCGGGGCTTTACTCCGGGACTATTTCCGGTCCTCTGGGCGTTTTGGGTATGGACGGAGGCGCCGCGTTCGGGGACCCGCACGAACCTCGCACGGCGTTTCGGGCCGGCCGTCGTGACGCATTTCTGGACTGGCTTGGGGGTCGACTTGCTCGGGCCGCGCCTCGGCCTCGGGCTCCTCCTGCTCCGCCTTCGGAGGTTCCGCGAGGAAGTGGCGAAGCGCTATCACGTTCACGGGGCTCCGCACGGTCTCCGCTCGAGACCTGGGGTCGACCTCCAACTCGGATCACGCCTTCAGGCTCGTGGATTTCTCAAGCCGGTGCTGTCGCCTCTAAACGGTTTTTGATATCTGGAGTTGTGAACCGCACGCGACAAACCCGATGCGCGTGTAAAGCCGCTCCTCGGCAGACCCGACCGGCGTGAGCCAGACCCGCCTGACCCCGTTCCGAAACGCCGCACGGACGAGGGCCGAAGTTAGGGCCTGGCCGATACCGCGGCCCCGGCAGTCCTCCCGCACCGCGATGCCGGCTACCTCCGCCGTGCCGGACCGGGGCGGCGTCACATCACCTCCGCCCACCACTTCGCCCGCTTCGGTCTCCACCAACAGCGAAATGCCGCCCTGCCGGAGGAGCGCATGCAGATGAAGGATGTCGACGGCATCCGGGTCCCCGTCCCCGAATGCGGCGTTCTGGACCCGCCGGACCTCCCAGAAATCGCGGTCGTCCGAAGAGGCCCTAATCCGGTATCCCGCCGGAGGATCGCTCTCGCGAAAGCTTGTCCGGGTTATCGCCATGACCGGATGAAGGCCCTCTGGCACAAAGCCTGCCTGCCCCAGCGCCGCCTCCACCGCCGGCGCAGCTTCCCTTATATACTCGAGCCGCGGCCTCAGCCCCCGGTCGGTAAACGCCTTTACGAGCCCGCCAACGTCCCCCGGGGTCGGCTCGGCCCCGTCGTCCGGCACCGCGTAGTTCACGTACGGGCTCTCGCTCATCGTATCGAAGCCCACGAGAAACGGACCGATCCGGACGGCGTCGCGTCCCTGCTGAATCGTCTGCCGGAGATACCGGGCCACCACCCGCACGAAAGGGTCCCGGGCCCCTTCCTCCACAGAGGGTGACCAAGCCTTGAATCCGCGCGGCCACCCGGGGGAAATCGTGACGGGCAGGCGGCCGTAGGCGGGACCGTCGAAGAGGGAAGCTACCGCCGCCCGCACCATAAAGGGTGTGGGCTCGTATAGGGCGAGGAGCCGCGGCACGTGCCCTAAGAGCCTCGCATCATAGGGGCTTTGGAGGAGAAGGGCCACCAGGGGCACTCCCGCCGCGGGGAGGCTGTTCACAAAGTCGAGGTAGGGGGTAGGGCTACCCCCGGTGATTCCGGCCAGGACCATGTCGTACGAACGGAGCGCGTGTAGAAGTGCCGTCGGACCGGCGTGTGACACCACCTCCGGGAAGCCCAACTGCTGCACGTGAGCGTCGGGCCGGAGATCCCCGAGCGCATCCGCCAGCGGATGAGCGTCCTCCGGCGCGGCCCGGGCCTGCAAGGCCGGATCCGCCGGACCCCGGAGTACGGCCAGACGGCGTGGGACCTCCGGAAGCTGCCCCTCCCACCGAAGACGGGTGACAGCCGCTTCGGCGAGACGCGCCTGGAGCCTCCGTGCTGCGCGCGCGGTGGACGGCCACGATTCCGGCGGAGGCGCGAAAAGCCGGGTTTCTTTCAGGCGACGCACCCGTGAGGCGGCCTCGTCGATGCGTCGCTCGGAAAGTTCTCCCTCCCGTACCGCTCGCACCACGGCTTCGATAGCCGCCAGCTGCCGGTCGCGTCGATGCGAGACCATGATGAGATCGGCGCCCGCGCGTAGCGCAAGCACCGCGCCACGCTCCACCCCGACGGTCTTGGCGATGGCGTCCATCTCGAGACAGTCCGTCGTTACCACGCCGTCAAACCCGAGCTCTCCGCGCAGGAGGTCGGTAATTACCCGCCGCGATAAGGTTGCGGGGATGCCATCCGGTTCTACGGCGGGAAACACGATGTGAGCGGTCATGATGACGTCGATACCCCCGTTGATGGCGGCTAGAAAGGGCACCAATTCACGCTCGGCCATGCGCGCCCGATCGTGGGCAATGACGGGCAGCCCGCGATGGGAGTCCACATCCGTGTCCCCATGGCCCGGGAAATGTTTGCCCGTGGCGATGATACCCCGGGCCTGGAGACCGCGGGCAAAAGCGGTGCCGAATGCCGCCACCGCGCGCGCGTCGTCCCCGAATGCCCGCACACCAATCACCGGATTGTGGGCCTGGTTGTTGATGTCGAGTACGGGGGCGAGATCCCAGTTGATACCGAGATGCTGCAAGAGGCGCCCGGTCATCGCACCCGCGTCGTAGGCGTTGTCGGGCCGCCACGTGGCTCCGATCGCCATGCTTCCCGGAAGCCCGGGGACGTCGGCAGGCAAACGGCTTACGGTTCCGTTTTCCTGATCCGCCGAAATTGTGAGCGGGAGGGTCTGACCATCCTCCCGGGCCATCTCCTGCAGACGCGCCGTGAGGCGGGCCACCTGCCGGCGATCCCTGGCGTTTCGGGAGAAGAGCAGCAGGTTTCCCACATGTTGGTCCCGGATAAGGGCGGCCGCCGTGTCCGGGACGGTGAACCCGTAAAACCCAAACACCATCAGTTGTCCCACCTGGCGTCGAAGCCGCTCCTCGTCTGTCATTTCGCGCCTCCCCGAGGAAAGACTCGGTCTGGCCGTCAACACCGCCCGGCGTCGGGCATCCGTCGACGATTAGATGAAATTGAGGCCGGCTGGCCAGGGAGCGGGACTTGGCCACACGTCGTCCAACGATGTCGACCGCTCGCGGACGTCGTGCGCGAACACCATCCGAGTGAGAGTGGCGGCATCCACCTCCCAGGCCTCTTCACCCCGGGTGACCCGGTACCGATCGGGGCCCGTCTCCTCAATACGGGGAGGATGCGCGGACAGCTCAGCCCAGACGGCCTCAAGATCCCGTCCCAGGCCCACCCCGTCGATAATCTTGGCCAGCCACGGGAAGGACGTTTGGCGCACCGGCCGCAGGGGGGCAAGCGCGCCTCGAAGGTCCCCTTCTTCGGGCAGGACCGGAATCGTCATGCCCGAGTCCCGCCAATCTGGCAGACGCGTGAGGCCGTCCAGCACTCCGTTCGGATCACCGGCCCACTCGGCGAGCTGACTCGCCTTACGCCCACAAGATGGCCGGTGAATCACACTGGCATAGCTCACGGCTACCCCCCTTTCGTACGCGAGGAAGGCTGCGCTCTTACCCTCTTCGACTTCCGTGAGCGGCTGCTGACGCAGCAGGACCTCCAGGAGCGGAAGCGGGCGCACAAAGCGCGTACTCCGACAACGGTATAACCGCGCCACGGCTGCCGAGTCTCGAATAGGGTCGACCGCCCGGATCTCAAAGGCTCGCGAGGGGACAAACGCTTTCGGAAGCGCATACCACTCGACAAGCCCTATCGGACGCGCTCCGAAGCGGAGGTAAAGCGGACGTTCACCGGATATCAGCATGAGATGGGCGCCCTCATCGCGAAGAGATGCGGCTGCCAGTGACAGGAGACGCGTCGAGATGCCCTGCCGACGGTAACGCTCATCGGTCGCTACCGAGCCGACACTGGCCACGACCACCGAGGCTCCCCCCAGAATCACCGTCCACACCATCGCGCCGACGATGGAGATGACGTGGCCGGCCTCCTCGGCGATACACCAGTGGTGCGCGTTTTGACGAGCGTACAGGTGGGGAAACACGTCGGCCATGTGACGAGGTCGGTCGGGCCGGAACACCCGGTCGGCAAGAGCCGCCACCCGGCCCATGTCATGGGCATCGGCCATCCGAAACTCCATCTCTTATCCCTCCCGCCTGACAGGTGCCGTGCAGGTCCGCCGGGGGCCTTGCTATCCATCCACGATAGCCGATGACCGATGTATGACGCTCGATGCCCGAACCTCTGTCTGTGAGCAGGGAGGTGCCCGCGCTGTCTTCGCCATCGAGAGGGGGCGGGGATGGTATGCCCTGGGGGCAGCGCCGTGGGGACGCGGACCGCGCGAGGAGTCTGCCGTCTCTTTAGCGGAACGGGGCATGCCGGTCGCCGGCAGGCCGTCGCGCCACAGCCATACCCCGGTTCGGCAAAAGCCGCCGGCAAGGCATGCCTGACGGGCCCGTGCCCCCTACGCCTCCACCACCACGACGTCCTGCCGGGCTGACCCTCCCGGGATGGACCATCGGGTGCGCCCAAGGCCCATCCTATGAGCGTCGTGCCGGGGTTCAGCTGGGGCCGCAAGCTTCCCTTACACGTGCGATGAACCGGGGTCTGCCGGCCACGGCCAAGCCGCGACGGCGGCATCTCGAGGTCCGCTTGCGGTAGCCTACTCGGTGGACGATACAGCCCGATAGACAGACAGACCCACCCGGCCCCCAGAAGGAGAAGAGCGAGGAACACACACCCGCTCAGAAGAGGTACGGCGAGGCCCAAATAAGACGTGCGCACGAAAGCATCCCAAGGTGTAGCGAGACGGGCGCCCTCGCCGCGCCCACTCTGGCGGATGTTGTCTCCGAAGGACAGGCCCCGTGAAGAGGCGGCCAGCATGTGGATGGTCATCGGGATGCTAACGACCAAGCCGACAAAGAAGATCGGGTAGGCGACCAGGTGGAACAGAGCCCGAAGGACCACCGACGCGATGGCGAGGATGGCGCCAACGCGTATCGCAAAAAAATCCATCCCCGGGAGCGGCCGTAAGGGCGCCAAGCCAATCGTCCAGAAGGTCGCCCAGGATAAAGGCCCCCTCTTAACAGCCTGCCCCAGGATACCGACTGCCCCGCCGATAACGCGCGGACAGAGCACGTAACAGCCGAGCCGATACGACGCGGGTTGGCGGCTTCTCGAAAAGACCACCTGAGGGGAGCGGGAGGGAAACCCAGACCACCGTGCGGCATCGCCCATCGCGGGAGCCTCCTGGCCAAGGTGCAGGCGAAGGGCTCGATGACGACGGTCCATGATCCGGCCACAGCCCGTCGGAACCCCTTGAACGTCTCTTCCCGCAACCGCTTCTCCTTGGTGCTCGGCGTTGCACGACCGCCTATCCGTCGGAGTTGGGAGCGGAGTCACGTCGAGTTTCCGGATCACGCGTCGGTGATCCCTGGCACCCGGGAACCGGGCCCGTGCGGGGCCGGGCTGCTATCAGGACCGGAGGTCTCGAGGCGAGGAAGCGAGCGGCAGGACGCCCTGACGCGATGGACAGCGGGGCTTGGCGGTCGCAGGGAGGCGTCGCCCGCTTATGCCCCGCATGGTCATCGCATATTGGACCGCGTGCGATACGAGGCGCGGAGGAACGCGTTCCGAGCGGAGTGAGCTCAGTCGGGCCTGGCCCTCGCGACGCGCAATCATGCCAGATTCAGCTCGCCGACCCTACCCTCGTGCGACAGGCGACCCCCTACGGACGGTTGGGGGGCCCCATCCTCTGGCCCGAGGGCCCCCTCGGCTGAGATCC
>JAKATP010000161.1 GCA_021818685.1 Bacillota bacterium | reverse complement strand
GCCTGCGACACCGCCCGGGCCAGATGATCGGGGGTCAGCCACTCGTCCATGCTGGGCGGCAATAACCAATCTTGATCCAGCCGGTGTCCGTCGCGGACCCGCATCCGTCTCACGCTCCTTGGTGGGGGAGTCGCTTCCCCCTTCGTCACCCGCCTCGCGAGTTCCTGGCCATGCCCGTGCCCCAATGAATTTCCGGACAGGCTCCTAGTCGAGTGTGAGCTCGACCACGTCCCCGTCCTCGAGGAGGTGGTCGAGGCCGACCCGCTGGCCGGCGAACCGGGCACTCGTGCCCGTCACGATGGCGTGGCGGACTTTCCCGAGCCAGGCGCGGTTCAGGCGTCCGATAAGGTCGGTGACCGAAGCTCCTGTGATAAGGACCACCGGGTCAGACGAAACCGGGGCACCGCGGGGCTTCGCATACACGCGGATAAGGCCCGACAGGTCCCAGATGAGGGAGCGGACCCCGTCGAGACCCTCTCCGGTCGCCGTCGAGCAGGGTGTCACCCGTTCGTCTGGAAACACCTCGCGCAGGTGCCGTAGGCGTGACCCGTCTTGGTCCAGATCCATCTTGGTGGCGACGATGCCCCGCCGCACGTGCACGTTGTCCGCCGCCAGCTCTTCTGCCACGACCCGGCCCTCGGCAATCCCCTCATCGGTCAGGGGGACGATGTGGAGCGCGGCGTCGGCGATGCGGATGGCAGCCAGGACGGACTTCCCGCCGCCCTTGCCGTCGGCGGCGCCGCCGATGAGCCCGGGCAGGTCAATCAGCTGGATCTGGGCCCCACCCACTGCCACCATGCCTTCGACCGGACGGAGCGTGGTAAACGGGTAGTCGCCGATGGCGACCTGACGGCCGGTGAGCGCATGCAGGAGCGAGGACTTGCCCGCGTTGGGCGGCCCGACCAGGACCACCTGCCGGGCACCTTGGCGGGCGAGGAAGAAACTGTCGCGGTGACGGACCTCGGTGCGCAGGTTGGCCTCCTCGATGAGACCGAGCACCCACTTCCGGAGCTCCCCATAAGGGCCGTTGTAGTACCCCGGCAATTGATCTAAGAAGTGACGGAGAACCTCGACTCGCTCCGCGCCCTCGAGACCCCGGACGCGGCGCTTGATGATCCGGCGCATTTCTTGATGTGGAATCGGCATGACAACATCCCCCAAGGTGAGGCGGTTCCGTCGTCGCCGGGATTACCCCCAAGCCGACGGCGGCAACCTGAACAAGGGCACACGAGTAGCGGGGATGGGGATTAGATTCCCGCTTTCGGGGCAGGCAGAAAGACGCCGCCCATGCCCATTCCTTCGATGTGAAGCATGGTCGTCTCTCCCCTTCCCGTGTCCGTGCGATGAGGATGCTGCCACCACTGTAGCGACGGATCGCGTCCGTGACAAGGGATTTTGTTCCCTGACGGCTGCGACCGGGGACGCCTTTTTTCTCCCCTTCAACTCTACGAAGTGGTCGTCGATGAAGACGGCGTGGTGATGGTCGTTCGGGGTGACGCCGGCCGAGGGCGCGCGAGGACCCGGGATGGCAGACGGCATAAAGCCCCTAGGCTTTCCGGTGCAGTCGTCGCATAGGATGGACGGACTTGGCTGGACGGCTGGCGGGAGGAGAGGAACCGAACATGATCGTGGTAGCCCAGGATGGGATCCGGATCCGCGTGTGGGATCCGACGCCCGGGGAACAGGTGCTTCTGATTCCGGACTGGCTGGCGTCGGGCCGTTTCTTTGAGGGCCTGCGGGCAGAAATCGAGAGCGCGGTACTCGCACCCCTTTTATACGACCCGCGGGGGTGCGGGCGCTCTGACCGCCCGGACTACGGGTACAGCCTGAGCCGGGACGCGGAGGATGCCGCGCTGGTGATCGAGGAGGTGCTGGGGGCGAGCGCCTTTGTGGCCGGCCATGGTTATGGGGCGCGGGTCGCTCTGAGGCTCGCACTGCTCCGGCCGGAGCTGGTGCGGGGCGTCGTGCTCATGGCCCCTGCCATGCCGGGAGCGCGGGCAGAGAGCTGGGCCGAGGCGCTGGAAGATGCGCGCCGGCTCAGTGACTTGGTGCGAAACGCGTGCACGCGTCAGGTGGCCCCTGGGGACCTGGCGATGCTCGCCCGGGACATGGCACAGACAACCCGTGCGGCGGGCCGCGCCCAGCTGGCGGCGATGCGGGAGGAGGTCGGCGTCCTGCCGTCCGTCCTGCCGGTCGCGGTGGTGGCTGGAGAATTTGACACGTGGGCGCCCATCGGGATCGTGCGTCGCGTGCTGCAGGACCGGGCCGAGGGGCAGTTCCGGCTGCTGCCCGCGTGCGGTCACTATCTCGCGTGGGAGGACCCGACAGGAGTCGCGGCCGCCTTGTCACGCGCCATCCTGGGAGGGCCGCCCACACACGCGGAGGCCGTGAAGGCGCTCGGACAAGACGAGCGGGGGGAGCCACGAGACGCGGACCGCTCCCTCATCATCGTGGATCCGGCGACCGGCGGGGACGAGGATCGGGACGGCAACTCACGGTGGCACGGCGGTGCCGACGCGCACGGTCCCGAGGAGGCCGAATGGCCTGGGCTCGGCGGGTTGGGCCCGGACGGATTCCTCGATCCGCCGGGGACCCGATGAGGGGGCATGCTGCGCGGTCTCCCTGCGGGCGCCCGGGGTAGGAGTAAGCATCCAAGCGTGGATGTGACCCCCGGGCGTCCTCGTGGGGCCTGACTTCTGAGCCAGGGAGTCACCGTCGGTGGATTCATGCATGGCGGAGCGGGCGGAGTTAATGGGAGCGCGGGTCCCTTCGGGTGAAGCCCCTAAAACCTCTATCGAGGCCGGGGACGCCCACGAGACGGGAAGGGTTCCCGTCCGACGAGAGCGGTCATGGGTTCCGGTGGCTCCCTCACCGGTGCCGTATCCCCTGTCCCCGAACCGCTCCACGAGCAAACGGCCTGAGAGGCGGCAGCACGGCGGTGCGGAGAGATCCGTTAGGGCAGGTGCTGGAGGGTGTTGCCCGAGCCGCCCAAACTACTGGCCACGTCGTGCCCGAAGAACATCAGCGCGGCGAACGCCGCGATGGCGACGAGGAAGAGAATGAGGCCGTATTCGATCGTGGCCTGTCCGTCGCGCGCCCGGAGTGTCCGGTAAATCCACCGACCGAGATGACGCCAGGAATGGTGCACAAGACATTCGTCCTTTCAAGCCGGTCCGGCGCACCACGGGCGCCCGGATGTGACGCCTCTTTGACGGCGCGGCCCCTAAGCCTCACAACCATGCTAAGGCGAGCCCAGGGGGGACACAGTGTCCAGGCCGGTCTCAGAGGACGTCTCGGCGAGGCTTTTAGGGAAGCGGTGAGCGGCATCATCACCGGCGTCCCCGGTGGCGGCCATGTCTACGGCCGTGCAGACGCGCCCACGCGCCGTCTGCTGTACCCTGAGAGGCAACCACAAGGGCAGGCCCTGCCTGCTGCGCGAGCGAGAGGGGGTGACGAGCGACGGGGGCAGACGCTAGCCCCCTCATCCTGAGGCGGGCGGGATGGGAGGATGCGGCGGCCATCATGTTCGTGCATCAAGCTTCCGTGCGGGGCTTGTGCGCCACCTTCTACTCTGACGAGCAGATTGACGCATGGGTCGGCCACAAGACGCCCGACGACTATGTCCGCGCGATGGTGGACCTCGGCGAACGCATGTGGGTGGTGTGGGGCGGGGGGACGGCGCTTGGATTTGCGGCCCAGAAGGGCGAGGAGATCCGCGCGGTGTATGTGCACCCGGATAAAGGGGGGCGCGGCATCGGCCGGCGGCTTCTCCAGGCGGCCGAGCAGGCGGCCCGGGCGGAAGGCGTGCGAGTCGTGCATCTCGACGCCTCGCTGAACGCCGTGCCATTTTATGAACGGATGGGGTACCGGGGTGGGCCGATGTCACTCCACCGGCTCCAGAACGGAACACGGATTCCCTCGGTGCCTATGGCCAGGGATCTGGCGCCGTGAGTTGATGCGGCCACGGAGGCCATGGAGGCAGAGGCAAACACGGCAAGGGAGGGTGCCCATGCAAGAAGGCACACCCGGTGTGGCGTCTTTGGAGGACACGCACCTCATCGATGTGTTCGAGGCGGACAAGCCCGCGCGGACGGGGGCGTACGTGATTGTCGATGAGGGTGTCACCCTTATCGACCCCGGGTCGACGCGCGGCGTCGGCCATCTCGAGGATGGCCTGCGCGCGCTCGGAATTTCCTGGCGGGATGTGCGCCATGTGGTCGTGACGCACGTGCATCTGGACCACGCAGGCGGGGTCGGCGCCGTGGCGGCGCGCGCGGAGCGGGCGGTCGTGCACTGCCATCCCGCCGGAGTGCGTCACTTGGCGGACCCCGAACGGCTGGTGGCGGCCTCCCGGGCAGTCTTCGGACAGGAACGGCTCGATGCGCTCTTCGGACCGGTCACGCCGGTGCCCGCCTGGCGGCTTGCGCCGGTGCAGAACCTCGACCGCATTCCGACGGGGCGGCACGCGCTGGTGGCGTTTGACAGCCCCGGTCACGCGCGCCATCACGCCACGTATCTGGATGAGCGTACGGGTGCCCTCTACACCGGCGATGCGGTCGGCGTCCGCTACGATCCCGAAGCGACCGGATGGTCCAGGGCGTATTGGATGCCGACTACCAGTCCATCCCAGTTCGATCCGGTCGTGAGCCTGAAGACCCTCGAACAGCTCCGGGGGCTTGGAAGCGTGGGCGTGCTGCACACGCACTTTGCGGCGAGTGACCCCGCCACAGCTTTTGGCGCGGTGGCGGCCGGCCTCGAAGCCTACATGGCGCTCATGGAGCGATACGGAAGCCGGGTGCAGGATCCGAAGGACCTCCAAAAAATTCTGGTGGACTGGCATGCGGAGGATCTGGAGCGCCAGGGCCTGGCCGGGGCGGATCCGGACTTGCTCCGGGACGATCTCTACCTGAATGCCCTCGGCCTTTGGGACTGGTGGCAGGAGGAGACCCGGCGCCGGGCCGAGAAGGAGCAGCCGTAAGAGCGGGCTTGGTACTCCCCAACCGGTCCCACAAAGGGGTGCGGTCCATCGATACCGCGATCGAATTTTCGAACGTGTCCCGCCGCTTCGGGTCTCGTGAGGCGGTCTCAGAGCTTACGCTCGCGGTGCCGCAGGGTGCCGTGGTCGGTTTTCTCGGTCCCAACGGAGCGGGGAAAACGACAACCGTCCGCCTCCTCGTCGGGATGCTGAATCCCAGTTCCGGCGGTCTTTTGGTGCTGGGCCTCGACCCCGTCCGCCAGGGGGAGCAGGTCCGGGCCCGGATCGGCGTCGTGCTGGACCAAGTCGGTCTGTACGACCGGCTCACCGCCTATCAGAATCTCGAGTTTCATGCCCGCATCCACCGGCTCCCGAGGGCCGAGGCGGAGCGCCGCATTCACCGCCTCCTCGAGCGGGTCGGGCTTTGGGAGCGGCGGGGAGACCACGTCTCGGGCTTCAGCCGCGGTATGCGCCAGCAGCTGGGTTTTGCCCGCGCCCTCTTGTCGGAACCGGAGCTCCTCATTTTGGACGAACCGACGGCCGGTCTGGACCCGGAAAACATCGTGCATGTGCGCGAGCTCCTGCGAGAGCTCGCGGATGAGGGCGGGCGGACGATATTTCTTTGCACCCACCTATTGGACGAGGCCGAGCGGCTCTGCAGTGAAATTGCCATCATTCAAGGGGGTCGTCTGCGAGCCCACGGTGCGCCCCGCGAGCTCGAAGGCGGACGCGAGCCCACCGTGCGGCTACGGCTCCGGGGGCCGACGGCGGTGTCCGAGCTTCCGCCTTTGCCGGAAGGCGTGGGGTTAACGTCGCTCGGGGGCGACGAATGGCAGGCGACCCTGTCAGCACCGGATGACGTGGAGGCGC
>JAKATP010000160.1 GCA_021818685.1 Bacillota bacterium | reverse complement strand
TGTTCCATGACCATTGGGATCCGCTGACGCGCAACATACCCCGTGCAAGGGTCACGGGGCCGGCCATCAACAGCGACTCCAGCCGGCGACGCTCCGACCCACCGGACGCGAACAACCCGTCACGCACTCCAGTGTTCGGTCGCTCGCTACGATAAAATCGGCCCGGAGCGAAGCTTCGCCATCCCCTCCTCCCATTCGGGTTCGTCCCCTTGACAGCGCGCCCACTCCAGACCCTGCAGCGCACGCAGGGCCCACATCACATCCACCTTACGACGAAGCCGGGGAAGAGGCTCGGGGTACAGTTCGACAAAGGCTGGAATGATGGCATCCACCACCTCGGGCCCGGCCTCCCGCAGGCCGGCCAGGTCGAGGGCCGGATCATCAAGCCCCGCCCACTCCCAATCCAAGATGCCCGCCAGCCGGTGCGCATCGGTGAAGAGCATATTGTCCCACCACAGATCCTTATGAGCCAGACTCACGTATCCCAATGGGAAACGGTCATAAATCCGGGCCTCGGTTGCAAACCACTGACGCCAGCGGCGGCGTTCGGCAGCTGTGAGAAAAGGCGCCAATAGAGTTTCAAGGCGGGTAGCGCGCACAAGTTCGCGCTGGACCCACACGCCAGCGTCCTCGGGTCGGCTCCCACCCATTCCGCCTTGCTGGGCCCGAAGGTCCTCGAATACGGTCATCAGATCCGAAACCCAGGCCGACACCGTATTCGAGAAGCTGTCGCGGTCGAGCACCCGCCCGGGGACACGTGGATAGGTCATGAACCCGAAGGAAGCGATTCCTGCCTTCGGCCGCCACCATTGCGCCGGGCCCGGAATCGTCGTGCGAAGCTGCGGGCGCAGACGCTTCAGCAGCAAAACCTCGTGCTCCAGGCGGCTTCCGCTTTCGGCATCCCTCGGAATCCGGATGATCATGTCGTCCGCCGAGGAAAAAACATCGGTGGTGAAGCCTTTCGCCAGCGGGACAAAAGGGCCGCGATAATGGGTTTGACGCATGACAAAGCTGATGGCCTCGGGATTCATCCGAGGGGCCCGCGAAGGACCATGTGCTGGGCCCAGGGACTGCCAAAAAGCCCCACCCCCGGCAGGAAGACCTCGAGGTCGGGCGTCGCACTGACGGGGACCATCCCGGCGAGAATGAGAGCACTCATATCGCTTCCCTGGATCGTCACGACCTTGGTCGACCCATTTGGCTGCACGAAGATCAAGGAGCGAAAGGACAAGATGGCAGCGACGCCCCCGGGCAGGCCCACGACCTCCGAACTCGATGTGGGAATGGCGACGGACATGGCATGCCAGGTGCGCCCTCCGTCGGAGGTTCTCATCAGCCGAACCCCCGCCTTCGGATGCTGGGGCGTCTTCTGACCCTGCAAAGCGTATCCCAGTCCGGGCGCCGTAAACGCCGCCGTGATCGTGCGAGACGGAAGCGAGCCGACGCGAATCCAGTGCCTTCCACCATCGGTGGTGGCATAGACGCTCGAGTTTATGCAGCTTCCCGCCAGCGCATAGCCGTCCTCGGGCCGCCAAAACCAGATACCGGTAAGATTTCGCGGTGGCACCGGCATCCGCGCCCAGCGAAGACCGCCGTCTCCGGTTTCAAACAGGGCCGTGCCGCTGGCCAGAAAACCGACCTGTCTCGACACCCACGAGACGCTTAACGTCCCGCAGCCGCCAAACGTCGTGCCGGGCGTCTTTCCGAGCGAGCGCCAGGTGTGACCGTTCGAACTCAGGAAGAGTACGCCGGCGTTTCCGACCGCATCGAGCCCCCACCAGACATGTCGCGCCGGATGCCCGATGGTGGTGATGGGGGTCGACGGCTTGCCCACCAGGGCCCAGGTAGCCCCTCCATCGGCGGTCGTGGCCAGCGCCAGGGAACATACGCCCGTGGAGCCGCTGTCGAAACAGGCGCTCGGCGATCCGACGGCCCAGCCATCCTTCGCGGAGCGGAACGCAACGGCTGCAACCTCGAGCGGCAGCGTCTTGACGGTAGTCGTGGCAAAGGCGTTGCCGGTCGTGACGGCGATGTTGGTCGTGGGGTGACCGGGCAGGGGGTTGCCTGCCGTCTGGCCGGTCATGATGGCGACACCGGTCGTGGCCGTCACCATGTGGAGATACCCAGTTTGACTCCCGCTCCAGTTGAGCACGTCTCGAAAACTCCGGCCCCCGTCGGTCGACACGAACACCAAAACCGGGCACCCGCCGCCGCCCGCGTCGACCGTGTTGCAGGTGCTGATATCAATCACACCGGGCTGGGGGAAAACGACCTGTCCGCCGGCCGGCATCAGGCCGGACGGCCGGGACACGGGCAGATGGGCGGCCAAGGTCCACGTCCGTCCCCCGTCGGTTGACCGATACACCGCACCCTGACCTGAAAGCCCATAACCGGTGGTCCCGTTCGGCGTGCCGACGGCCGCGAAGACGGGTACGGCCGAGCCGGAGACGGCCGTGACCCAGGTTTGACCGCCATTCGAAGACGTGTAGAGGGCGGATGAAGGCTTGCAGGTCCCGTAGCAATTGGCGGTGGTCGCCGCGAGCCAGAGTCCCGACGACCCGTAGTGGGTGGATGCGACCCATATGAGGCCCTTGACGGCGAGCACCACTGAAACGGTGCGTCCTCCGTCCCGGCTCTGCAGAACCTCCGCCGTGCAGCCCTGACCCACGCCGAGGCAGGCCGGAGTCTCGGCCCAGATCACCACGTTTGTGGCCGAGCGGGCATACAGACCCTCGTATACCAGGTCAGATGGGAGAGGAAGGTTTACGAAGCGTTCGCCGCCGTCCGTCGTCTTGAGCAGCAAGCCTCCCGCGACACGGTTGGGGTTTGACCGGGACAAAACGAAACCGATCTTCCCCGAGACCGGAGCAACCGCCATCGGCGCCCCACCACCGGCCGAAAGCGGATTGGTGAGGAAGCGGGCTGACATGCTCGCCCTGGCGGGGTGAGCAGGTGACGCCGACTGGGGAAGCCCACAGGCCGTAGCAAATGCGGCGAGCCCCGCCAGAAGCCACACCGGCCACCGCAAATCACTCGCCTCCGATGCAGCAAACGCCCCCCGGAGTCCGATGGTTTCGCATGGGCCAGCAAGCGTGACGGTCACCCCGGTGCTGCCCTTCACGCCGACCGGATCGCATCGGAAACCATTCGCCTGGCCTAAGCGTTATGAGCAGCGTAGGCCCGTCGAATCGCCTGACGGAGGTGTTCGCCCACGACTGTGCATGGCCGCTTGTCCGCCGGCATCCTCGGAACCGCGATGGCGGGAATGTTGCTGCTCACCAGTGCCTGTGGGGTTGTCGGGTCTGCCCGAAAGACGGCGGGCGTATCGAAGGCCAGCCTCTCCTCCCTATCCCCTGTCTCCGCATCGCATTCTGTGCCGACATCTCTATCCAGTCCCTCCAGCCCCTCCAGCCCCTCCAGCCCGTCTAGTGCGCCTCGCGCGACGGGGTCGTCTGGTTCCCAAATCTGGGCGTCGGTCGTGACCGCGGCACTGACCCGTATCGCCAGCGTCTCATCCGTTCCCCTACAAGGGCCCGTCAATCCCGTCGGATGTCTCGGCGGTGTCAATGCGGGTTCCACGTGCTGGACGGCCGCTTGGTATCAGGCTAACGCGTCCTCGTATTGGGTCCATGTCGGACTGTGTCCGACCGTGCACACGGCGGGCGAATCTGAACACCAGGTTGGCCAGGCGGTCTGCGACCAGTCGATGGCCGCGCTCGTGTCGGGCTACGACTTTGGGGGTACCACCTACGCGAGCAGCGCACAGGCCCATGCGGTCGTCGCGCTGCCGGCACCCGTGGGAACGCCGGTCGACCTCGGCGCCGGCATCACGGGCGTCACCAACGGGCCGGGCCTGGTCGCGTGGACGGAGGGGCAATGGCATCTTGCCGTCAATTTCTCCAGCTGCCCGGCTACGGCTGACCCTCAGCAGCAGGCCATCAGCAAAGCCAGCACCATCGTCGCGTACCTCCATACCCATCTTCTGCCCGAAACGATGGGGTCGCTCTCTTTCGGCGCCTCCTGCGGGGATGTCAGCAGTGCCCTCACCACACTTGTCTGGGCGTGGCACCGCACGGTATACTCCGTCTCCGTGGTCGGCTATGACCCGATCGAGGCCGTGCAGCTGGCCATCGCCATGGAGCTGCGTTCGTAGAAGTGACCGGGGTCGGGCACGGTGCCTCCCCATCAGGGTGCTGGACGCCGCCATGGCCCCACTCCCCGTGGATCCGCGCCAGCGGGAGGTCATCGTCCACACTGATAGTGCGGGCTGCTCCCACGACTTCCTCAACGCCGGCGGTCGGATATCACGTCCCGGAACTCTTTCGGACCGGATTCTCCCCGATGCGGGAGGGCTTCCGGTGTAATCCCGAGGCCGGGCTCGGCAGCCTGGCGCCGGGCGTGGGAAGTGGACCATGTGACCCTGCGACGACGGCCTCTTCTCGGACGTGCGAGGCGCTCGTCGCCCGACAGAGGATCGCCCACGTATCTCCATGACTGGTACCCGCCTGAGCGTGGAACGCGCAGGGCCACCGAATACGCCCGTCCGCACCCCCTGCGTGACGGGGCATGTCAGGCTGTATGGGAAGCTTCCTAGTAGATCGTTTCCTAGATCGTGACTCTTTAGAGTGGGCCGGGTAGACTGGGAAGGGCTCTGAAGGAGGTGCTCCCGTGCCCCACCCGCGCACCACACCGCCCCTAATGGCCACCCTCGAAGAACATACGGAACTGGAGACGCTCGCGCGGTCCCGCACCGCCCCCGCCCGGCGGGTTGCCCGCGCGCAGATTCTGTGCGCGTATCTCGACGGCGCCAGCATTCCCGCGATCGCCACGCGCCTCCACCGCCCCGCGGCCACGGTCCGGCGGTGTGTCCAGAAGGCGTTGGCCTACGGCCCCCGCCGCGCCTTGGACGATGCCCCCCGGGCTGGCCGCGCGCGACGGATCACCCCGGAAGCCCGCGCCTGGATGATCAGCCTCGCGTGCCAAAAGCCCAAGGATTTGGGCTGGGCCCCGGAGTTCTGGACGACCGCGTTGCTGGCGCGGTATGTGCGCGAGCACGCCGCCGCCGCCGGCCACCCCAGCGCCACCCGGGTCGTCAAGGGCACGATTTCCAAGATCCTGGCGGCCCACGATCGGCATCCGCACCGGGTGCCGTACTACTTGGCGCGACGCGACCCCGCGTTCGACCCGAAGATGGTGCAGGTGCTTCACGTCTACGCCCAGGTCACCTTGGCGCTGGACCCGGACGATGACCGCCCCACCGTGCGCTGGTCGTATGATGAGAAACCCGGCATCCAGGCGCTGGCGCCGGTGGCGCCGGACCGGCCCCCGCAGCCGGACACCCCGGGCCGTGGCACGGACCAGCGCGATGACGAGTACCGACGCCTCGGCACCCGCACGCTCTTGGCCGGCCTCGATCTGGCGTCCGGCGAGGTGCTGGGGATCGTGCGCCTGCGGCACCGGAGCCGCGAGTTTGTGGAGTTCCTGGAGGTGCTCGACGCCCGCTATGCGCCCGACGTGAAGATCCAGATCGTGCTCGACAACCACTCCGCGCATCGCTCGCAGGAGACGCGCCGGTATCTGGACCAGCACCCGAACCGGTTTGGGTTCGTGTTCACCCCGACGCACGCGTCGTGGCTGAACCTGATTGAGATGTTCTTTGCGAAGCTCGCGAAGCAGTGCCTCCGGGGAATCCGGGTGGCGACGGTGGAGGAGCTGGAGACGCGGATCCTGCAATACCTCGCCTGGCTGAACGAAGACCCGGTGCCCTTTCGGTGGCAGTGGCACATCGAGTCCGCCGAGAAGTCAACAGGCGGAGATAAGGTCGTTAGTTAGGAAACGCTCTCCTAGGTCAAGAGATTATCTCCTTCATCGCTGGTCAGGTCCTTG
>JAKATP010000159.1 GCA_021818685.1 Bacillota bacterium | reverse complement strand
GACGGTTGGAGGTGGTCAACCACCGAATTGCCAACGCCGTTATGGAGCCGGGCTTCCTGATCGGCCTGGACGATCGGGCGTCTGTCCGTGAACGACCCCGACCCAGGCAAGGCGCATCGCCGCCGCCGGGTCGGGCTTGGCCAAGGCCAAGCGCCGGCCAGGTTCTGGGAACAGCGGTGGAACTCGGATCCAAGCTCTCTCCATATGGCGGGGTTGCGGACCGTCTGCTCGGGGCATGATGCGTCGACTCTCTTGCGCCCGGAGGATTTGCCTTCGGAGCGAGCCGAAGAGATTCTAAACAAATGGATTTATGCAGACGGCGGCGTGGTTCGGATATCGATCATACACAGGCGGTCCTGCTGGTCGCGTTATCCTAGAGGGGCCCCAGGTTGGAAACCGCTCGAGACGTTTCATGGAGAGGGACACGCCTGGGACCCCCAATTCTGGGAGGAAGGTGGTCTGGAGCGGGCCACATCTCTGCGGCCCTTTCGGAACGACAGGCAAGATGGCTGTACCGAATCCGGGAGGCCTGCTGCTGTGCACTCAGCGCGGCGTCGTCCACGAGCTTGGTGATGACGGGGTCGCGAGCGGAGGCTCGTCGGGATGGCGGAAAAAATGCACGCGGACGAACGGGACATTGATGAGGGCCTGGTACGGCAGCTCCTGCTCGAACAGTTCCCCGGGTGGGCGTCCCTGCCGCTCTCCCGGGTGGAGCCGGCTGGCACGGTGAACGTGATCTTTCGTCTGGGAGAGCATCTGTCTGTTCGGCTGGCGCGGCGCGACGGACCATCCGACCCAGGGGGGAAAGAGTTCACGTGGCTCGCCCGCCTGGCGCCCAGGCTTCCGCTTGAGATCCCGATCCCGGTTGCCCAGGGCCACCCGAACGCCGACTATCCCTGGTTCTGGGACATTCACACCTGGGTGGAGGGAGAAACCGGACCCATCACCCTGGTCGATCCAGTGCGGGCGGCACGGGATCTGGCGGAGTTTGTGGCAGCCCTCCAACGGGTGGACCCCACCGGTGGGCCTGCGGGGCGAGGTATTCCTTTGTCAGAGCGTGACCCGGGTTTCCGCTATTGGCTGGCTCGCTTCGGTGGTGGCCCGGCCGTCTCACGGGTGTGGGAACAGGCACTCGCGGCCCCGCCATGGGACGGCCCTCCGGTCTGGCACCATGGGGATCTCGATGTCCGCAACTGGGTGGTGCGGGAGGGGCGGATCGGTGGCGTCATCGACTGGGGCGAAATGGGGGTGGGTGACCCCGCCTGCGATGTAATGGCCGCCTGGAAATTTCACTCTGTGGCCGCTCGCGACGCCTTTCGGGAAGCGCTGGCGGTCGACGATGCGACCTGGGTCCGGGCGCGTGGATGGGTGTTGTCGCAGGCCGTGGCAGCGCTGGCGTATTACACGCCGGACAATAATCCGGCCCTCTATCATGAGGCAGAGAACTGGCTAGCCTTGGTGCTGTCCGAGGTAGGGGATGCGAGCGCTCCATCCCGCTGACGGATCTCGGCGACGCATCATGCTCGCCTCGCCGGCTACATCAGGGAGAGCCTGGGTTACCTGAGACGCAGGCGAACGCCCAGCTTTCCGGGCTGACCCGACGCGAAAAAGGTTCCAGGTCTTTGGGGCGGTGCCGCCACCGTTCTGATCGTGGGAGGGTTCATGACGCGTCGAGCGTTTGCCGCCCCTGCGCCCCACGCACCACCGTGACCCTCCGACGAAGGCTGAGAGCCCTGGACAGCTGCCGCACTCCTGTCCCACGGTCCTCAAAGGTTGGAGGACATTTCAATCGGATGGTCCGATGACCGACCGATATCATCACGGCGGGCAACCATGTCCGTAGGACTGCCGTTAATCGGCCATACGCGGGGTCTGCCGCCTAGCGCGCACCTGCAAGCTCCGGCCTTTTAGACGGGGACGTGACTTTGTACAGGACGTGCGTCCACGTCCCGCCGCCATCGGTCGTCGTCCACAGGATGGGGTGCGTGTGCTTGCCGGCGAGCTGTACGGCATACCCGACCAGAGGATTCACAAAGGCCATGATGGCCCACGACGGAACACGGGCATTGACGACTTCCCATGACCTACCCGCGTTGGCTGTTCGATAAAGGTTCGGGCTCGCCAGAACATAGGTCACAGCTCGGCTCACGATGCTGTAGCGTAGCGTCGACGGCCCGCTGGTCGCCGTTGGTGAAGCGTCCGTAGACAGCGGCGCCGTGGGGCGAAAAACGCCGTGAACCACCTGGTACAGTAGGAATCCTGCTCCATCTTTCTCATACAAAACGGCGGGAAGCAGCAGGGTTTTGGATCGCAGTGTGACAGGATAGGTATCGGCGTTGCGGGCAGCACTGGTGGGAAGGATGAGTGGTACCGGCGCCCATGTGCGCCCTTCGTCGCGCGTCGATAGTACTTCGGCGGCGTTACTGCTATGGTTCTGACCCGTAATCCAGCCGTCGTTGGCGATGAACGTAACCCCGTTCGGGATCAAGCCAACGACTGGAAAGCTCGATAGATGCTGCCAGTGTAGCCCGCCGTGCATCGTGCGAAACAGTTCGCACTGAGTTCCGGATAGGCTGGGCGGCGCGCACGATAAGAGCCAGCTGGTGCTGCGTGCTCCGAAGCTTCCCGTCCAGCTATCATCGATACCTGGTGTGGGAATAGCGACTGAGAGCCATGTCTTCCCACCGTTCACGGTCCGCAGAACGGTGACCTGGCCCGTCTGAGACTGCAGCAGAACATAGACCGTGTTCGACGAAACCACATGCAGATAGGCTCGGACTCCCGTCGGAACGGCGCGCGACAGAATCCAAAGGTGTCCACCATTTACCGTTCTCGCAACGTCCTGTTGTCCGCTTGAAGCTAGGGTCAGTATGGCCCAACCGGCTCGTCCCGACGTGAAGTGCAAGGCATCCACACGGGTGATGCGTATCACGTCACTCTCGTCACGATAGTGGATGGGCAGCGCAGCCGAAGAACTGCATGCGGGAAGCACGACGGCAAGCACCACAACACTCAACATCGCGAGGAGTCGTGTACTTCGAGGTCGCATAGCGCTCCCCCTGACGGGCGTTACACCTCTAACGATCCGGAGTCTTCGATGGTTGCACGCGCCGCATGTTGGCGGACGGCTGGCCGTCCAGTGGATGCGCTCCCGCAGGCTTTCCTCATCGTGTGCCAGACACTCGCCGAGCGTATCAGGTGCTGCTGCCAGGCGTCCACGTCACCGTCCGGGTGGTTAAGTCAAACGTAGCGGTTCCGCGGGGACTCGAGAATTGAATCATAGAGCCGTGGAAGCCCACGACGGTCAGCGGACCGCTGTTCGGCACCTGATAGATGTGCTGGGTTGGGTTGGCGTTTGGGTTCCAATAGTACGTGATAATGACTCCCGTCATCGGATTGGACACGAGAGACCCGGCCACCACATTCCAGTGGATCTCATCCGTGTAGCCGGTAATCCCTTGCGTCCCTCCCGGCGTCAGCTGGTACGCGATACTTAGCGCTCCAGCATTGGGTATCTGCATCGTCCCCACGACAATGCGAGGGTGAGGTGTGGTTATCGGACCCTGGTATGGCCTGCCTACCGACGGATCGACAGGCTGAGGTGAGGGCAAACTGCTTTGTCGCGGATTATCCCTCTTCTGAAGAGCCATCGGGGATGGCGTGGCAATCGCTCCGTTTTGCAAGCCGTACCATCCGATCGCGAGACCCACGACGAGTAGTGCGGCGCTCCCAGGCAAGATGGTGACGGGCGTAGGGGAGGTGATGGTGCACGGCGTGTTCGCTGATTCGAAGCAGAGGGCTCCCCCCACGATGGCGCTGCCGACGACGAGGTAGACAAGGCCTACCGCCTGGGTAGGACTGGAGATTGCCACCAGCTTACGGGTGATGGTGGCCGCGCAGGTGGCGCAGTTCGGAGCGCCCGAGGGGCTGCCGGTGCAATTGTTCGACACAAACAGGCTGCCGTTTAAGGCGCTGTAGATGGAAAAGGCATCAACCGTAACGTCGCCGCTCGGGCCCGCGGGGCCGGTCGGCCCTGGGATCCCCTGTTCCCCAGTCGCATCCGTGGGGCCGGTGCCTTCCGCGACATCCGGCGGAACGCACCACGGCCACTGCAGCGGTGCCATCGGGATGCGGGGCATCAAACTTTGCCGGGGGACAGACCCTGGATCTGGACAGTTCAGGTCAAAAGGGGAGGAGAGTTACATTGTGCCACTTCCTTAAGATAAGAGATGGGTCGGGGCTGCCAACCAGTGGGCCTATCCTCTGTCGGTCCATGTCCGCCCGCCGTTGGCTGTCTGCCAGGCGGCGTAGTCAAAGGTGGTGCCCTGGCGGTGCGTCGCCAGCAGCACCCCGTTGTTGCGCCCAGAAAAACTGATGCCGGAAAACGTCCAACCCGAGGTGAGGCGCCACGTGACGCGCCAATCATGGCCGCCGTCGGAGCTTGCCCACAGATTGCGCCCGATGGCGATCCACAGCGACCCGGATGCTGCGACCGCTAGGCTTAGACTTGAGGTCAACACGGCAGGGTCGGGCAGGACGGCAGCTAATGTCCACGGCGTTTTCGATTCGCTGGCCGCGTATACCGCGAGTCCGGTGAATTGGGTGCCGTCCACGGTAACCGGTAGATAGCCTTGGTGCGCAGATGCCCACACGGGGGGATACGAGGCCAACTGCGCACCCGCCCACGCCTTGGGGACGACGAGGGACACGGCGGTCCAGGTTTTTCCTCCTGGTGCCGCGCGGTACAGCCACACCATCCCTTCTCCCGCCGTGATACCCGTCAGCCACAGATCCTGCGCGGGGCTTACGGCGAGACCTGTTTTGTCCCCATAGTACGGCAGGGAGCCTGGCGGCCGAGAGGTAAGTCCGTTGCCGCTGCCAGCCACCAGATCCCAGGTCCCCCCCGCGTTGGGCGAATGCCACAGGTTCACCGATTCGCCGCCGGAGGCGCCTGAGCCAAACCCGAGTAGCCACCACTGGGCCCCTTCAATGGTAAGGTCGTGACGCCCGACTAAGAAGGTCGGCAGTTTCGTGGGCACCCATCGATAATCGTGACGAAGCCAAACTTGCGTGCAACCCATCACCATGGGAGTCGATCTAGCCGCGTGGAGGGCGCCGGCCGCCGAACACGTCGCCGCACTGGGAACAGTGGATTCGGTCCCCCGCTGACCTTGGGCCGTCGTCACCACGATGCCATGGGGGGTCTTCACGGCGAGCCAGGACTCGGTCCCCATTTGCAAAACACTCAAGGCCTGACCGCTTAGGGGACGAGGTACCAACTGGCGGGGCGCGCCGGGGTGTGCCACGGGAAGAGACGGCGCTGCGTGACTGGTCGCCGCTGATGGTGCGCCGCAGCCCGCAACGAAAAGGAGAGTTAAGCTCACCACCCCAATTCGTCGGATCGGTGGCCAGCCGAACCTGCCAACGAGATCGCGTGGCCCCATCCATCGGCTCTGCATCTCGCGTGGCCCCCCGCGCCAGTGCTACTGTCCTAGTGTGTAAACGAGGTCGGGCCGATTCTGGTTCAAGAAGGTTTGCGCGGCTCCGCGTATCGTTTGTGTGGGTCGTGGTTGTCGCTACTTGTAGTTGCCGGCCGCCCTGACTCTTTTGGTGGACGATGGGGTGGTTTCATTCAGGCTGCGGTGGGCCGCTGTCCGGGCCATCCACCCGTGCCTCGTCTGGGTGCTGGACCCAGATGACCATCCCGGCGACGTTTAAGTCTGGGGCGGAGAAGGGGGGATCTGGCCTGGCTCGCCACGGACCTCGCGTCTGCGTGGCGTTGACGAACCTGGAATTCCGTCGCGGCCCTTCTCTGCCGTTCTTGAGGGCGTGGACTATGATGGGGCCATCGCGGGATCGTCGGCCATGCGCGGGATCGGGTGGACAGATCGCCTGGGTCGCATCTG
>JAKATP010000158.1 GCA_021818685.1 Bacillota bacterium | reverse complement strand
GAAATGGGGCTTCAAGATGCTCCATTCCTGCGGATGCTGTGGGAGCTTGACCGGGATCGCGGGACGGCCACCAACAGCCTGGGCCAGTCTGTCCGGATGGCGCCGTTCATGGGGGTGATGGGTATGCCGGCCGACGTGCCGGGATTGCAGCCGACACGACCCCCCGGGATCAACGGCGGCAACATCGACTGCCGCGAACTCGTCGCGGGCAGCACCCTCTACCTGCCGGTCGCCGTCGACGGCGGTCTCTTTTCCATTGGCGACGGTCATGCCGCCCAGGGTGACGGCGAGGTGGGCGGAATCGCCATCGAGTGCTCCATGGAGCGCGTGGAGCTGACGTTCGATGTGGTGCCGGATCCGCCCATCCGATCGGCGTACGCGAAAACCCCGGCTGGCCTTATCACCTTCGGCTTCGACGAAGATCTTGACCGGGCGGCGGCGATCGCGCTTGACGCGATGCTGGACTTGACGGTGGCCCAAGGGCTCTTTCCGGATCGGCTCCATGCCCTGTCGGTGGCCACGGTGGTCGTGGACCTTCGCATCACGCAGATGGTGAACCAAGTTCGGGGGGTGCATGCCCTCCTCGCCTCCGACGCCTTTGTGGGCACGGAGGCATGGAGGACGCACGGAGGCTGGCGTAATGGCGGGTGAGGCGCCGTATCAGGTGCGGTGGGGCGAGCTTTTCGTGGAGGGCGTGACGGTAGGGCTGGACGGGGATGAGAAGACCGGAACCGGTGTCACCGTGGTGTTGTTTCCGCCGGGGGCGGTCGGGTCCGTGGACGTGGGGGGTGGCGGCCCCGCTACCCGGGAGACCGATGCACTGGATCCGGACCGGCTGGTGGCAGGTCCCGATGCGGTGATGCTGGCGGGAGGGAGCGCCTTTGGGCTAGCAGCTGCTGACGGGGTCATGCAAGCCCTGTGGGAGGCGGGTCGCGGATTTACGGCCGGAGTCCATCGGGTCCCGATCGTGGCGGCTGCCTGCTTGTTTGATCTGGAGGACCAGCAGCGTCCACCGGGGCCGGAGATGGGACGGAGGGCAGCCGAACGCGCACTGGCCGGCGGCCGGAGGACGGATGGCCGTGTCGGTGCCGGGGCGGGAGCGCGGGTCGGACGCGGGCTCGGGAGTGCGAGCATGCCGTCCGGACAAGCAGGGGTTACCCTGACGGCCCACGACGGCCTGGTCGTGGGGGCCCTGGTGGTGGTAAACGCCATGGGCAGCGTGCGCGGCCAGGATGGGAGCCTTCTCGCCGGTCCGAAGGATTGGGATGGCAGCGTCATGGACATGGCAAAGGCCATTGCCGCCGGTGGTGGCAGCAGGCGGGGGGACAGGACGCACACGACCCTCGGGGTGGTGGTGACTAATGCGCGTCTTCACAAGGGAGCGTGCCGGCGGGTCGCGCGCATGGCCCACGACGGTCTGGCCCGCGCCATCGATCCGGTGCACACGCTCTTTGACGGGGATGCCATCTTCGCCGTGTCGGTGGGGGAGGCCGAGGCCGACGTGACCCGGGTGGGGACGTTGGCTGCGCATGCCGTGGCCATGGCGGTGCGGCGCGCCGTCACACTTGGCGCCGTTGATGGAAAACAGGGAGGAGAATGAGTCCGTGGACGGACGGTGGCCAGACAACGCGCGCGTGGCGGTGGCACTCAGTTGGGATGTGGATGGGGAGTCGGCGCTCTACGTACGGGCACCCGAACGGGCGCGAAATCAGCTGAGCGAGCTTCACCAGCGGCTTTATGGGCCACAGGTAGGGCTCTATCGGGTGCTGGCGCTGCTTGACCGCTGGGGCGTGCCCGGAACCTTCTACATGCCGGGTTACACCGCCCGCCTGCATCCGGAAGCGGTGTCGGCGATCAAGGCGGCCGGCCACCCGCTCGGCCTGCACGGGTACCTGCATGAATCGCTGGACACGCTCAGCCGAGAGCAGGAAGAAGCGGTGCTGCAACGGGCTCAGAACATTCTTGGGGATCTCCTGGGCGCCGTTCCAGACTTCTACCGGGCACCGTCCTGGGAGCTTAACCGCTGGTCGCCGGAGGTGCTGGTGCGAGGTGGCGTGACCTCCGACTCAAGCCTGATGGACGATGAATCGCCCTATGTCCTGCAAACGCCCGCAGGAGACTTGATCGAGGTGCCGATTCACTGGATTCTCGACGACGCCGAACATTGGAATCACTCGCGCGCCAACCGCGACAAAGCCATTGCCGACCCGGACACCGTCTTTCGCCTCTGGGCCGGCGAGTTTGACGGCTACTACGACAGTGGAGGCGCATACGTGCTGACCCTCCATCCGTTCATCAGTGGGCGGTCCAGTCATCTCCAGGTCGTGGAGCGCCTCATCCGCCACATCCGGAGCTACCCCGGGGTATATTGGACTACCGTGCCCGGCATCGCGGAGTGGGCGCGGTCGATGCCCGACCTGGCCCGCCGGACCTCGCCCGCGCCCGTGCCGATGGAGGAGGCATAACGGCGGTCCAACGCCGCCCGACCGAGCGCTCAGTCCAAGAGGCCGGCACCATCGAGGCCGATCTGAGGTTCGGCTAACTGGCGGGCGGTATCTAAGGCTTGGTGGATGACGCGGGCAGAGGATCGTGTGTGGTTGCCGTGCGTACGTCCGATCCCCCAGAGCCCAGCCGAACGGAACGAGCTCCAGTCCGTTGTGGACCCGACGGTCCGGGCCCGGCCGAGGACAGGGGACGCCCCCATGAGGTGAGGACCTCTCACTCCGTGATCGGCAGGATGGACCCGGTACGACCGCGAAAGGGCACGAGGCGCCCGACGCAGGGGGTGGAGCGGAGGGACCACGGGGTCCGGCGAGGGTGTTGCGGCGCCGGGCCCGGAGGCCGGCGCTTCGGCCGGGCAGGTCCGCTACTCGGATACGCTCACGGTCTCCATCCGGTCGCCCGCGCGGATCGCGTCCACCACCTGCAGACCGTCGGTGACACGACCGAACACCGTATGCACGCCGTCCAGGTGAGGCTGGGGGGCGTGGCAGATGAAGAACTGCGAGCCGCCCGTGTCCTTCCCGGCGTGGGCCATCGAGAGGCTGCCGCGAAGATGCCTGTGCGGGTTTCCCGCCGTCTCGCACTTGATGGTGTAGCCGGGTCCGCCTGTTCCATCCCCCCGCGGGCAACCGCCTTGGATCACGAAATTGGGGATCACGCGGTGAAAGGTAAGTCCGTTGTAAAAGCCCGACTCCGCGAGCTTCGCGAAGTTGGCCACCGTCCCCGGCGCCTCGTCCGGATACAGCTCGATCGTAATGGTCCCTTTGCCGGTCTCAATGCGGGCGTGCCGCGCGGTCATGACATCTCCTTGCCTTTCCGGTCCTATGTGGACATACGTCTACTAACCCTAGAGGATCGATGGTGGCGGAGCAAGCGGAAGCTCGAGGTGGCGTTCGAGGTGCGTGCCGACTTTCCTCCCCGAGCCCATGGGGGCACGTGGGCTGTCCCCTCGGGGCTCCTGGCGATGCCGTCACGACGGCGACACCAGGAGAGTAGCGACTTGGCTGGGGAGACCGGCTATTGAACTCGTGCGTACCACGCGGCACGTGGGATCACCGTGTGACCCGATCGGGCCACCACTCCTACACCGAGGACTCCAACGGCAATCGCAGGCAGGGGCTCAATCCGCTCGGTAAGAGCAGTCCCCACCCCTGCGACCATGCCAACGAGCGTGGTCAGGTGTTTGCGGATTTCGTGGCCTGTTCAGCCGAAAGATGCCCCTGCGGGCCCGGAGAGCTTCGCACCATGACCAAGGCGACGCTGGGGGCGGCTGGCCGTGTTCCACTCGTAGGTCGGGCGAAGCGATTTTGGTTCCAGGTCACCAACACGTACAGATGCGCATGCCTGTGGCTCCTGTACGTACCGCCCGCGCAAGCGTGCAGGATGCGGTCGGCGTCACCAGGAGGAAGCCGTAGCGCGGATAGAGGAGCCACGAGGGATACCCCCCGTATCCGAGCTCGGAAAACGGTCGTGTCGGCGGGTCGATTACACCCGAGCGTCCATCAGACTCGCGGGTGGCCGGGGTCAAGCGCTAAGTGCGGGACCGCGACGGCGAGCCAAGGTGACGCCGCCTGCCCAGAGAAATCCGAAGGCCGCAAAGACCCGCAGGACCGAGGTGAGGTCCATGGTGCCACGAAGGTGCAAGAACGGCAGGAGCGCCACACCGAGCTCCGGGGCCACCAATCCGACGGCGGCCAGTCCGACGTTGTACACGGCCACCATGGAGGTTCGGTCGGCAGCCGGTGTCGCATCCAGCAGCTGGTTGAAGAGGAGCATCTGGAAACCGGCACCGAAGACACCCGTAGCTAGGTTCACAAAGGACAGCCAGTCGAGACTCCGGCTCGCCACGGTAAGGGCGGGCGAGCTGGCGACGCCTAAGGCCGCAACGAAGAGCGGCCAGTGGATCCCGACTCGCTCGGACGCCCTCCCCCAGGCGGTGAGACTCAAGATGGCACCCAACTGTCCCAGGACCCCAAACAGGGCCACCCAAAAGGCCGTGGCGTGCGCAACCCCGATCTGCCACAGGGGGAAGAGGGGCCAGGCCATCTGCCAGGCCAGGACGAAGGCCATGGCGCTCATGAACACCCGGCGAAAGCGTCCGGTTCGAAAGAGCCTCCTCCAGGTTCCTATGAGATGGCGGCGCACGGATGGACTCCGGTTAGGAACAGGCGGGTGACGCATGAGGAAGCGCACCTCGCCCACGGCAAAGACACCGGCGAGCGCCAGTGCCCCCTGGTAGGGCCACAAGAGAGATGGGCGAAACGCCTGCAGGGTCAGGCCGGCGATTATGGCTACGGCCATGCCTGCCAGGTTGAGAACCCGGTTGCGCTCGGCAAAGAAGCCCGCCCGCCGCTCAGGGGCGATGAGGGTGCCGATATACGCCTGCCAGCTCATGTTGGCCACGGCGCCCGGGAAGTTCATCAGTGCGTTCATGATGAGGAGCGCGCCAACCGCCGCAGAGGCGCCGAGGAAGGGCGCTGCCGCCATCAGCGGCAGGAAAATACGTGCCCCTATGAACATCAGGACGGACAACCGCAAGAGACTCTGGCTGCGGTTTAGCCACGTGGCCCCCAAAAGGACGGCGACCAGCCCGACCAGATTGGGAAGACTGTTGAGGAGCGCCAGATCCTGGGCCGTGGCGTGGAGTCCGTCCAGCAACAAGAGCGGCAGGAATGTGCCGAGCAGTGTCTGCCCCATGGCCTGGAAGGCGCCGTTGGCCACACTCAGCCGCTCGGCTAATGGCAACCCCGCCACCGCTTCGGACAGTCTTCGGGACCAGATTCTCCAGGGCGGTGAGACACCCTCCTGGCGGCCCTTGGGGGTACGACCGCGAAACCGCATCGAGGGCCATCCGTCCTTTGCCGAATCGTTAGCGAAACGCCTGGCTCGATATTAGTCGGCCTGACCGCAATTCGACAGGGACCGACAGCTGAAAAAATTTGGTCGGCGCCGACACGGATTTCGCCGGCGCCGGCCTGTTATGCGCGCCTGCGAGTAAGGGCGGCGCCTGCCCATCCCAGAATGAGGGCCCCGATGATGGCACCGAGGAGGCTCACATATTTATGCGTGATAAGAAGCTCGCCACCCGCGAAGGCCCCGACCAGGCCGAGGATGATAGGAATGGCGATGAGACGCGATCGCCGGCCCACTATATAACCGAGCACCAGTCCAATCACAAAAAACGCGATCTCATGCTTCACGTCATGCCTCCTACGCCACGCGCCTCCTTGTTGTAAAGCGCGGCGCTTCCCGACGTAAGCCGTGTTCGACGCCCGTGCGCCCTCTTCCTGTTGGCGGTGAGGGCCCGCTTCCCCCGTGCTGCGCGAAGGCTGCCGCCGATTTGTTACCGTAGAGGACGACAGCGGCGCTTCGTTATTAAGAAAGGGACGGCGGGAGGTTCGGATGGAGGAAGGGACGCTATTGTGGCAGCCGTCGGCCG
>JAKATP010000157.1 GCA_021818685.1 Bacillota bacterium | reverse complement strand
ATCCCCCGAAGTCCAACCGCGCCCAGATGGGTTCTCGACGCCGTCGGTCGGGCACCGTGCGGGCAAGGTCGGACCGTTCGCACTCCGACCAGACGGCGAGGTCCGAAGCGAGGTTATCCCACGGCATTTCATGCAAGGCTCGCACGATCTGCCCGAGGGTTGTGGCTGCCGTAATCCAGGAGGCCTCCGACCAGCCAGCGGCTGCGGCTTCGAGTGGAACACCCCTCATGGAGTCGAAGACCATGTATGGCCATGCCCACGCTGGGTGGCCGGGAAACAAGCGATCGGCGGCCAGCCTGGCGGGATGCGGTAACACGCCCGCGGGTGTGGCCTGAAGCCACTCATAAACGGCCGCTTCGCTCCGCGCATCGGCGGGCCAATGAGGTGCATAAAACTTGACGACGTAACCGCCCCCAGCCAGGAACACCGGATGCGATCCCGGATGGCCGACCGAAAGAACCTCCGGCGGCGCCAACCCGTGCCGACGGGCCACCCATTCCACGTACGGCCGCCAGATGGTCGTGTCCGTGAACCAGCTGCCGTAACGGCCAGCGTCGAGCGGTGGACAGGCCAGGTAGGAAAGCGCTTCCATGGGTGGGCCCCTCTCCGGTTCACGTCTCCGATCGCACCCGGTGCTGCCGAATCACAAGGGAACAGACCGGCGTCCGGCTCCCCGGAGAAAATAGCCCCCGCCTGGGAATCGGCCCGGTTCTCCCGGTCAAAGGTTCCGGGAGAACTGGGTCCGCGTCCTCAGGCCGGAGCCTCGCAGGCCTCCTTAATGAATGCCGCCAGGTCGGCGCTCTGCTGACGACGGCTCGGTTCGTGCACGTACATCATGTGCCCGGCCGGGTAGTAGTGCATGGCGATGTGTGCGCGCAGGTGCTCCGGGATCGGAACATGGGCGAAGGCGTGCTCCGCTGCGAAGTAGGGCGTGGCGCCATCGTAGTACCCGCACGCCACGTATACTCGCAGGTGCGGGTTATGGCGCATGGCCTCACCCAGCATGGACGACACACTGACCGCTCGCCCCTCGAACTGGGCATAACTCCAGGGCTGCACGCGGCCCGTCAGAACCTCGTAAGGCAGGTCGGACTGAAATCCCAGCTCCTCGCGCACATAGTGGTTGAACGCACCCGCATAGGGGCCGTGGATGGCCACGTTGCTCGGGTCGTGGGAGGGCTTTTCGCCCCCGTCGTCCGGTTCGTAGCCAACGAACCGGCCGTCGAGCCGACCGATGACCTGCCCCCGGTCGCGCAAGAGCTCCCGGAAGAACCGCTGGTGCTCGATGCGCAGGTGAACCCGACTCACATAGTCCGTCGACAGGCCCGTGACGGCTGCAATGCGCCGCACCAACCCCTCGCGTTCCGCGGCTGTGAGTCGGGCGCCGCGGGCAAGCCCCCAGGGGTAATCGCGTGCGGCCAGCTCTTCCGCCTCGGCCCGCACAGCCTCCCACGGCCGGTCGCCAAGTTTGCCGTGGTAATGCGCCAAGGCAGCATAGGTCGGCAGGTAAAGCGCCGTCGGCTCGTCGTTCCCCTCCGTAAACCGGATGGTGGCCATATCGATGACCGACGAGATAAGGGCGACCCCGTTCGGAAACCACCCGTAACGCTTTTGCAGGTGGTCGGCCAAAGCACTCGCGCGGGTGGTGCCGTACGACTCGCCGGCCAGAAACTTGGGCGACAGCCACCGGCCGTTTCGCGAGGTCCACAGGCGGATGAGGTCGCCTACAGACTCAAGATCTTTCTGAAATCCATGATATTCGCCCGCCTTGCCCCCCTCAATCACCCGGGAGTAACCGGTCGTCACCGGGTCGATGAACACGAGGTCGGTGACGGACAAGAGGGTCTCGGGGTTGTCGGCGATGCCCCAGGGCGGAGGGGTCGGAGCACCGGCATCTCCCATGACGACGCGCCGCGGGCCAAACAGCCCGAGGTGCAGCCAGACACTGGACGATCCCGGCCCCCCGTTGAAGGCGAACGTCACGGGCCGGGTAGCGGGGTCGGCTCCTTCGAGCACGTATGCGGTGAGAAACATCTCGGCCTTAGGTTGGAACCCGGCCCATTTCCCCTCCTCCAACACCTCTTCCCGCAAAACGACCCGCCCCGCCGTGGCCGTGTACCGAAGTTCCCCGGATGGCGTCTTCAGTACATGACGGGTGGTAACCAGATTATCGGCCGGCTCGGGGCGAAAAGCCGCCTCGTCGTGGGACTGGGACAACGTCTGGGCGTCCTTGTCAGCGCCGTCGCTCTGTCGCTCCGCCATTCGTGGTGGTCTCCCTTGCTGATTCGAGTCGGAAACCCAAAGGGGACAAAAACGCTCTCGGTCATCCGGTTGCTGCCGGTTATCCACTGATCGGGAAGCATCTGGGGAATCCCTGCTCGTATCCTAATCCATTCTGTGACCCCCCGAGTGCCGTGTCCCTCCCCGGCCGGGCACGAGTGTTCGGCGGCTCCGCCGGCGTTGGCATGCCGTTTGGGGCGCACCGGGCCTCGCGTCCCACCGAAGAATCGAGGACAATACCATGGTGAGGGCCATCGCTTCCCGCGGGGTCGGATGTGCCGCACAACTCCATGCTATCCAAATGATCGAGTCTCCGACGAAATCCAGGAGGACCCTTCATCAATGGCGTCCATCGTGACCGCGCGCCGCTTGCAAAAGCGATATGGCCGTTTCGAAGCAGTCCGGAGCATCGACTTTGACGTCGAAGAGGGCCGGTGCTTTGCCTTTCTCGGGCCGAACGGCGCTGGCAAGTCCAGCACCATCCGCATGATCTGCTGCCAGAGTCCCATTTCGAGCGGCACCCTGACCGTCTTTGGCGAACCGGCCGATCCTCATGCCATCCGAATCAAGCGGCAGATGGGAGTGGTGGCGCAGGAGGATTACCTCGACCGGGAATTGACGGTGGAGGAGAATCTTGTCCTGCACGGGCGATTCTACGGATTGTCGGGTGGCGAGGCTCGGGAACGCGGGCGCGAGCTTCTGACCTTCATGCAGCTTGACACCAAGAGCCACAACCGCGTGAAGGAGCTGTCGGGCGGGATGCGCCGCCGCCTCGTCATCGCCCGCGGCCTCATCGGGCGGCCCCGCCTTCTGGTTCTCGACGAGCCGACGACAGGTCTTGACCCCCAGGCACGACTCCTCGTATGGACGCGCCTTCGTGAGCTTAGACAAAGTGGGGTCACCCTTATTGTCACGACTCACTACATGGAGGAGGCGGCGCGGCTTGCGGACCATGTCGTGGTGATGGATCAGGGGCGCATTCTGGAGGCGGGCAGTCCATCTGAGCTGGTGGAGCGTATCGCGGGGCGGGAAGCCGTCGATGTATGGGGCCTCGACGAAGCGGTCGTGACAAACCACATCGGGAGTCTCGGACGGGTCCAGGCTCGGGGTGACTCTCTAGCCGTGTTGACCAACCGGGCCGAGGCCGTGGTGAACCTTCTCAATACGGGGCCCATGCGGCCCGAACGGATGCAGGTGCGGCCAGCCTCGCTCGAAGATGTCTTTTTGTTGTTGACGGGAAAGGACCTTCGCGAATGACCATCGTGTGGCCCCGCTTCAACCGACAGGCCGTGATGGTGTGGTATCGGGATTACTTGAGCTGGGTCAAGAATTACAAGAGCTCCATTTTGCTCAACTTCGGCGAACCGTTCACCAACCTGATGGCGCTCGGCTTCGGGTTGGGCGCCTATGTGGCCAAGATGAATGGGGACCCCTTCATCGACTTTATCGGGCCGGGACTTCTCATGGTGACGGCCATGAACGCCGTTACCTTCGACATGGGGTTTGAGGGGTATGACCGCTTAAATGAGTCGCAGCTGTACAGCGGCATGATGTCGGCGCCTATCTTAGTAAGCGAGATCGTGGGCGGCGAAATGCTGTGGGAAGTGACGCGGGCCATGCTGTACGGGGGTGTCTTTTTCCTGGTTCTCCTGGTATTGGGGCTCGTGCATTCCTGGTGGTCCGTGCTGCTCCCGGTGCCATTGGCGCTCACCGGGATGCTGTTTGGCGCTCCGGCCCTCCTGGTAGCGGCCAGCGCACGCTCCCACGAACAGCTCTTCTACTACTTCACCCTCGTGATAACCCCACTGTTCCTCTTCTCCGGTGTCTTCTTCCCCATCGGCCGGCTGCCGTACCTGGTTCAGGACATCATCATCGCCCTTCCCCTCTATCATGCGGTGGACCTCGGGCGATCCCTCATCCTGGGCCAGGTGTCAATCGCAAACCTGGCCGACGTTCTATGGCTGGCCGGCTATACGGCCATTATGCTGGCCCTGCCCGCACGGGTGCTCGAGCGTCGCCTCACAAGCTGAGGGCTCGTTCGTGGCTGAGCGAGCACCTCTCGCACCGCCGTGACCGTCATCCGACCGACGCCGCCGTCAGGGGCTCCGATGGCTTCCGATAGGCGTCTCATTCGCGTCGGGCTCATCGTCGGCTGGCTCGGGACCGGCGGGTCTCTCCCGGCGAACGCTCGACCGCGACCGGCGCTACCAGACCGTATGCGGGGAGAACCCATGATCATCAAAGACATTCAGGATGCGGTGCGCCTTCTGCACGAGGAGCATCATGCCTGCGATGGGCGGAGGCGCGGGCGCAGCACCTGGGCGTCGCGATAGGAGAGCTCATGCATGATGCCGGGCCTCCGGATTAGCAAGACGACATCAGAACAGGACGACGGGGTGGGGAGTCTGCGAGACCTCGCCACCCTCATGGGCATCGATCTGGACGAAGCGTTCACCCAAAAGGCAGACAGGAACCGGCAGCACAGTGGCGGCCCCCCTGGCAGGAGCGCACGGCTGGGTAGGCCGTAGCGCGCCGCCCAAGGGTGGTAACTTGCGCGCCTCGCACCCGGTTGCGTAGGCATCAGATCCTGGGCATACGACGAAGGAGCCGCACGCGAAGCGCTCCTGTCGAGAGTGATGCGGGAACGAACGCGGCCGGAAGCCGCCCCCGGGGACCGCATGGGCGGGTGACGGTGGGGCCGCGAAAGCTGGACGTCCCCGGCCCTCTTCTACGCGGGCCCCGGGGGAACGGTTCGGACAAGGGAACGGCACCACCCGGCTCGATCCTCATCGTCCGGATTCCCATGGTAAACGGGCATTCCCTGGGCAGGGAACGATTCACGCGTCGTCACGCCCCTGCCCGCAAGATTACACACTCACCCTCATCCTACGACCGTACCCGAACCTCTCCCCCAAGATCGCGGGTGCGATGACCGGATGGCCTGGCCGCGTCGGGCTGCGGCACCAGCAAAGATCGCCCGGATTCTCCGGTAGATTACACTGGCGCTATGAGCATAGAGACTGCGGACCTCGGATACGAGCCGAGCACGCCATCGCCGATACGATCCGAGGCCTCGATCGTGCGCGCGTCCTGGTGGGGATTTCGGGCTATGGCGGCTCCGGCAAAACAATTTTGGGACGGGCGCTGGCAGGCGTCCTCGACTGCCCCGTCGTCGCCATGGACGCGTTTGGAACGACGGCTGTCTTCCAGCGTTCGACAGACTGGCATGGATTCGATCGGGTCCGCCTGCAAGAGCAGGTGCTGAAACCCTTTTCGTCGGGATGCCCAAAAATCCGGTATGACGCCTGCGATGACTGGGAGTCCTGGACGAGCGCATGGGTAGAACGTCAGGTGGGCCGCTTCCTCGTGGTCGAAGGCGTCGGACTCTTTCACCCGGATCTTCTCCGCTACCTCGACTATCGCATCTGGCTTGACGTGCCGCTTAGGCGCGCCACCGCCCAGGGCATCGCCCGTGAGCGGGCGCTTGGCCGCTTCGTGGAGCGCTTATGGCGGTCGACCTGGGAGCCCAACGAGCGCGATTTCGAGCGCGCCTTTGAACCCCGGCAAAGTGCGCACCGCCTGGTGCGCCCTGTTCCATGACCATTGGGATCCGCTGACGCGCAACATACCCCGTGCAAGAGTCACGGGGCCGGCCATCAACAG
>JAKATP010000156.1 GCA_021818685.1 Bacillota bacterium | reverse complement strand
CCTTGCCCCCGTCGTATCGGGTTATGCCGGCTGGCGCCCAGACGCCGTACCGCGCCTGGCAGGCAAGACAAACCTGGGAGAGGCGCCTCTTCGCGACGTCTGGTGGTATCGATCGGCGGGCACGAGGCTCAGCCAGGTCCTGGTCGGGACCATCCAGCGCGCGGGCGGAGGATATAAGGCGTGTCGGCCGTGAAAGGAACAGCGACCCCTCTCGGACGGGCAGATTGTGCCCAACGCGCCGGGCATGGTGCCGGTGCGGTGCGGTATGCACAGACCCGACTTCGGAAATGCGCACCCCAGAGGACAAAATAGACGCGACGGTTTGCAAACCCAAACCGATCCCGAACTTCTATGGTCAGTGAGTGTCACCGCGCTCCTCGCGCGCAGGCGGGCTCAAGGCGCCGGGCAGGCTACCGCTGGACGACCCATCATGGCCGCGAGCGCGTGTCGCGCGGACATATGAGAGCGTGCCCCGGCCTATAGCGTGAAGGGTTCTTCCAGGATTCTTTGGGCCCCTTCTCTTCGGGAGGGGTGTTGATGACGCCACGATCGGTCCCGAACGTGAAGATCGGTGGGGTGGGAGGTTCGCATGCAGGCAGCCATTGCAGTCGGCATCTTGCTGGTGGTCATCGTGCTCCTGATATCGGGACGCGTCCGTATCGACCTCGTAGGCGTGGTGGCACTATCCTTGGTCGGCGTGTTCGGCCTCGTGCCGACCGGCCAGTTATTCTCGGGCTTCAGTTCGTACGCCGCCATTATTCTGGCCGAAATGTTTGTGCTGGGCGAAGCGCTTCGACGTTCCGGGGCCACCGAGGCGATGGCGCAGTGGTTTGAGCGTCTAGGCCGGCGCGGCGAGGCACCCCTCTTGACCGCCCTCATGACGCTGGCGCCCATTCCGTCGACGTTTGTGTCCGACGTCGGACTCATGAGCATCTTGCTGCCGACTATGGTGCGTCTCAGCCAGCGCCTGAAACTGTCGCTGCACCGTCTGTTGATGCCCCTCGCATTTGCCATCGCCCTCGGCGGCTTGCTGAGCATGGTGGGCTCGGCCGGCAACATCATCGGCAACGCGACCTTGAGCTCCAATCACTACCGGCCGATCCCCCTCTTTGGCATCACCCCGCTGGGCGTCATCCTGGTCGCGGCGGGCTTCATCTTCATGCGCTGGTGGGGAATCCGGATCCTTCCGGACCAGGCGCCCGGAGACGACTCCGAGTTCTTCAGCAACTATCGGGAAGTGAAGAGCTATCTGAGCGAGCTGTGGGTGGGAGACGACTCCCCGGTGATCGGACACGCGATCCAGGACATTCCCTATCTCCGCAGCCATTCGCTCACCGTTCTGCGCATCATCCGGGAAGGGCACCCACCCATGGTACCGGGCGCCCGAGAGAAGCTGCAGGCGGGGGACCGGCTGGTCGTGCAGGGAAACGTGGCGGCTATCGTCGACATGACACCGGAAGATGGCTTCGAGCTCGCCGGCGACTCCACCGCCGTGCGTCTGCGCAGCGACCATGTTCGGGTGGTGGAAGCGATGGTGCCCCAGCGCTCGCGACTGGTCCACCACTCGCTGCGCGAAATCAACTTCCGCGTCCGTTATGGCCCGACGGTATTGGCCATCTTGCGGCAGGGCGTCACGCGCGTGCGGGAGCTGCCCAGTATTCCCATCCAGGCGGGCGACATCCTGCTGGTGATGGGCACCCCGGAGTCTATCGCCCGGCTGCAGAACAGCGACGATCTCCTGGTGTTTGCGGATGTCGAGCCCGCGGCCCCCGCGCTTCCCCACCGAAGTCTCATCGCGGTGGCGGTCGTGGTGGGCGTCTTGATGATGGCGGCCTTAAACGTTCTGGCCATCCAGGTCGCGGCGGCTCTCGGGATTACAATCCTGGTCCTCACCCGCATCCTGTCGCTCGATCACGCCTACCGCGCGGTCGACTGGCGGATCATCGTACTGGTGGGGGGCGTTACCCCATTAAGTTTGGCCCTGACCCGCACCGGCGTCACGGCGAGCGTCGCCCATCTCCTGCTGCAGGCTGTCGGACCGTTCGGTCCCTACGCCTTGCTGGCCGTCTTCTTCGGGCTGGCCGCTCTTCTGACCCAGGTGATCAGTAATGTCGCGGCGGCACTGGTCCTCTCGCCCCTGGCCATCTCGATCGCGGCCAGCAACCACTGGTCGCCGGACGCCCTCATCATTGCGATGATCGTGGCCCTGTCTGCCGCCCCCTTGACGCCGCTCGCCAACAAAGTGTTCATCATGGCCATGGGGCCGGGAAGATACCGCTATCAGGACTTTCTCAAGATCGGCATTCCCCTCAGCGCGATCATGTGGGGCCTCACGGTCCTGCTCGCGCCCCTTCTGTTCCCGCTGGTTCGCTGACGACTATCTCGGGGGTGGCGCTGATGGGAGCCCGCTCGGCCGTCGCGGTTTCGGGCCGCCGCTCTCTTACACCGGATCCACAGCGACCTCACCGGTTTCGGTAACCGCCGGACTAGCCCCGGGGTTGATAGTCCATGTAGGCTGTGTCGTAATTGGACCTCTCGCGCCCGACCGCCCTTGTTGGCGCTGACGGTTCAGATGCGGGCCAAAGGCCGCCAATACTGGGCGACTCACCGCGTGACGCTCGATCACGTCACCGTGCCTGGCGCCAGACTCAGAGGAGGACCGAACGACCCATGGGAGCGATTGTAGGAATTTGGAGCTGGTTTCTCATTACATGGATCCGCATTGGCGAAGGCTTCCTGCCACCCACCATCCACCCCATGCTGGTGCACTTTCCCATCGCCCTTCTCTATCTGTGCCTGTTTATCGAGTTGTTGGGCCGCCTTACTCATCCGCACGATAGGTTCTACGACCGCGTGAGCTTCTGGCTCCTCATCCTGGGGTTCCTCGCGGGTGTGGCGGCGGCTGCAGCCGGCGTGATTTCCGAGCAGTATGTCCGCTGGACACCCACCACCTTTGCTCTGTTGTCGGCGCATCAACGCGATGCCGTTCTGACGGGCGTCTTTGTGCTGCTCGCCATTGGAGCCCGTTTGCTGGGACGCTACAGCAGCGGGAGCCGCTGGTCTTCAAACCGCTCCGGCAGCGCTTGGTCGGCCTGGGGTTCGGGGCGTGGCCGCCCTACCGGGCTCTCCCTGCTGCTTCTGATAGCGGCCGTGGTCATGATTTCCGTGACGGGGACACTCGGCGGCACCATGGTCTATCACTACGGAGTCGGCATTCACGGCGTGAGCTTCCGGAGAACTCCTCCGCCCCCTTGAGGAACTAACCTCGTCATCGTCACCGGGACCTGCCCGTGACGGGGTGACCGGCAGGCGGCCCTTTTACGAGGTCGCCGGCATGGACGAGGACGGAGACGGAACCGGCACCCACGTGATGCCGCCGTCGGTACTGACCTCCTGCATGCTCGGATACGGCCCGAAATACCGGATCGTGAGCAGAAGTCGTCCGTTCCGGTAGTGCACAGCGGCCGTGTTCGCAGGGTGGGGCACCGGGATGCGGGACGCCGTCCATGTTCGGCCCCCATTTTGGGTGCGATAGAACGACAGGGCGTCAAGAACCGTCGTTGCCTGCACGACCGCGCCGTCATGGCTGTTCCAAAATGTCATGCTAAGTGACCCCGCCAATCCCGGAAAAGTACACGGGGAAATCTTGGCCGGTGCGCATGGCCCCCAGACCGTGTAGCGTTCAAGGCTCCAGTTCCGACCCCCATCCCGGGTCTCAAACAAAACATAGGCCTCCTGTCCCGCGCCCGGCATGGCCCCTACCATGATCCACCCGTCGCGCGCCGTGCCGAAGCTGCGGGCGTAGTCGGGGAAGACCCCGCCGCCAGGCGCCCTTTGCAGGGTTTCGATGAGCTTTACCGCGGCAGCCACCGAACTCACGGACGGATGGGTCCAACTCCGCCAGATCCGCTGGGCCATACGGGGCGTGACCGCCTGCACGGAGAAGCTGTAGAGCACCCCTGTCCGGCCCAGGATTGCTTGGGAAATTGTATTTCCCCGGACGCTGGCCGTCTCGTAGGGAGACTGTCCGGGTGGGAAAGCTCCCCCGTCCGCCGGCAGCATGGGCAGAAGCTGAAAGGGGTTCGAAACGGGTGGACTGGCCGTCAGCTCCACAAAGGACCCCAACGACGACTGGGCGGTCCACGTGGTGGTGCCATTCGAACTCGACGTCTTCGCCTCGCGCCATCCGGACGGGACAGCTAAAGACATGTCCGCTACGCGGATCCGGTGGTAGGCCGGACGTCGGGCCCCGACGGACAGGTTCCTACCCGGCATCGGATACCGTCCCTCGAACGCGGGGTCGCGTGGGCGGGTGTGATAGGCGGACCCGTGAGCGGCCAGGAAAGCTGCGCCGACGACCAGCATCGCAGAGAGCGTCAAAGACAAGCGCCGCACGCGGATTCCCCCATGGCCTAGAACGTCATGCGGCGCGCGTTCGTGACGCTGGACTCTGCGCTTCCCCCGTGGCGGCGGTCGTCCGTATCGCCACCGCACCGAGGGCGTCATTCCCTTGACATCCTCCCCACGGATAAATCCGGGGGATTCCCGCGCCTCACGACATCGGGTTCCTGCTTCATCGCCCCATGGCTTCTTAGGGCTTGCGCCGTTCGTCCACCAGAGGGGGCTCCCCAGGCTCACCGGGCGTGTCCCGCCCTGTCGGGTGCTTCGCAAAGGCGAAGCGTTTAATATTGTTCGCCGCTAATACATCGCGGTCATGGTGGCGTCCGCAAGTCGGACAATCCCACTGACGGTCGGCCAGCGTGAGATCGTGGTGGTAGTAGCCACAAAGACAGAGGCGCGAGGACGGCGCAAACCGTCCGATGACGCGCACATGCTTGCCGTACCATTGCGCCTTATATTCCAGTTGGCGACGAAATTCTGCCCAGCCGGACTGCGCAATCCGTCGGGCTAAGGCATGATTCCGCGCCATTCCGGCCACGTTCAGATCCTCGATGCAGATGGTATCAAACCGACGCACGAGGTTCGTACTCAGTTTGTGCAAGAAATCCTGTCGCCGGTTCGTCACCTGCTCCTGCAATCGCGCTATTTTACGGCGAATCTTCATTCGATTCTTCGACCCTGGAGCCGTTTTGGCGAACCTCCGCTGGAGGATCTTCAGGCGATACAATTCGGATTCCAACCATTGGGGATGCCCCCACTTTTCCCCGGTCGACAGCACCAAGAAGTCGTGGAGTCCGAGATCGCCCCCGACGGCACGTTCCCATGTTTCGGCGATGGCGTCAGGGACTTGGTTTTCGTCCTCAACGAGTACCGAGACAAAGAACTTGCCGGAGGGCACGCGACTGACGGTGACGGTTTTCACCTGGCCTTGAAAGTGCCGACTGAATACCGTGCGAATCCATCCCGCTTTAGGAACGTAGAGGACGCCGTTCTCCCAATGGATCTTGACGCCTTGGGGATACGTGGCACTCTGCTGGCCGCGTTTGGAGTGAAAACGTGGATAGCCTTTCTTCTCGCGAAAAAAGCGCGTGAACGCTTTATCCAGATGCACCAACGCTTGCTGCAAGGGTTGGGACGCCACCTCCTGCAACCACGGCCATTCCTGTTTGAGCGCGGTGAGCCGCTTATCCAACTGGAACCGGGTGATCCCTTGGCCTTGGGTTTGATACGTTTGGGTCGCCAAATCCAAGGCCCAATTGTAGACATACCGCACTGACCCAAACTGGCGGTTCAGGAAGGCCGCTTGCTCGTCGGTTGGATAGAGACGATAGCGATAGGCTTTCAACATGGTTATAGGATACCGCAGGTTTCTATAACTCGCAATCGATCTTCACGGCCTGCGGGGCATTTGAGCCCCTTGGCCGTCGCGCCTTATATCCCCATGACTGAAGTCAGGGGCTTTACGGCGTACTTTGGTAAGCTCTTCCGGTGCTGAGAGCTCAGATTGCTCCGGCGAGTTCCCGAAACAGCTCCCGCACCTCGTCCGGCTGAAATCCCAGGGTGGCGTCCCCTACCGAAAACTCCACCCGCAGC
>JAKATP010000155.1 GCA_021818685.1 Bacillota bacterium | reverse complement strand
GCCTCCCTCCCTCCCCGGTTTCTTGCGGGCGGACCCGGACGGCTCACCCAGGCCCTTCACATCACCATGGACCTCTACGGGCATCCGCTTTGGGAACGGCCCCTGTATGTCGCCGAGGATCCGCATGGGCCCAAAGCGTTCGCCGTGGCCGCTGGCCCCCGCATCGGCATCGACAACGCGGGCGAGGCGCGCGCCTACCCCTGGCGATTCTGGGTGGACGGTCACCGAGCCGTGTCAAGAGCCCCGGGGCGGAATGCGGTCCCGCTTAGACGCGGCGATGCGTAAGGCGCCGGCGTCGTTCGCGGACGGCGGCCAGGAATGCCGCGGGATCGCGCAGGGCGCGGATGACACCCGCCCACGCGCGCCCGGGCGCGCGCTCTGACCGGGCCTCCCGGAGGAGGTCCAGGGCCACCCGACCCTCATAGCAGCGCGCATCCCATAACGACAGGCCGAGCCGCGGGAACCAGGTGGAGACCACGGCGCGCTCGCTTCGACGCATGTCGACCCGGGTGTGGGCCCCGCCCGCATGTTCGCGATAGTCGAGGAGAACCTCGGGGATGTACACCCCCTGGCCTCCCGACGCCAGGAGCGCGAGCCACAGGAGCCAGTCGTCAGCACCGGGCGCGGACAGCGAGGGCTCCAAGTCCGCGGCGTCCCAGGCCGTCCTGCGCACCAGCACCTGGCCGGGTGTCATAATAATGTTGCGCCACTTGAGGGCTTGGAGGGTGATCTCGGGCGTCCCGAGGCGGTAGAGCGTGTACGGACCCGATGCCGTGCGCATTTCGGCATTCGTCACCGCCATCACGGCCCCCGGCCGCTGCTCGAGAGCCTCCAGGGTCCGTGCGAGAAACCCGGGCCGCCACGCGTCATCCTGATCGAGAAAGGCGAGATACCGCGTGCCACCAAGACGGGTCGCCCCGTACCAGCGGGCGTAAAAGACCCCCCGGTTATCCGGCCATCCTTCGTAACGCACACCGGGATAGGCGGCCGCAATATCCGCCGAGGTTTCGCCCTGTGGCGATCCGTCCTCCACCACCAGGACCTCCCGCGAGATGCGGGGGGATTGGGCGGCCACGCTCTCTAAGGCCTCAGGCAGGAAGCGCCGGCCGCGATAGACGGGAATCACGATGCCGACGTCGCATCCGGGCTCTACTGGCACGGCAAGTCCGGGTCTTCACAAGGCGCATTCATCACTCGCTCCGCCGTTCCGGCCCGTATCCCGCCAGTGCCACCCGGGCTTCGGCCATCTGGGCGTCACTCAGCACGAGGGAGGGTCCGAACGCCTCCGCCCCCATCTGCAGCGCGGCCAGCCATTCGAGAATCTCTGCCCGTTCGAAGGCGCCCTCCAGATCGGCGCCCACCGTCACCGCGCCGTGGTTCTGCAAGAGCACCGCCCCGTTGGCGCCCAGGCCCGCGACCGCCTCGTTGGCAAGCGCGCTTGTGCCGTAACGGACGTAGGGAGCCGTGCGCACGGGGTCACCGAGGAGGCCGTACGCATAATGGACCGGCTTTAAGGGCCGGCCCGTGATGCCCAGCATGGTGGCATACAGGGAATGGGTGTGGACGACGGCCATGACGTCGGGCCGGGCCGTGTAGATGGCCCGGTGCAGGGGAAGCTCACTGGTCGGCGTCCAGGCCCCGTCAACCTGGGCCCCGTCCACAAGCCGCACGAGAGCGACGTCCGACGCCACCATGCGCGCGTACGGCACCCCGCTCGGCGTGACGGCCAGGAGTCCGCCGTCCCCTATCCGGACACTCACGTTGCCGGATGTCGCCACGACGAGCCGCCGCTCATAGAGGCGTCGCGCCGCCTCCGCCACCTGCTCCCGGGCTTGGGCTGCTCCGAGCTCCATCAGGACACTCCCTGGCGGGACAGGCGCGCAATCGAGGCCGGGTAGGGCGGCCGGAGCACCCCCTGGTCCGTCAGAAAGGCCGTGACAAGCGCATGGGGCGTCACGTCAAAGGCAAGGTTCAGGGAAGTGACCCCCTCGGGTGCCACCCGGCGGCCGGCAAAGGCGAGCACTTCCTCGGGAGCCCGCTCCTCGATGGGGATGGCGGACCCGTCGGGCGTCTTGGGATCAAAGGTCGAAAAGGGGGCGGCCACATAAATCGGGATGCCGTGGTAGGCGGCTGCCAGGGCGAGATTGAAGGTACCGATCTTGTTGGCGGTGTCGCCATTCTCGGCGATGCGGTCGGCGCCGACGATGACGGCGTCCACGAGGCCCCGGGCCATGAGTGCCCCCGAGGCTCCGTCGGCGGTCACGCGCACCGGAATGCCCGCCCGATGGAGCTCCCAGGCCGTCAGCCGCGATCCCTGCAGGAGGGGACGGGTTTCATCGGCCAGGACCGACACCGCTTCGCCTCGCTCATGGAGGAGATAGAGGGGGGCGGTCGCGGTGCCATACCCCCCCGTCGCGAGCGCGCCCGCATTGCAGTGGGTCAGGATGCGGCGGGCGGACCCAAGCGCTTCCACGCCGGAGAGTCCGATGCGGCGGCAGAGCTCGCGATCTTCGCGCGCTAGCTCCCGGGCTGCGCCGAACACGGCGGCGCGATATGACGCCGCCGAGATAGGTGCGTGGGCCCCGGCCTCGGCCAGGACACGCTCCAGCGCCCAGGCCAGGTTCACGGCCGTCGGCCGCGTGCGGCGGAGGGTCTCCGCGGCCCCGTCCAGGAGGCGGCCTGCCTCTGGTGCCGTAGACGGCGCCGCCTCGTCGAGCGCCACCACCAGCCCGTAGGCGGCCGCAATGCCGATGGCGGGGGCGCCCCGGACGGCGAGCCGCGAAATGGCGTCCGCCACCTCAGCCAGCGTGCGGGGCCGCAAGACCCGGTACTCTTCCGGCAACAGCGTCTGCTCGATGAGGGCGAGACCATCCTCATCCCACCAGACCCCGCCCTGCGATGCCGTCCACTCCCTCATCGCCATCCCCCCGGTCTTCGGTCCATGATACCTCCGAAGGGGCGAGGCCGTAGGCGCCCGCCGACCGAAGGCAGGGAATGTCCCGGGAAACGCGAAGGCGATACGCATAAGGCCGCGGGCGATCTCCGGATGCTGCAGGCGTGAGTCGTCGCCACGCCGGCGGCGCCAATGACGTTAAAGACGCGAGGAGGGAGGCACGGTGGATGGATCTCGTTCCCTTCACCCGGACGTCGCCCTTCCTCTCCGACGCCGTCAACATCTACGTGGCCACCTGGGGCCACAGCCGCGAAGCCTCCTATCAGTTCATCTTTCAGTACGCCGGCTTCCACGGTTTTGCGGGCCGCGTGGCGCTCGTGAACGGTGAGCCGGTTGGCATGGGTTTTGGGGTCGACGCCGTCCGCGGGAACTGGTGGGTAGACACCGTAGCGAGTGCGGTGGGCGCCTCCCATCCCGCCCTGCAGGACGCCTGGACGCTCGTGGAGCTGGCGGTCCTACCCGGACAGCGGAACCACGGCTATGGCACGGCGATTCATGATGCCCTCTGGCTCAGCCATGACCGTCCGCGCATGGTCCTCTCCACCCAGAAGACCAATCTCGGAGCCCAGCGTCTCTACCTCCGGCTCGGCTGGCGCATCATCCATCCCGGACTGCTGTTTTTAGGAAACCCGGTCCCCTACGTCATCATGGCCCGCGAGCGAGCAGAGCCCTGATCGCGCGCGTGCCCGCCGCGCCGCCGTCCTTCCGGTCCGGGGCCGAAACGCTCGCCATGACCGCGGACCGAGACGACACACCCAGTACCGCGCATAAAAAAGGCCCTCCGCCAATGGCGGAGGGCTCTTTCTTGCTACTTAGTAGCGGCGGGGGCGCTCCTCGCGGGGCCGCGCCTCGTTGATGGTCAGGGCCCGGCTTCCGAACTCGACGCCATTCAGCTTCTCGATGGCGCGCTCGACTTGGTCGTCCGCGACCTCGACGAATCCGAACCCACGACTCCGGCCGGTCTCCCGGTCGGTCATCAGCCGAACCGCCTCGACATCGACGCCCGCCTCGTTCAAAAACAGACTCCGCACTGACTCTTCCGTGGCGGACCAGGGCAAGTTGCCCACGTACAAAGACTTAGACACAGCTAATCGCTCTCCCCAGATACTATTTGCACTGGGAAGCAGCTCCGGAGGCCTAGCGATCTACGTGGCTCATCCCTGACGTGCGCCGATAGTTTATCACGCTCGGGCGCAAATTGCGAGCCTCCCCGAACACCGCGCACCTGACCGCCCGCCCTCTTAAGAGGGCCCTCGCTCGGATCCCTCGTGAAACGGGCAGCCGGCGCGGAGTGGCGACGGGATCTCCGGTCGTATCGACTCCCCACCGTCGGACGGCCCGGCCACAAAGGCCCGGGGTTCCAGCACCACCCGCACCCCGTGCCGGGCCCTGAGCGTTACCAGGGGTTCTGCCACCACCGTGTGACCGGGGACGGCTTGCATCCGGTAGCGCTGCGTCACCGTGGCGATGATAAGCCGCATCTCCATCAGGGCAAAGGACCGTCCCACACAGGTGCGAGGCCCGGCCCCAAACGGGATGTAGGCGTGCCGCGGCAGTTCTGCCGCCGACCCGTCAAGCCACCGGTCGGGGTTAAACACGTCAGGTTCGGCAAAGAAGGCCCCCTTGCGATGGATGATCCACGGCAGGATCCCCACCCGCGTACCGGCGGCGAATGTGCGGGAGCCCAGCAGAAAAGGCTCGACCGCCTGGCGTGTAAGTCCCCAGACAGGCGGGTAAAGGCGGAGGGCCTCTTGCACGACCGCATCCAGATATGGGAGCGCTCGCAGACTTTCGGGCGACGGCAGCGTCCGGCCAAGTTTCGTTTCGATCTCATCTTCCAGGCGCGCGCGCACCTCGGGATGATGGGCCAATAGATGCCAGATCCAGCCGAGGGCACTGGCGGTCGTCTCATGGCCCGCCAGCAACAAAGTGAGCGCCTGGTCTTGGAGTTCTTCCGCCGTGAACCCGTCGCCGGCGGCCTCTCCCGCCCGGGTGATGAGACTCAAAAGGTCGGACGAGCTACCGCCCCGCCGTTCCCGCTCCGCCATGATCTGGCCGATGGCGCGGGTCAGGCGCCTGGCCGCCCGGGTGCCCCGGTTGGGGATCCAGACGGGAAGGCGGACGACTTTGTACATCCGCCGGCTAACGTAGCGCATTCCGGTGGAGATGCTGTCTCGCACCTCGGCGCTGAGGACGGGGTCCTGAAACCCGAACAGCGCCTCGGTCGCGACCGCGAACGTCAAGGACGTCATCTCGTCCACGATGTCGTACTCGACACCACCCTGCCACGCGTCCATGTGGCGAAGCGTCATCTCCACCATCTTCGCGCCGAGCGGCAGGAGCGCCTCGGAATGAAACGCGGGCTGGATGAGCCGCCGAGACCGCTTCCAGGCCTCCTCCTCGGATGTGAGAAGACCGTCGCCCAACACCCGCCGAAAAGAGATGGGGCCCGCCGGCTTATGAAACGCGCGGTTTTGCGAGACCAGAACCTCGTGCACGTCCGCCGGAGCACTGAGGAGCAGGAGATGCGCGCGGCCCAGGCGGAACTCCAGACGGTCTCCCTCCGCGTTGGCAAGCCGCGTGAGGCCGGGCAGCACATCGCGCCGGATCTTCAAATACAAACCCACCGTCCGCATCGGGCGTCGAATGGTCTGAACAGCGTGAGACACCTGGCGGCGGGAGAAGTTGAGAACTTCCGAGGCGGCGGATAACATAATGGAAGCCCTCCTTGCGCCCCAGTCTACCAGACTCTCCCATGCGCCATACGGACGGTTGGCCTGAAACGCCCGCCGGCACCCCGGACGCGGGACGTCGGCCATCACCCTGTGACACCTCGGTCGCCGGCCCGGATGACGCTCCACACCAGGCCCAGACCCTCCGGACCCGGGCGCTCGCCGGTCGCGGTGGGTCATGGGATGAGCGCACGGCACATCGTGCGGGCCGGTTTCCCGGCGTTTGTGAGCGGTGGAAGCCGCCCTACCCGGGCGGTCTTTATTCCGAGGGTCCGAATGCCCCCCGGGCGCTCCCCCAGCGCCAAAGGACCTCGGCCGGCACAATCTCCAGCGGCGGGGTTCGCAGGCCATGCACCGCGCGCGCCCTCG
>JAKATP010000154.1 GCA_021818685.1 Bacillota bacterium | reverse complement strand
GCTCGTACAAGCGGTCGCGGCGTCTCCGGTCATCGCGGGCTTTTGCTGGACCCAACTGACGGATGTGGAACAGGAACAAAACGGCTTGCTGACGGACAACCGGCGGCCTAAAGTGCCTGTCGACGCCCTGTTCGCCATCAACGCCGCGCTCGGGCCCTGAAAGTCCCCGGGTGGTCCCCGCTCGTCCGAAAAGCTCTGCCCAAAGCCCCTATCGCCCTGATGACGGATCGGGAGGTATCCGGGCCCACTTCCGGACGAAGAGCACGCGTTTACGGCCCGCCTCATCCGTGACCCGCGGGAGACCGGTCATGACACCGTGCGCGAGGGACTCTACGGCCGCCGGATCAGCTGAAGGCCGGAAATCCCTCGACTGGCCGGACATGGGCGGCGAGCAGGCGTGGCCTCCGGGCCACGGCCGTGGCCGTCATCGAGCGAGTCCAGGCGTGCGGACCGATCCCGTGTGCGCGCCGGCCGATAAGGCCCCAGCTTGTCCCGGGCCCTCGCCCGGGCGCGGGCCCTGTCGAGGACCGGGACGGCATCCGACCGACGAGGGCCGTCATCGAAGTCGACGGTCGGTCCCGAACACCGGCCCCGATGGCCCGGTGAACACACCATAAAAGATCGGGATTGGATACATGACAAATCACGAGGAGGGGACGTGCCCCACGCTCCAGGTGGTTGGCTATGGTGAATCTGGTTCCCACCTGATTCCGTTCTCTTCCAAATAGAGGATGCGACCCTCCAGGACGTGTTCGTACATGCGCAGGGATGATGAGATGCGCTGAGCTGCCTGAGCCGGTGGGGGGGTGACGATGAGTCGCTGCTGGATGCAAACGATCCCCGCGGACAATGCCAACAAGGGCTTTACGTTGTCCTGCGCTGCGAAGGTGCCATCCGTCGTTAAAAGGACACAGCCCCGCCTGATGGCCTCTGTAAGAACATCGGCATCAGGCTTTCCATAAAACGCCTCTCGTCGCGACGCGTCCACGTCCCAACCGAGCCTACGCAAGGAGCGCCATACCGGGAGGGGGAAGTTTTCGTCGGGCAGCAAGATCACACTACGGGACCACCGAGATCCTCGGGCCGCATGTACATGATCTGGAGCAACACGCGATTAACCACATCGACCGGGAGTCGCTCGAAGCTTTCGGAGATTTGTTCAGCACTGTAGCCGTTGCGATGCATCCCTGCCAGTAACCAGATGGGAATGCGCGTCCCCTTCACCACGGGGTGCCCGCTGGCTATTCGTGGGTCGCGCGCGATCCAGCTTTCGCTCAGCGCAGGGCGCCCCAGTGCCGACATACCAACGGTCGCCGTGACCACTGAAGTCCCCGTTTGGACAGAGGAACTGCTTTGGGTCGTGTACGTACCTTGCCCTAGAAGCTTTTCGAAGGCCTCCGAAGGCATCGCTGGCGTGTCGACGATTACTATAGCGTCCGAAATGATGGTACCCATTAGCTCGCCTCCTTGGGAGCCAGCACGGGAATGTCACGCGTATATCTGGTGCCATCCTCCATCGATAATTCCAACGTGAGTGACCCGGCGGAAAATAACGGGACGGTCATCATCGCGATAATGAAGCCTCCCACAGTATGGCCCTCGGAGTCCGGAGGGTGCGCCGCCGCTGTGATTGGCAGCGTGAGCGAGACCGAGCCTGTAGCTCCACTCAGGGCAATGGTTCCATTCACAGTGTTATCGGGTGCTTGAGCGACATAGCACAGGATGCCTAGATTGCACATGTCGGGCACCCGGTTAAGCTGAATGCTAGAGAATATCCCAACCACGATGGGCTTGCGTGCCACGTCCAGTCCGACGTAGTCCGCCGTCACCAAGTACTCAACCTGCATGCAATCCCTCCCCCGGCCACGCGCCCTATCGGATGTTCCTCTTCCGAGGCCAATCTCCTTCAACCAAGGGCGCCGGGTGACCGACCGTCGTTACGTTGAGCGCGTTGGGTCCTCGGAGGGCTCCTTGTCAGACGACTTCGGCTTGGGCTTGACGTGCACGATGGTGCGCATCGCGTCATTGAAGGAAATCGGAAGGCGTAGCTTCGTCACTTCGTGCGTCGTCCTTTTCGCGCCCTGCGTCATATCGTGACGTCGCCCCGTGGACGCTGAGTCGCGTCGCGCGATATAGTGGTGGACGTAGGAAGGACCGCCTGCATCTGGTAGACACGGCGGCCCCTCGGTTTAAACGGGCAGGCGTGGCGAAAATGGTAAACGCATCGTGATAGGACCACGATGGCATTCGTGCCGTGCGGGTTCGAGTCCCGCCGCCTGCACCATCCATTCGGCTAGGTGCCGTGTGATCAGCACCGCGTCTAGTCGAAGTTCATTAACTAAGATATCACGGCTCGGTGACGTACTCAAGGGGAGGGAGAGACGTGGATGAGATGGCCGGAGTTAGGTCGCGCATGGCCGAACTCCAACAAGAAGTGGACGCGCTGCATGATCGCATTCAACTCCTAGACGAACAAAAGGCCCGGATCGAAGAGCGCCTCGCGCCATTAGAGGAAAAGCTTCGGGGTTTCGCACTCGTACTGCAGGACCACGAGGAACGTGAACAGCTACACCGCAACACACCTACGCGGCTTCGGAGCGCGACGGTGCCTCCGGAATTCGACGACGCGCCAACGGTTCTCCCGGAGCTTAGAGATTTGCCGTCCCATGCGGAACGGCTCAAGGCGCTCGCGCGGATGCATGGGAGGCATCTGTACACTCGGTATGCCGCGCGCGTGTGGCAAGACACCTTGGGGAGCAAAGCCACGAATCTGAGCGGTCACCTGTACGGCATCCTCAACGCCCCGCCCTGGCATCAGGTCGCAGGCGAAGAGGGCCACTACGTCCTCGTCGAGGACACCGGGGCGGCGGATGATGCGAATGGGAGTGCTCTTCTAACCGACCAAGCCTTAGGGCGTTCCTTCAAGCGCACTTCTTAGACTCCTGGAACAAGATCCGCTTGCCCGCCGCATCGCGGACGACGAGCATCGTGCGCCGCCCGTCTGACAGCGTCCGCGTGTTCCACACGAAGTCGCGCTCCGCGAGGTAGCGTTGCAGGTGGCGTTTGCTCCAATGGTGGTGCGTGCCATAGACGGACCGCTTGATGATCGCGAAGTGCGATTTCGTCGTGTTGCTGTGAGCCGCACCGCACGCGTACTCGCCCGCCGAGTGGTTGACCGCTTCGAATCCTGCGTAACCGTCCTCTAGTGGGCGATACAGCTTGGACTCGTCGCTGATGATGACGGCGGTCTGCGCGACGTGTTCGCGGAGCATCCGACGCAGGTTCTTGCCCGTCACGCGCTCCACGACGAAACTCCGCGCGCGGCCGTTGCGCTCCACTAAGGAGACGACTGGCGTCTTGGCCGGGCCCCCGCCACCGCCTGTGCGGGCCGGTGCCGTTGCGCGGCTTTCCGCCCACGTAGGTCTCGTCCGCTTCGACCACGCCATCCAGGCAGTCGCTCAAAGGGGGCTGCGTCATGGCGTAACGGATGCAATGCGCCATGAACCACGCGGACTTGTAGGTGACGCCGAGGGTTCGATGCAGTTCGTGCGCCGAGAAGCCCTTCTTGGACGCGCACAGGAGATGGATCGCGAGAAGCCACTTATGGAGCGGGATGTGGCTGTCTTCGAAGATGGTCCCAACCGTCACCGTGAACTGCTTACGGCAGGTGCGGCACTTGAGAAGCCCCTTGTGCCCGGGCCGCTTCGACGTCGGCTTCGGCGTGAGCCGCGTCACCGCGTCGGACCCGCAATGCGGGCATTCGGCACCATCCGGCCACCGAAACTGCTGCATCAGGTTGCGCGCCGCGTCCTCGTCCGAGAAGTGCGCGGCCAGTGTCGCCAGATTCAGTGCGTCCGGGTCAATCGGGTCCATGCCTCCCACCTCCTGAACCCGTCTTAGGCTCAGATCTGTGGTTTGTAAAGTATATAATTCCATAAAGATTGGATGGCGCCGCTTGCCCCACTTCGCGCGCGATGACAGCATCACAAGGCGCGGGAGCGTCGCCCGACGGGTCAGAGCGCCGGCGTCAACAGGGCCCCCTCGCGTGCCCCGATGTACTGGCCGTGCTCCACGACCTGCCGGCCGGCCAGATAGACGCTTCTTATGCCGACGGGCGTGAGACCGGGATTCTCGTACGTCGCGCGGTCGATGACGGCGGCGGGGTCCAGGACCACCAGGTCCGCGACGCACCCGGGCGCGATGCGGCCCCGCTCGGGGATGTGAAAGGTTTCCGCCGGGAGCCCCGACATCTTGTACACCGCCTCTTCCAGCGTGAGGAGCCCCCGCTCCCGGCCGTAATGGCCGAGGATACGGGGAAAGGTGCCGTATGAACGGGGATGGGGTTTGCCGCCCCGGCCGGGCGGCAGAGCGTCTGAGCCTATCATGGTGTACGGGTGGGTCAGCACGCGCACGACGTCCGCCTCGTCCATCAAGAACACGACCATCGTGGCCGACAGTTCCTCCTCGCGCAGAATGCGAAAGAGCGCCTCGATGGGATCCACACCAAGACGGTCGGCCACGGCGGCGAGCGACTCGCCTTCGTAGCGGCCGTCTTTGGTCGAAGACAGAATGATCCCGTCGGCGCCCGCATTATGGAGCTCACTGTCAAAGCCGGGCAGTCCGTTTTCCAGGTCCCGGCGGAGACGCATAAGGGCATCCGGATCGTGCAGGCGGCGGAGCATCGCGTCGTTGCCGCCCTCCTGGCTCCAGGGGGGCAGACAGGCGGTTAGGATGGTGGAGCCGGCCGTGTACGGGTAGACGTCCTGGAAGACCCGCTGCCCCCTTTGCCGCGCTTGGTCTATCATCGCGAGGGTGTCTTGGGTCTTGCCCCAGTTCGCGCGCCCGCCGGCCTTGTGATGTGACACTTGGACCTGGACGCCCGCCTCGCGGCCGATGGCCAGGGCCTCGGCGACGGCGTCGATGAGGTTGTCGCCCTCGCCGCGGATGTGCGACGCGTACACGTGCGGGCCGAGCTCCCCGCACAGGTCGATGAGTTCATCGGTGTCGGTGAAAATGCCGGGTGGATAGATGAGGCCGGTGGAAAATCCAAAGGCGCCGTCATCGAGCGCCTCCCGGAGGAGCGCCCGCATGGCTCGCCGTTCAGCGGCGGTGGCGGGTCGACGCTCCATGCCCATCACCGCCAGGCGGAGGGCGCCCTGGCCGACGAGCGGGGCCACGTTGGTCACCATCCCGCCTCGGGCCGCCTCCCAGTATGCGTGCCATGAGCGGCCCTCCCAGGGCACGGGCGGAAACAGGCGCTCGAGGTAGGCCGCCAAGAGGCGCTCGTGATCCGCGCTTCGGGGAGCTGGGCTCATGCCGCAGTTGCCGACCACATCCGTGGTCACGCCCTGCAGGATTTTGCTCACGTCGGGCTCCGGCAGGAAGGGGGCATTGTCCGAATGGGAATGGACGTCGATGAAGCCGGGCGTGATCGTGAGACCTTCGACATCGACCACACGGGCTCCGAGAGGGCGGTAGGAGCCATGAGGCTCGACCGCCATGATACGCGGACCCTCCAGCACCACGTCGGCCATGAGGGCGGGTGCGCCTGTCCCGTCGACGACGGTGCCGCCGGCCAGAATCGTCGTGTCGGGTTTGAGAGCATGTATCTGGCCCACGCCGGCCTCGTTTCCCATCTCACCCACCTCCCAAACATCAAACCATCCGCCATTAGCACCGTTCGGCAGCCGCCGTCCCGATCCTCCGGCCGCGGCTCCCAGGGAGTCGGCAAAGTGGGCAAATCATGCCGCGCCGCAGTAGACGACGGGGGGCGACCGATGGCGTCACGCGAGCGTGGTGGCTCCTGTTCGTGCCAGTGAACGGGGTGGCGCGCGTGAAGAAGGGCCGGGCGCCCGCACGGGCATGGACCGCCGGGCCGGACATGTGGAGAGGCTCGGCGGGAATGGCCGGACCCCGTTTTGAGCCGTCTAGTAAGCCGGGGTGTCCATGGAAGAGCGGCGACCCGTGGGCGGCACAGGATGCGGATCCTCCGCACCGTCAGCGGGGTCGCCACGATCGGGCGCGTCCTCCCATCCCGGCGCCAGCCGAAACTGTTCGAGGGCACCCACGACCCGACCGGTCGCGCTGTCGATG
>JAKATP010000153.1 GCA_021818685.1 Bacillota bacterium | reverse complement strand
CACCATATCCCCCCCGCCCCGAGTCCAAACAGCCATGGCACCATCCAGCCGACACTTAGACCCAGGCTCACGAGACGGCTTTTGGCGAGCGGACTGACGAGTCCGGGAGGTTTCCGTTGCCCGGACTCGTTCCTGGTTCCGTCAGTCACGGCGTGGCCTGGACAATCTCACCGTCCCGCAGGTGCATTTGACGCGAAAGGCGGGAGGCCACCGCCGGATCATGCGTGACCACCACCAGCGTCTTTGGCGGGTCGCCCTCCGCCAGGTTTATGAGTAGGTCCATCACCTGGGCTCCGGTCTTCTGATCGAGGTTGCCGGTCGGCTCATCGCACAACAGCAGCGGGGGGTCGTTCACGAGGGCCCGCGCGACGGCGACCCGCTGCTTTTCCCCGCCCGATAACACGCCGGCTGGCTTTCGTCGGGCATCCGCCAGACCCACGTCTTCCAGCAGCCACAGGGCCTGTTCCCGATGTGCCCGCCGGTCTCGTGGGCGACCCACAAATGGCAGGAGGACGTTCTCCTCCACGGTCAGGTCGTCAAGCAGGTGAAATTCCTGAAACACAAACCCCACCATGTGATACCTGAATGAAGCCCGCGCCTCGGCGTCGAGATGCGAGAGCACCTGCCCCCCCACCGTGAGGCGTCCGGAGGTCGGCCGATCGAGCGCCCCCAACAGATAGAGCAGGGTGCTTTTGCCCGATCCCGACGGACCGCGTACGGCCCAGTGGCTGCCCGCCTCGATAGAGAATGACAGGGACCGGAGAGCCACCGCATTCCCGTAAGTTTTGGTGAGAGACTCGGCGACAATCCACGGGTCGTTCGGCCTCGTCACGATCAAACCCCCTTCAAGACCGACACCGGATCCTGCCGTCGTCGAGCCCACTGAGCCGGACACACCGAGATTTCACTCACGAGCATGACCCCCAACAGGGTCACCCCGGCCACGCCCGACGCGACGGGTACACCAAACAGCGGGGAGAGGACTACGGCCGCGAGCCCCGTGCCGCACATGCCCGCCACAAGTCCCACCAGTCCGGCTTCCCATGCCATGGCCACGGCAGGCACCCGGCCCGGCCACCCGAGAGCCCCTCCGACGGCCCAGGTTTTCTGCCGTCGGCGGACCTCCATCAGCGCGAGCTCGCCCGCTGCCACGGCCGTGAATGCCGCCGTGACCAACGTGGCTAACGTCATCAGCCATCCGCCATGCACGAGCAGATACTGGCCCAGAACCGTAATGTGGAGAGAATCGTGCCACGCAACCTGGACGAGACCCACGCCATAGCCCACGGCCGCGGGGAGGAGCAGCACCGCCGTGGCAACACAAAGCCGGCGCCATGATGCCGTCGCCAGAGCCCAGAAAAGCTGCGCCCCTGTCGCGACGGGCCTTGGTGCCATACTGGCCGGTGGTTCGGCCTTTAATCCCCGCACGGGGTCCTGCCTGGCAAGTTTGTGGGCCACAGGCACCATGACCAACATCACGAGGAGCGCTGCGGCAAATCCCACGAAGGCGGCCAGGGACAGGCCGTGTCCCTGGCCGACAATGCCCGCCGTGATGACAGCGCAAACTGCTACGCCAAGCCCGCGCATCCCCGCCTGACGGATGAGCTGGCGCGAGACGGTCCGCGGTGCCACACCGACTGCGAGGCTCACCGCCCATCGGCGCCGATCACCCTCCGTCTCGAGCCAGGCGCTCGTCCCCGCAAACAACGCGGCAGCCACCAGGACGGGTACCAGCATGACACCTTGGCTCAGGCTTACCTGGCGCAGAATCGCCATGCTTACGCCGACCCGGACCCAGTCAGTCTGTATCCAGCCGATGGGCGCAAATCCCGGGAGGGACTCCGGGTGGAGGAGCACTTGCTGCGGGGATGATCCGCGCATGATGGTGACGGGCAGGCCCGTGGCGCGGCGGATCTCGCTCGCTACGTGAACGAGGCGGGCTTCCCCGCCGGCTCCGAGACCCCGCACCCCTGTCACTTTAATGCGGATCGAGCTGATGGGCGCAGGCCCCAACAACGGGCGCACCGCCGGGAGAGGGACCAGCGCTTCGGGCGCCGGCGTCCACAAACCAACCGGCGAGCCATCGGGAAGCACGCGCACGGGAGGATTTAGGGCCCGCCCGCCGGGGGACAGGACTTCCTGGCCCATCTCCGGGCGATATCCCACCAGCGGCAGGTGGGTCAGGGGATCGTCTACCACCCGAAGACGGGCGGGGTTGTAAAGCCCAATCGGCCGGATGGCCAGATCCCACGGCGGACTCCCTATCTCATTACGGAACGGCTCGCCCAGCACGTCGACGCCGGTCCGCCCGAGCCGCACGTCGGGCCGCACAACCAACGCCACCGGCCAGCGTCCTGGGAACGGCGACCGCACCCGCTTGAGAGAAAGCGGACCGCCTTCTTCGAAGATATTATGGCCCTCGGTCAGGGTCGACTGAATGTGGACAGGATGACCATCGAGAACCCGCACCTGCTTACCGAAAAAGACCGTGTCGATGTAATCCCGCCACAGAGTGACATAGGAAAAGGCGGCGCGGTCCGTCACCTGGCCGCTCAGCTTCCCCAAGGGACCGCTCAGACCATAGTAAGAGGAGCTCGCGATGAGGTGGGCGAGGTCTCCCCGCAGCCTCTTCGGCACCGCGAGATGCGTGACGGTTACGACTTGACGCCCGGCCTCGGGGCTTACATCCGTGAGGATCACGGTAAACGTGTAGAGGGTCGACGCTGCACTCGACCCGGGCACCGTTTGCACCACCGCATCGGGCCGAGTATCTTTCGCCGTGAAGTAATGGCCCGCCGTCAGCGCGCGGGAGAGGCCGACGAGGCGTGCCTCGGCCTTCGGGGCAATGGCCACGAAATAGAGGGTTTCGACACCGGCCAGTTCGGCCGCTGGTGCCTGATTGACCCCGGTGTACCGGTAGTATCCGACCAGAGGCTGCCCTGCTGGGAGCCCCTGGTTTTCCTGCTGCAGGGTGATGCGGTAGAGGCCGGGAGGTTCTGACCGCGGAGGTGGGACAGTTATATCGGCCAGCGGGACGCTTATCGACCCGAGCGGCGCCAGCGGGGCCGCGATGCCGACGCCGGGAAGCCTGCTGATGGTGCGATACTGGGCAAGCGTAATGCCTCCGACCGCTGCATCCAACGTGTTCGGGTCGATGAGCCGAGAGGATCGCGCGTGATGTCTCGGGAAGACCACGAGGTCATACGGTGCCTGCCAGTGCGCCGATAATTGCCGGACGGTGTAGGTGTGCTGGCGGGCCGCGAAGCCGGCCAGCGCTCCGGCCGCCACCCCCATCGCCACGAGTCCGATGAAGCCAGATGTCAGGCGCTGGACGGACATGGAGGACCTCCTACCGCGATGTCCATGACGAGTTCCCAAGGGGGCCGCGCCTCCCACCCCGGTCCGGCGTATGATCTGCCCTTCGGCACCACCGTAGCCCTCGGAGGCCGATGTCGGCCATCGACGACCGAAGCCATGCGGGTTCATGTCTCGCTATCCGCTCGGGGGGCCCGGGCTCTCGCTTCGCATCACGGCGTGGCCAGATGGTCCAAACCTGCTGCCCGTCTCATAAGACCGGATAAAGGCCCCCGTGCCCTCATGCGGCGGGACGATCCCCATCATTCCCGCCGACATCGCGGCGACGGTCAGGACCGCGAAGAGATGGGCCAGGCGAGTGGCGGGCCCGCGACTCTCTCGCACCATCCACGGCCGCGGCCGACTCCTCAGCTGTCGCCGAGGAGCCGCGGGCCATAAGCGAAGCGCCGCGGCGGCCCGCTCCGCACTGTCTTTTATGTCCCCGTACCGGACCTCTTCATATAGGACGACCGCTGACAAAGCCTGCGGTCCATACACCCGATGGAACCACTCCCGGACCGTTTCATGCGGGTGGGCGGCATGCGCCCGTCCGGCCGCCCTGCGGAGCCCTTCGTACATGACAAGCCGCGTGTGGTGTAGATCGGGGGGATCCCCCGAGGGTGGCGCGAGTGGTCGTCGCTCGAGATGAGTCTCCGGCGGATAAGCGGCCACATCCTTCGGCTCCCACGCAGAGAGAAGGCGTCGGCGCGACCATGCCCCGGCCCCCAAAAGCACGGCGCCAGCTGCCAGGGGAAGCATGAGCGACTGCCTGCTTCGCATCGCCCTCGACCCGGAGAGCCAGCCTAAGAATCCGGTCGGGACACAATGCCCATCGACACACCGACGCGTGATGAAAGACGATCCTGGAGTCGTCCCGCGAGCGGCGGCGGTGTACATGACGAGGCCAAGAGCGGCCGCCATAATGGCTAGGCCCGCCCACCTCCGGCCAGGCCGGTTCGGGCCCTTCGATAACGGCCGCCCCAGGGCCAGGGCACCCAACCCCGCCCCCACTCCGACGGCGGCCAGGAGTCCGGCCCTAACCGGAAGGTGATCCTCCGGAAGCAGAGGGAGTGCTAACGCGGCGATCCCCGCCCCCACAAGCGCGAGGGCGACCAGACCACCCCGGTACCCATGTCGAACACCGCCGAGTGGCGGCCGCCGCCGACTCCCCAGGGCCAGGGTCCCCACTCCGGTCCCTAGCGGCAGCACCAGCCATCCAAGCGGGAATCCCCCGTCGAGCAGTTTCAATACCCCGTACACCAAAAGAGACAACCCGGCCGCTGATATGACCACCGCCACCCCCAACCCCCACCAGTGCCGGGGGCCAATGCTCGCCGGCCGCTGGCCTTCCGCCACCCCCAGCACCCCGATCCCGATTGCCGTTGGCAGCACCGGCCACCATTGAGGCCTCCCGAGAACCAGAATCGTAAGCATGACGAAGGCGATGGTCAGTCGCACGTAAAGGCCCGTGCGCGGCGCAGAATCCCAAGACGCCCAGCCTGCCCACGCGGCGATCGCACAGGCCACCGCGCCCGCGATATGCCCGAGCATCCATCCGAGTCCGATGGCGCCGGCCAGAGCTGCCAGGAACTCCCGGGCCGACGGTTTCGAAAACGCGAGCTCGAAAAAAGCCGCACCGATGAGGGGGAGCACCAGGATGGCCCGTTCGTCATGCAGGACGATCAGCCAGGGCATGAGCCAGCCCACGCCAAGTCCGATGCTCAGACACTGCTCACGGGTCACGGGGGGGATTCCATGCTGCTGCCGCAAGAGCCCCCGCACCTGGTCCCCGTGCGCGGCCAGGGCTCCCAGCATGAGGTCGGCGCCGGTCAGCCATGAGGCCGGATATTCGTCGAGCAGCGCCTCCATCTCGTCACCGTAGCGCGCACGCCAGGCCTGGGGGTACAGGCCCAATATCCAGCGCATCAGGGATTCCCTGCGTCCACGAGCCGGCGCCGACCGACCGATACCACCTGCTCCAGGGTACGGACGTATGCCTGCAAGGCCGCCAAGCCGTCCGGCGTCACACAATAAGGCCGCCGTCGATCCTCGGCGGGAAGCGCCTCAATCCAGCCTTGCCGCTCAAGACGGCTTATGGCCCCATAAAGCGTGCCGGGTTCCAACCGGGTGCCACTGAACTGCTCGATGTCCTGGATCATGGCGTAGCCATGTTTTGGTCCCTCCGCCAGGCTCGACAGCACCAGGAACGACACATCCGAAAACCGGCTCAAGGCGTCGTGGCGCACCCCGCCACCTCCAAGTAATCAGCTTCACTTAGTAAGTGCCACATAATGACTGTGACTGTCAACGGGGGGCAGCTCCCAAGGCTTCGCCCCTTCGATGGGATTAAGCCGGTCTTATCTCACCCGAGCCTCGGGAAAGGCCCGTAACCCGATTTCACCATTAACGCCCGCCGCGCAATGAACCGGTCGGACGGACGTCGGTCACTCCCAAGGCCAGACGGCGTCCGTCACCCCGACCCTGGATGGAGCGGGCCTCCCTCGTGAGACACGAGGGAGGCCCGTTCGTAGAGGACGCCCGTGACGCCGCCATGGCACGAGCGTGTGGACCCTGGATTCCGGAATGCACGCCGCACGGAAGTGACTCCCATGGCGCGGGCTCCTGTGCCCGCTCGCTCCCCTTAGTGGGGAACGCTCCCGAGCTCTTCGATAAGGCGGCTCTCTTTCGCCGGGTCGATGCCGGTCTTTTCCCAGGCGTAGGGCTCGCGCGTCTGATGCCATTGAATCGTGTCCCGCACCGTCTCCGCCACGGGCCGAAAGTTGAGACCCGCCCCGATCGCGCGGCTGCAGTCCACTTCATGAAAGCCTATTTGCTCAGGGG
>JAKATP010000152.1 GCA_021818685.1 Bacillota bacterium | reverse complement strand
GTGTGGTCATCGGCACTGGGCGGGGGCATCCCTCTCGCGGCGTTGATGTTGACGGGGCTCCTGGTGGCAGGCCGCGACCCCTCCCTGGCCACATCCGCCAACCCGATTGCCGCTCTGCGGGCCGTGCTGCCGGCCTGGGCCGGCATCCCCTATCTCATCACCGCGGCCGGAGGGCTCGTGACGGAAGCCGATTTGAGCCTCTATTCGTCGGGGCTGAATCTCCTGAACATGTTTGTCCCCTGGGCCCGCTACAAGACCGTGCTCATTGACGCCGCCATCATGATGCTCGGCACCGTCTACATCGTCTTGGTCGCCCAGAACTTCTTCGGACCCTTCGAGTCATTCGTCACCCTGCTTGGCGTCGGACTGGCCGCGTGGGCGGGCGTCTTTCTGGTCGATGAGCTTGTGCGCCGCCGGGGACAAGGGGAACCGTACCCGGACCACCTTCTGTATACCCCAAGCGGCGCCCGCAAGATCATGAAAGGTGTGAACGGGTCCGCCCTCGCCGCTTGGGCGGCCGGCGTGCTGGTGGGCCTCTTGTTCACGTCGTCACCCTTTGTGGACGGACCGTATGCGCGCGGTATCTTCGCGACCTCGAGTCTCGAGCTGGTCTTCGCCTTTGGGGTGGCGGGGCTCCTCGTCTGGCTCCTTCCTCCCGGCCCCGGACGGGCCTCCGCCACACCGTCTTTGTCCATCCCCATGCGCGAGAAGGACAAGGCATGATCCGAACGCCCCAGCGTCTCGTGGTCATGGGAAGCATCCTGATGGATGTGACGGTTTATGTTGACCGGTGGCCCGCGCGAGGTGGCGATGTCCTCGCGCGGGCGGGATCGACCGTCCCCGGCGGCACGTTCAACGTCATTGCGGCCGCCCGGCGTCTGGGCCTCGAGACGGCGTACGGCGGTCTGATTGGACAGGGTGTGTTCGGCGACCGCATCCGACAAGCTCTCCGAGAGTTGGACGTCACTCTCCTGGCATCGCCCACCGGTAACGGGCGGGAGGACACGGGCTTTGACGTCGCGGTGGTCGAGAGCGACGGGGAGCGGACGTTTATGACCGTGCCGGGCTGGGAAGCACACCTGAAACCCCGTGACCTCGCTGATTTGCACCTCCGGGTCGGCGATGCCGTGTATGTAACCGGCTACGATCTCCTTTACCAGGAATCAGGTGCCACCCTGGAAGCTTTCTTGGGCACCCTGCCTGATGATGTGATGGCGGTCTTGGATCCGGGGCCCCTGGCCGCCGAACTGCCCGCGTCACGGCTGGACGCCGCCTTGAGTCGGCTGTCGATTCTGACACTGAATGCCCGTGAAGGAGCACTCCTCACCGCACAGTCGGATCCCGCGCGGATCTTCGCGGCCCTTAAGGCCCGCCTCCCCGACTCTGCCCTCGTCATCCTGCGCCTGGGAGAAGCGGGAGCTCTCGTGGGGGGTGGTGGAATCCGGCCGCTTAAGGTTCCGGCCCGGCCCGCCATCGCGCGCGACACCACGGGCGCCGGCGATGTCCATACGGCGGCCCTTCTCGCTGGCCTCGCCCGTGGCAGTCCCCTCCGCGAGGCCGTGCGGGAAGCGAATATCGCCGCCTCCTGGGCCGTGGAACACGAAGGCCCGTCCCAAAGCCCATCACGGCTGGAACTGGATCGGCTGCTCGCCGACTGGACGTAAACGCGGGGTCGTCCTGTCATCGACCGGCGGAAAAGGCCAAAAGGGTCGCGACCGCGTGCGGGTTGGACGGAAAGTAGAGATGGGTGAATCCGGCCACCACCGTCCCGGTGAGAAAGCCGTCCGTCCCGTCTCCACGACGGCCCCGTGTACTCCAGGCTTCCGGGTGCGGATCGGCTTTCACCACGCGGGAATTATGGAATTCGTGTCCGCGAAACGTCGTCCCCGCGGGCCAGGGCCCCCCCTCCCGAGCCGACACGGTCCGGTAGCCGATAGCTTGGAGCCGTGGTTCGAGGCGCATCACCGCCGGCACCACCCCCACCATGGGCACGGGCGGCCCGGATCCCACGGCCAAGCTTTGTGCGAGCCAGAGGTATCCTCCACACTCGGCGAGCGTCACGAGTCCGGCGGCCAGGCGGGCACGGTATCCGGCATGAGCCGTCCCCAGTTCCTGGAACCGGGGCAAGAACTCTTCCGGAAACCCGCCCCCTACGTAGAGGAGGCGCGCCGCCTCCGGAATAGGGTCGCCCCTAAGCGGGCTAAACGGCAAGAGCTCCGCACCGAGCGACGCCAGCATCTCCAGATTGGCAGCGTAGTAAAAATGAAAGGCCTCGTCCTGCGCCAGGGCAACGGGAATAGTGGGACCCGGGCGGGGCGGCACCGGAGGCACGGCTTCGCGCGGCAGGGGCGCCGCCGACGACGCAATTTGCAGGATCCGGTCCCAGTCCAGGGTCTCCAAAGCCGCGTGCGCCGCCTTTGTCACCCGCCGGGCCAGCTCCTGCCGCTCCGCCGCCGGAACCAGGCCGAGATGCCGTTCGGGGATGGCCAGGTCGGATTTTTTCGGTACATAGCCCAAGACAGGAATGCCGGTCTGGGCGCGGATCGCCCGTTCCAGGAGTTGGTAGTGCCCTAAACCGGCTACCTGATTCAGGATGACACCGTGAACACCGGGCGACCCCGGGACGTGCGAAAACCCATAGACAAGGGCTGCGGCGCTCTCCGCCATCCGCGACCCATCCACCACGAGGATAACCGGAGCCCCGATTGTGCGCGCCACCTGGGCCGTACTGATATCAACGCCGTCCGGAGCCCCGCTGTCAAAGAAGCCCATGACGCCTTCCACGACGCTGATGTCGGCGCCCGCTTCGCCGAAAGCCAATTGCCGGAAGACGTCGTCTGGCCCTCCCCCCATCCATAGGTCGAGATTGCGGGCGGGTCGGCCCGTCAGCGCGGTATGATAGGTTCCGTCGATGTAGTCAGGTCCGACTTTAAAACTTTGCACCCGCAGGCCGCGCGCCTTCAGGCCTGCGAGCAGGAGCAGCGTGAGGGTGGTCTTGCCGCTTCCACTCCATGGCGCCGCCACCATCAGCCGCCCCCGGTATGTTGCCATGCCGGCCTCCCTGCCGCCCGAGTCGACTTGATAATAGATCCGGGCGAAAGCATGGTACAACGATCCTATCGCTCCCGTGGCCCTCGTAAGGTCCCGCTCCGGGGCCCACGCACGTGTTCATCTGCGGGTACGGCGCGTTAAAGGACCGACGGTCTTCGATGGAAAGTCAGGGACTTCGGAGGCGACGGATGACGGATGACAGATGGCGGCTGATAATGGCGATTCGGGGAGAAGGACAGGTTTTCCATGCGGCAGCCTATTGAACAGCGCGAACCCGATCGAGCCCGCGACATGGTCAGGTCGACGGACCCTGGCACGGGCGTGTACGGGGCTCCACCCAGTCGGGAGACAGACAGAATCGGGAATCCGTCGGCGGCACACCTGGTGGCCATAGGGTGGCGGCGGTCCTGATGTCCCAGTCCACGTTCCCCGTGCTCGTCTTAGGTGGCGTGCGGAGTGGAAAGAGCCGCCTCGCCGAAGCGCTCGCCGGCGAAGCCTCAGACCTCACAGGGCTTCCTGTCTGTTATCTGGCGACCGCCGAGCCGCTAGACGAGGAAATGGCGCGACGCATCCACCAGCATCAGGCACGCCGTCCTCCCGGGTGGGCGACGGTGGAGGAACCTACGGCGGTGGGAGCCGTGATCCGTCGCGAATCCCCGCACCACGTCATCTTGGTCGAGTGCCTGACTTTGCTTCTCAGCAACTGGATGCGAGATCCTATGGACGCGCGGGCGTTTTCGGTCCGGAGCGCTGACCTCTTGGACGCCGTCCGGAGAGCGCCGAATCCCGTGATCCTGGTGAGCAACGAGGTGGGCCTGGGGGTTGTGCCGGCCAATGCCCTCGCACGTCAATATGCCGACTGGCTCGGTCTGTTGAACCAGCAGGTGGCGGGTGTGTGCGCCCGCGCATTCCTGACTGTGGCTGGGGTGCCCATCCCGCTCCCCCTCCCACCAGCGCAGCAGTCCGGGCCGACCCCGGGCGCTCAGACCGACTTGTCCCCGCGCCCATGAATGATCTCCTGGTGGCCGCGTCGGCCCTGCTTCTCGACCGGGTAATCGGAGACCCCCTGTTTCCGCCCCACCCCGTCATTCTGATGGGGCGTTATATCACCTGGTTTGAAAGGCGCTTCAACCATCCCCAAAGGCCGCGCTGGAATCGGGCATCAGGCATCGCGCTCGTCACCTCCGGGCTGGTCGTCTTCTCGGGGCTCCCCTTCCTCGGCCTCTACGAGCTCTCTCGCCTGGCGGCTCCCGCGGCCGTCATCACCAGCATCTGGCTGGCCGCCACCACCATCGCCTGGAAGGGCCTTGCCCGCTCCGGCGAGAAGGTGCGCCGCGCGCTGACCGAACGGGGACTTCCTCCAGCGCGGGCGGCGGTCAGCGAGATCGTGGGGCGAGACACCGCCCTCCTGGACGAGAGCGGCGTCATCCGGGCCACGGTGGAGACCCTGGCGGAAAACTTGGTCGACGCCATTGTGGCCCCGGTCCTCTTTGCCTGTCTCGGCGGCGCGCCGTGGGCACTCGCGTACCGGTGGATCAACACCCTGGATGCCATGGTGGGACATCACAGTGCCCGCTATGAAACGTTCGGATGGGCGTCGGCGCGCACAGACGATCTCCTGAACTTGATTCCAGCCCGGGTTACGGTCGGGCTCATGGCCCTGGCACTATATTTCGCGCGGCAGGATCCGCGGTCCGCGCTGCGGATCGTCCGTCGGGACGGCCGGCGACACGCCAGTCCCAACAGCGGTCTTCCGGAAGCCATGATGGCGGGAGGCCTGCACATTCAGCTGGGCGGCATGAACCACTACCAGGGGCAGGCAAGCTGGCATCCGCTCCTCGGAGACTCCGGCGACGCCCTGCAGCCGCGCCACATCACGGAAGCTCTGCGGATTGTGGGATGGACGTCGATCTCGCTCTTCGGACTACTGGTCGTGGGGGGCGTGGTGGTATGAGGGCGTGGACCCGCACGAAACTCGCGATTCAGTTTCTGACCGTAGTGCCGGTGCGCCTGTCCGCAGGAGAAGTACAGACCGGTGATCTGGCCGCCAGCACACGGTACTATCCACTAGTAGGTCTGGCGCTTGGCTCCCTCCTGTTGGCGATGGCGCGCCTCATGGGCGCCTTCTCGCCGCTTCTACGAGCGGCCTTGATGGTGAGCGTTTACACCGTAGTGACCGGGGCGCTGCATCTCGACGGTTTGATGGACACGGTGGACGCCATCGCGAGTCGCAAGCCAACTCCGGAGGCGCTCGGCATCATGAAAGATAGTCGTGTGGGAGCCATCGGCGCGTTGTCCGGAATGCTGGCGCTGTTGATTAAGGCGGGCGCATTTTCTGCCGCCATGCCGTGGCCCTTGCTCGTGGCGGTTCCGGCCGTGTCCCGCCTGGGGATGCTGGGGGCGCTCGCGGCGGCCCCACCCGTAGCCCGTGAGGGCGACACGCTGGCGGCCCGGTACGCCGGCAGCGTGTCGCGGCCCGTGATAGTGATTTGGGCCCTCATCCTCGCGGCCGGCCTGTGGGTCGCCGGCGCCGGATGGAGGGGGCCCGTCCTGGTCGCGGCAGGGCTTTTCGTCTCAGCACTCGCATCGGTGCTTCTTACGGGCCGCTTTGGCGGGATGACCGGCGACACGTACGGAGCGGTGAACGAAGTGGTGGAGGTAATCGGATGGGCGCTGGCGACGATCGTATGAACGCCAGGATCCTAAATCCCGCCACCCATGGGGGCCGGATCCATGAAATGGCCCGACACCGGGGTGTAGCGCCTCAGGCCATCCTGGACGCGAGCGCCAGTATCAATCCCCTAGGCCCGCCCGCTTCGGTCCTGAGGGCCCTGTCGGATCTGCCCGGCTTGCTGCGCCATTACCCGGACAGCACCCACGAACCGGTCCGCCACGCCCTCGCCGCCGCGCTTCACGTACCTTTCGATCAGATCTGGTGCGGCAACGGCGCCACCGAAGTCTTAGACCACATCCTGTCCACGCTCCGGCCCCGACACGTCTTCATCGTCGAGCCCGCGTTTTCAGAGTACGAGCGAGTGGCTGTCCGGCATGGGCTTCCGATTGAGCGGGTGTGCATGCCGCCCCCATTCGACTTTCCCGGCGACCGGCTCGACGCCCGCCTGGGGGGAGGCGATCTCGTCGTGATCAATAATCCGCATAATCCGAGTGGCCGTGCCTTCCCTCGATCCGAGTGGGAGTCTCTGTTTCGGCGATGGACAGACCGCGGCGTC
>JAKATP010000151.1 GCA_021818685.1 Bacillota bacterium | reverse complement strand
AATCCCAGGCGTATGGGTAGATGTCGATCTGGATGCGACGGGCCATGTGGTGTGGGATGGGCACGGCGATGTGACACGCTGGGAGCGGGCGCAGCACAAAGAAGACCTGGCGAGCCGGGCCGAACAGCGGGGGGACGCGGGAGCGGTGGCCCGGTACGCGGGGCAGGCGGCGGCTTTGGTGCAGCGGGAACCGGAGCGGGTGCGGCTCTATGCGTTCTTCGTGACGCTCACGGTTCGCAACCTCCCGCACATCTGGCAGGACCCGACGGACACGGACCCTGGCGGCAGCGCCCTGGATGCCGCCCTCAACCGCCCCTGGCGGGTCCTGCGGGAGACGGCCCGGCGCCGCCCGGATAGTAAGGCGGGCCGCTTTCTCCGGCACATTCGGGGCGGCGCCGACGTGACGGAGATCACCCACCACCGGGCCAAGGGATTCCACCCGCATAAGCATGCCCTGATTCTGGCGGACGTGCCCTATCTGGCGAAGAACGCTCTCCGTGAGCTGTGGGCCTCCTATACGGACGGCGCGGGCCAGGTCGTGGACGTCCGTCCCTTCTATCGGGCGGAAAGTTTGGAGACGGGCGAGGCGCTAACGCCGGAGGCGGCGATCGTGGAGCTGTGTAAGTACCTAGTGAAGCCGCAGAGCGAAATCGACCCCGCAGCGCTGCGGGAAGTCGTCCTGGCGATGCGGGGGCGCCGGCGGATTAACACGTGGGGGTGCTTGCGGGAACTCCCGCCAGCAGAGCCCGAGGATGCGCTTAATCCGCCCGACACGCCCGCAGTGATTGAGACCGGCCGCCACGTGCTCTACCACTACACCCCCAACGGGCGCCGGTATCGGCGGATGTGGACCTGGCCGGCCACACCGCGGGACCCGATTATCCCGATTGGTCGCGGGCCGGACCCGGCGCCCTATAGCACGCTCGATGACATTACGCCGACGCCGGCGGACCATGATCGCGATATCGCCGCCCGTCTGGCGGCCCGGCCGGTGCCCTATGGCCGCATTGACGATCGGCGCTTTGCCCTCGATGAACGGGTCCGCCAGCAGAACCAGGCGGAGCGGGCCGCAAGGGACGGGGATCGCGCACGAACGGTAGGGGACGGACTCTAGGCGACTTGCGACGGACGGGGACGGGAACGGGTGCGCCTGTAAGGGAGCCCCAGATCCCATCGAAAACGGGGGCGACACGGCCCGAATAATGCTCTAGCATTCAAGGTATGGCGAACAATGTACAACCCCGGCGGGCGGATCGAGACCTCATTTGGGAAGTTGCCCATCGCGACGGAATCCCCCAGAGCGCGGTCATTCGGGCGATGGTTGAGGCATGGCTGCGGGAAAACCCCGGCTGGCAAGGGCGCGCCGACGAGCTCCGGCGTCTGCTCGATCGCGACCCGGACAGCACCCACTTTGGACGGGTGCCGGCGGATGGTGGACAACCATGACCACGGGTGTCCAGGTGGACAAATGACCATCGAGGAGGCGGCGCGGGCGGCGGCCCGTAGCGGCAAAACGATACGGCGACGGCTCGAAGACGGGACACTGACGGGCCGCAAGGACGACCGCGGGCGCTGGCAGGTGGATGAGACCAGCCTGCTCCGATGGATGCATCCTGACCACGCGGTGACCACGATCGACCCTCGTCAGTTGGACAGCCTGGACAGCTGGGGAGAAGGCGTGTCCAGGCTGCGATCTGAGGTTCTCGATGAACTCTGGGAGATGCGGGCCGCGGTTGACCGGCTCGAGCGCCAGGCGGTAGAACAACGCCGGTTGCTAGAGCAGCTGGCGGAACGGTCCCGAGAATGGCGGCCATGGTGGCGGCTATGGGGACGGCGGAAAAAGCAGGAACCGGTAGACCGGTGACGAAGCAGGTAGGAACGCCCGATAAGACGGGCGCCGTGAAGTGTAGAGGCCGCACGGCGCCGGACAGCAGTGTAACACGTGTCCGCGCGGAGGCGGCCTTCCCGAAAAACGGGGAGGCTTTTGTAATGGCGCTGAATGAGGAACTCGCGTCGACCTGTGCGGACTGTCGCTACCGACAGGGGACGGACTGCCGGCGGCACGCCCCGGTGGTGCTCGCCGTCGGCTCGAACATCCACACCGTCTATCCGCAGGTGGGGCCGGATCATGGCAGCTGTGGCGATCTTCAACTGACCGAGGCGGGCTGGCGGCGCCGGCGGGACGCCCGCACCGACGGCGCCCCTCTGGCGATGGAGTACCGATCGGGCAAGGACTGGCGGAAGGGCCAACGCGGGACCTGGCCGCGGCCCCCGGGGAAGCCGGGCGGGGCACGCTAGCGGGCGACGGACGGGAACGGGACACCGGGGGGCGCGCTGGCAGGGAGTATCCGTGTCGGGAGACGCCGACCCCGGTGCCCTCGAGCTCGAGCGCGCCGCCAGTCGGACCCTCGACGGGTGCATGGCGGTCGCCGCTAGAGCCCGCCCCGACGTGCTCCGATGCCTTGACCGTCCCGATCGTTCCCACTTTGGCCCGGGCGAAGGAGAACCGAACGGGCAAGGACCGGCGGAAGGGCCGGCGCAGGACGTGGGCTGTCTCCAAAGAAGCCGGGCAGCGTAGACTGCCGGGCGGCGGACGTGGACCCGACATCGCGGGCCGCTCCCGCGAACCCGACCCAGACGGCACTTCACCCGCCGGCGGGCGGAGTGCGATCGCCCCAGGCATGACCCCGAGGCGGTCTTTTGACTTGATACCTTATGTCAATAAGTGCGCCCGACCGGATCGCGTGGGTCACCGGGATACGCCGCTAACGGCGTCCTGAAGCCGACGGACATCAAAAAGCGCCGCGGTAAGCGGCCGGTAGTGGACTCTGATATGGCGCATTTTGGGTTACTGGGACACCCCGCAAGTGCTGCCCTTATGCGAGTCCTCCACGTGGCAATGCCGCGCGTGTGATATCAGGCTCCTTATCCTGCGTCTTCCCGTCATCGCGACGGAGGGGGAGACACACAGCGGAAGGGCGGGGGGACCGCGGGCCGTGTCGGCTGTGTGACAGCCCGGCGGAATCCGAGCCCTGACCCCCGTCCGGCCACGCTGCCGCCGGCCCCGGGTGACGGGATGTCCCCGTGTTCTCGTTCAAGATCGTTTGGGACATAAGCGTCCATGAGCGTCCATGAGCGTCCATGTGCCCGGATCGTGACAGCAACTTCGCTGCACATTGCGGAACGCGACGGCTTTTTACCCGGGATGAGCGCCGCACTTATCATCCGCGGAGTGGTCGCTATCCAACCGCGCGAAGCCCGGCTTCCCGCACCTCGCTTGCAATGGCCGGCCGAACGCTACATTATGTCAACCAAAAGGAGGCGGACCCGTGGATCAGCCCACCCAGCTACGAGAGCTCCTCGCCCGTCGGCGGATGAGCGTTGCGGAACTCGCCCGGCGATCGGGGGTGTCTCGTCCGACGTGTGCGCGCTTGGCGACGGACTCGCGGGCTTGGCAAGGGGCACGGGGACCGACGCTCAACAAAATCGAAGACGCCCTCGAGGTTCCCCGTGGCAGTCTGTCGGGCGGGGACCCGGGCGGAGAAGGTGAGGGACCCATGACGGATCCAAACGGGCGATCGGTCGATCTGGATGCCCTGGCGGACAAGGTGGCGGCGCGCCTGAGCACGGCGTCCTCCGTCGAAGAGCCGGACATCTATCAGCCCCTGACCGCACGGGCGATGATGCCCCGGCGTGCCCACGTGGAGGACAGCATCGACGAGCAGGGGCTGTGCTTTGTGGAAGGCCAGCGTCAGGCGTGGGAAGACTGGATGTCCCTCCCCGACGAGCAGCAGACGGATCAAGCGCTGGCGGACATGAGCGCCCAGGCGCGGAGCCGATGGGCTGACTGGCATGGAGTGGACCCGGGAACGCCACGCCCCGGACCGCAGACCCTCGAATCCCGCGACATCTACGCCATTCCGGAATACGAGACTGCGTGGACCAGGTTCTGGGGTAATGGCGAGCGCCTGGTTCCCCGTGACGCGGGGGTAGACGGGATCACCGGGCCGCTTAAGACAAAGGCGGCGCGAGCCTGGGAACAGGACGGCGATCTGTTCGACCGGGTCCAGGACGATCGCAACGCCGAAGTGTGCGTGCGCTGTCGGCATGAGACGGAGAGCGAGGACCCCGCGGACCATCCCTTCCAGCTGCCGGCGCCGCCGGCTGCGCGTGGGCGACCCGGCGCGGGCCAGTCGAGGCGGCCGGTGGGTCGCTCCTCTGGGGACGATGGCGGCACCGGCCGGACGGCGGTGGTTCCGGCGGGCCGCGGCCCGACGGCGCGCTCCTGACCCGACGGCGGAGCTCACCACGGGAGGTGAAGAGATGCAGACATCATCGCAGTCCGGCCTCAGCTGGGGCGACTGGGTGTTTCTAGGCCTCGGCCTCCTCGTCCTGGTGATGGCGGCCGGCGGCACGCTGGGGACCCACTTGGACACCATCTGGCAACGGATGCAGGAGCTGGGGGGATCGAGTCCGGCGGCGGGCGGTGGAGGCAGCAGCGTCGTACCATCGCCCCGCAACGTGACCTCGCCCCTGAAGAAAAAGCCCGCGACGTCCGCCCCGCCCGCGAAGCCGGCTTACGTGCCCTCGTGGCTCCAGCATGGCATCGTCCAGCTTCACCCGAGCCCCGCGATTCTGAAGGCTTATGCGAAGTCGCAGGACTACCAGTCGGGGAACCCGGTTGTCGCGCTTGCCCAGCGCTTCTTGGAGTGGGCTAACATCCGGTCGAGCACGCCCGGGCTGCTGCAACAGTGGGGGGCGAAGCCGGCTCCGCCGGCGCAGGGAGCCCCGGAGACATGGTTGCAGTGGCTGTGGTATGGGCCGGAGCTACCGCAATGAAGGACGATCACGCGGGCGGCCTGCTGCTCGTGCTGGTGGGCATCGCCCTGCTGCTGATTGGCTTATTGGGCACCCAAAGCAATTGGGCGCAGGGCCTGTACCAGCCCCTGGGAATCGTCTTTGGACGCCCCGGCTGGGGGACGAAGGCCCCGAGTGACAGCGCGGACACCGGGAACACGGACACCGGGAGCCCGGACACGACGGGCGGCGGCGAGCCGACGGACACCGCGCCACCTAAGCCGTTCGACACGCCGCCGGAGGCAGACCCGTTCGCGAGCTTGCCGCTGCCGGAAGTCCCGGTACCCTAGCGCAGCGCCCGCCCGGATTCAGGGGCTGCCGGCCAAGCCGCCGTCACCCGGCCCGCCAGGGGCCCCGGGGCAAGGCCGAGCGGAGCGAGCCCGACAGGGGATGCCTTGCCGAGGGGGAGGCGGGTCGGGTAGGCTGCGCCGGCCCGGCGGCCGCCCCGGGCGGGCGGGAAAGCGGGTTTCGTCCCCTGATGGGGAGGAGTCGGGGCGTCGGACTCCGAAAGGAGACGACGAAACGAGCCGCCCCAGTACAGGACGGCCCGCGTCGTGAAAGATGCAGCCGCGGAGAATCAGGCTCCCGACTGCCGGAAGGTCGCCGCCGTACCTCGCGGAGAGCGACCTCTTGAGGGAAGGATACCACGTTCTCGGACGAATCCCTTCCGGAACATGGACCAAACCACCGGCAGACTCCCAGGAGCCCTCCGCGAGACGAAGCGGAGGTGTTTTTCTTGGAGCAGCTGACGTGGGAGGGACCGGGGTTCAGGGGCGGCGCCCCTGTAACCTTGAGAGATATAGCGCCAATTGCGGACAGACCTCCCAACCGAGGTGAAACCTGGGATAAACGGGCGGCCCGAAAGCACCTAGGGCGCACTTACGCCGCAGCTTTAGAGCGCTTTGCTGGGGCGCCTGGCGAGACGGTGACGGGTCAGGGGCAGATGAACGTCTTAGGACGTCTGCCGGACCCGGGGCGCCCCCGACCGTTCGTCCAAGGCGCCCTGACCGCCGGCCCGCATGGGCGGGCGGCGGAACAGGTTCCCTATGCCATCGCCTTGAAGCGGGGACGCCAGGCGCGGGCCACACCGGAACAGATTGTGCGGGCGACCGTGCAAGGCCTCCGCAGCTGCGGCCAAAATTGGCTGGTGGGTGAGACTGCAGACGGGCGCGATGTCGTGGAGGGGGTGTGGCTGTGCCACAACCGCCTGTGCCCGACGTGTGCGGCGCTGACCCAGCAAGCTTGGGTCCGGCGCTTGCAGCCGCTATTCGCCCACGCCGGGACGACCGCCCGTCAGTACCGGTACCCGACGAAGCGGGGCGGGAGCGTGCAAATCCCAGGCGTATGGGTAGATGTCGATCTGGATGCGACGGGCCATGTGGTGTGGGATGGGCACGGCGATGTGACACGCTGGGAGCGGGCGCAGCACAAAGAAGACCTGGCGAGCCGGGCCGAACAG
>JAKATP010000150.1 GCA_021818685.1 Bacillota bacterium | reverse complement strand
TCGGTCAAGCGGTAGCGGGCGAGCTTCTGGCCATAATCGGGAGTCCCTTTCTCTTTCTGGCCAACGCGCTCAGCTTCGGAGCGGCCGTGGCATCCCTGAGCATCATCCGTACGCGTTCCGCGCGCCGCGTGTCGCCCTCGAGAAAGCGCCCGCAGTTTTGGGCGGAGTTACGCGAGGGTCTGGCTCTCATTAACACGCATGCATTCCTGCGTCGCACGGTGATGGGCGACATCGTCTGGGGTTTCTTCGCTGTGGTTCTCACCACCCTGGATGTGGCCTGGGTGCGCCAGGTCCTCCACCAGGGGGCCATCGCCTATGCGGCCTTCTGGATAGCACAGGGCATAGGGGCACTCGTCGGGAGCCTCGTGGCCGCCGGGATCGTAGCCCGTTTCGCGGTGATCCGGATTCAGTGGCTGACTACTGCTGCGACGGGCGCGCTCATCGTCGTCCTCGCCTTGGTCCCGCATCTCGTACCAGACCTCTTTATTATGGCGGCGTTTGGGATCGCGCTTGGTGTCCGGGCGACGGTTCTGCATACAGCCGTGCAGCTTCTGGTGCTGACGAGGTACTGGGGCGTAGTATGGGCGCTTTGGGCACGCTCGAACAGGCGGGAGCATCCCTGGGGGCCGTGGCAACAGGATTCGCGGCCACCCGTCTCCCTTTGGCCCTTGTGTTCGGGGTAGTGGGCGCGGTCATAGGCCTCGCGTCTTTACTATGGGTCGGCGTGACGGAGCCGGACACAAGACCGCCTCTCTCAGCCGGAACCGGCGGATGACGACCCCGTCGCACCCGGGCGTGGGCGGGAGCCTCGGGCTTCCGCCGCATGGCATGTCTCCAAGCGTCGATGCGCGACCGGCGCCCGTGCGGCATGGGACACCACGCCATGAAGGCGTGGGCTCCGTACGCATACCCTTAAGCCTTAAGGCGCCCGCGGGACCCATCAACGTGTCGGGATCGAATGCCCTGCCTCCCGACCGCGCCTCCGTCCGCCATCACTGTCCCGGCTGTCAAGGGGCAACCCTCACGGTACGGTTCGCATCAGTCCTGGGGCCGGAAGGTGACAAGCCAGCTCCCGTCCGGCCACTCCACCGCATCACTGGCATAGCCGCGTCCCCCCATGAGATTGATCAGGGGATCCGGCCGGAAAGTCGCGAGGAGCTCCCAGGCCTCACCAGGCTCCAGACCGGCCTGAAAGGCCATGATGGTCTCAAAAGGCTCGCGGCCCTCTTGTAGATCGGTACGTACATCGAGGCGCTTCATGTCCACCTTGCCACTCCTTACTCCCCCGGGGGCGGGCCCACGTCTACACCTGCGCATCCAGTCTCCGCATCCTGGTCCCCTCGCGTGGTGATCGAGATCACAGTGCCCCGCTTTCCGAAGTCCGACGCCTGCCACCGCGGAACTCCGACGAAAGCCCTGCACTCTTGCCGGAAGGAGGATTGTGACCGCCGACACGGTAGGCGGCGGCCTCAGGGCCGTTACTGAGACTGGAGAGGGTGATGCGATGTGGTTTCAGAATCTCGGTGGCCGTGACCGCCTCGTCCGCCTGGCCGTCTCGGTGGCGTTTGCGCTCCTCGCGGTTATGGGTTTCGGGCGCCCCCAGGGTCCGGTGGTATGGGAGGTGGTTTCGCTCGGGTTCGCGTTGACGGCCCTTTTCGGATTCTCGCCCCTCTACCGCCTCGCGCACCGGAAGACGACACCGAGACACATCGGCCAGCCGGCGCATTGGGACCGGTACTGAAGTGAGGAGGCACGCGGATGGACGGGCCAGGACGCATAGGCGATGGGGCCTTGGTGCCGGTGTCCACACGCCGCGCGCGGGCCCGGAAAAATCCCAGAGAGACGAGGCGGCCCCCTCGCTTGCGGGGTGAGCTTCCGGCCTCCGCCTTCGGCGACTTCGAGTAGGGCCGCCCGCGGCATCTCCGGGGTACGCACGCGTCAGGGCCAATGTAGCGGGTGGAAGCGGTGTTGCGGATCCATCCCGCGGATGCAGGACAGCGCCTGCACACCCGGATCGGGTTTGGCCGCGCGTCGACGGAAAGCCTTCGGACCATCGTCTCAAGTCATCCCGGATCCCCGCCCGGAGGGCCGCGGAGCCGAACGTCCCGCGCAGCGCTGCCCCTGAAAAGTTGGACCGCTCAGGAAATCGTGCGCGCGTCCCCGGGGACGCACGTCAAGGGCACTTGTTTGATTACGAAGGAGGAATCCGTGATGACCCAGGATGCAACAGAAATCAAAGCCGCCATTGCGCGGCACCATGCCTCGATGGTGCAGGATCTGAAGATCCTCGCGACCACGGTCATGGAGGCGGATGGGGACGACCGCGAGCGCACCCGTCATGACCTGATCGCGTACATTGATGCCGAACTTCTGCCGCACGCACAGGCAGAGGAGAGCACTTTGTATGCACGGGGCGGGAAAGAAGCGGCGCTCACGACCCTCGTGGCCAGCATGATCCGAGAGCATGACGTGCTGCGGAGCCTCCGCAACGACCTCGCGGGCCATCCCACCCGCACGACCCTCATGCTCGACACGGGTGCCTTCACGGGCCTCTTCGAAACCCACGCCACCAAAGAAAACGAGTTTCTAATCCCAGGACTCCTTGCGGCCGGCGTCGATATCGGCGCACTCCTCGGCTCCCTGCGGGAGGAACTAACCGGCCACTGATTCCCGCCGTAAACCTTTACAACGGCGGGTGGTGGGGTCGGGCCGACATCTCTACGGCGTCGGCCCCGGCCTCCACATAGGCGGATAGGCCGTCCGCGTCGACGATACGGACATGCCGATAGCCGCTTTCCACCCACCCTCGGCGGTGAAAGTCTGCCAGAACACGGCTCACGGTCTCTCGCTTGGTGCCGACCATGTGCGCCAGATCCTCATGTGTGAGCGCCACGTCCGGACCTGCCCGCGTGGACAGCGTGGAGAGGATCACGGCCACCTGAAACGCGACCGGGCGTCCCCGCGTGTCGCTTACCAGTTCTTGAATATACCGAAGGCGTGCCGCCAGCATTCGGCTCACGGCTTCCGCAAAGTCCGGCAGGGAACGGTGAAGGCGGAGGAAGCGCTCGCGCTCCATCCAGAAGAGGCGCGTGGGATGGTCAAGGGCCCGGGCCGTGGCCGGGTAGCCGGAGCCGTCCCAGATTCCGGCGATGCCCACGATATCGCCGGGCTGCCAGATGCCGGTCGTGTACACGAGTCCATCCGAGCCCGTGCGTTCAATCGCCGTCCGACCTTCGACGATAATCCACAGCCCACTGGTGGGCTCTCCCTGCCGGAAGACAAACTCGCCGCTCGTAAACGTACGGGCAACCCCGTTCTCATCCAGAAGCGCCGGCGGAATCGCCGAAAAGAGCGCCAGCTCGTGAGGGATAATGGTGCGCGCAGGCGGGTTCGACCCAGCCTGGTCAGACTTTTCCATAACGCCATAGTATCGGCTCCCGGACGACATCGCACGCAGCTTCTTCGTGATCTGAATCACGATCTAACCGCGGCGCCCGTATCAGGATCACCGTTACGATCGATGGTTCGGGTACCGGGAGGCGCCACATGAGTCAGCATCTGCGCGGCATGCCCCTTCCCTTTACCCGCCTGGAGGAGATTGTCGACGGGGCCAGCCGCACGGTATTTGTGGGCGGCCGCGCTGTCGCTCTTTGGCGCATCGGCCAGGACCTATATGCGGCCGACGATGTCTGTTCACATATAGTGGCCAGCATTGCCGCCAGGCGCCGATGGATACACCATTACCCGCCCCCGGCACGGGGGTCAGTTTGACATGCGGACAGGCGCTATCACCAAAATCCCTGCCTTCGCTCCCATTGAGGTGTGTATGGTACAGATCGACGACGGATGGGTGTACATGGACTCCTCCAGTTTTTAGGCGAGAGATGTCGTCAACGATTACCCGCGAGGGCGGTCATCAGGGGCGGGGAAATCGGTGAGCAGTCGGATCCACACGGAGCAGGCGCCCACGCTCGACACGCCCTGGCCCTTCTTGGGCATGGCGCAGCTTTTCGCCCTGACGGGGCTCGTTCTGCTCGCGTTCCATGCCCGACTCATCGTTCGAAATCTCGTAGGCGATCCGGCTGTGGTCAGCATGGTCCATCTGTTCACGTTAGGTACGATCACGATGGCCATGATGGGTGCCCTCTATCAGTGGGTTCCCGTCGTGAGTGGAAGTTCCCCGGTCCCGGCCCGGAAGGCGCACCTCCAGTTCGTGCTCTTCACGCTCGGCGTGCTCGTGTTCGTTCCCGGTATCGCCACGGGCTCGACCCCGCTGCTCGTCATCGGCGGTCTGGCCCTTGAAAGTGGCATCGGTCTCTTTTTGTACAACATCGCGTCCATAGGCCTCCTCCGGCGCGTTCGCCTGCCGGACACCGCGCTGGTGGCGACGGGCCTGGCCGCCCTCGCCGGTACGGCCATCCTCGGCGGACTCATGGCGGCCCGCCTGGCCACAAGAGCCGTGGTTCCCGCCTCCTGGCTTTCAGTCCACCTTATCCTGGGCCTGGGCGGGTTTGCGGGATTCGTGCTGGCGGGCGTATCCTACCGCCTTCTGCCGATGTTTTTGCCAGCTCCGTCCCATCGCCCGCGAGCCGGGTGGGTGTTAGGGCTAGGGCTCGCCGCCCTCGTGACCGGGGTGCTAGAGGCCGAAGTCCCATCGTTCCCGGCCGCCATCCCGCTCCTCGCTCTGATGGGGGCGGGGCTCTTCTATCTCCTGGACGTATCACAGTACTGGAGAGAGCGCCGCCGGCGGACACCCGACGGGCTCCTCCTTCTCGTAGGAGCATCGCATCTTGGTCTGGTGGCGGCCCTCATCACGAGCGGCCTCGCTCTGGCGACGGGCCAGGACCTTTGGCCCGCCGCCATCGCCTGCTCGGTCCTCGGGTGGTATCTCCTGGCGTGGCTCGGCTTCTCACAGCGCATCCTCCCGTTCATCGGCTGGCTACACGGTATGAGAGCGGGGCGGCGCGATACGCCCCACGTGACGGTACTCTGGCCGCCGTTGTTCGGATGGGCCATGAGCATCGGGGCACTGGCAGGCACCGGAGGTGTTCTGGCCGGCATCCTAATCCACCTGACGTGGCTTATCCAGGTGGGCGCACTCTTGCTGGCCGGATCTATCGTGTGGTTTCACGCAGGCTACTGGCGCATGTTCGCGCAGGTACGCCATCCGAAAGTCGGATGGCCAGGTGGGCGATTTCGGTGATACGCTGAGTAGAGGAGGGAGCCTCGTAGCCCTGCAATTGGGTTCCCGTGTTCGTGACCCCCGCGAGCCGAACACCGACCGGGAGGGGACGGTCCTGGCCGTATCGGTGAATCCCGTCTGCCTTCTTCGCACCCTCACCATCGTGTGGCTCGACACGGGCAGCGTGGAAGAGCTCGTCGAAACGGACCTTGGCCCTCTGGAAGACTGACGCGGTCTCGGTTAGATCCAAAACCCGCATGGCGCCAAGACTCCACTCTCATTGCTCGGTGGCCCGTCTTCTCACATCGGGGGGCTATGAGATGATCCCGCCCGTTTCCGGCTGGCGGCCCTGGGGCTCGATCAATATGTCTCCCGACCGGGCCGATGTCTTCGCCGGTTCGGTGTCTGGAAGACAGAACCTATCGGCGGTGTGGCCGGCGGGGGGGCGGCAATCCCCCCGCAAGCTCATAGCCGCTGATGCTGTACTCCCGGAACGTGGCGGCGTACCCGCTTGGCGCAAAGGGTTGATGTTGCAGCCGACCGCTTGCGTGTCGGTTTGCTTGCGACGCTCGTAAGGGTAGTTCGTTTGGCGAGCGGGGCAGAACCTGGGTCGCATGCGCGACGACGGTCCAGTCGATGGGCCACCTACCACGCGCGGTCGGGTGGCCCGGCCCGTTCCATTTGGGATTACGCTCCAGTGAGCCTGATCGTGATACCGACCATAGGTCTCGGTCGTGCCACATTCGCCGACTCCCAGAGACCGGCCGGTTCGTGCGCGTTAGGCCCCGCCGCGACAGACCATCGGAAGCCCCCGGCGGGCGGGATCCGTGAGAAGGTACGGCGGAATCTCCTGCGTGCACTCGCCATCGGGCGAACCAACCACTTAATGTGTACCACCCGATAGTACCAACCCCCACTCGTGTGAGAGAGATGGTCGGAACTACTGTGAGCTTACCGGGGCGATCAAGTATGCCAGCGGATGGGCGTTCTTTCGGCGAGGTACGCTTCGAAGCGGCTAGCCCGGCCGCGCCTACCGCTCGGATAGGCCTGGGCTCCTTCAATCGCGCACAACGCGCCCTCGAGCCAAGGCAGTGGGTGTCCCTCCTGGAACCATTTCACATCCGGTTCGTAGCAGAA
>JAKATP010000149.1 GCA_021818685.1 Bacillota bacterium | reverse complement strand
GGGACTCGGGATCGTAGCGGCCACGGTCATCGCCGCACTGGCGGCGGAACGCACGCGCGCGTCCACCACCCGGCCGCTGTGACCGAATGTCTCGCGGGCGTTGTCCACAGGGCGTTGTCCGACCCCCGCCGGCTTGGTTTAATGAAGAAACGGTCCATCTCTGTCGAAGTCGAAATGGAGTCGAGTCGCAATGGCCGGAACGGTTTCCGAGTCTGTGTCTGCATGGATACCCTATGTGGTCGCATTTCTGTCGATCCTGCTGAGCAGCATCGCCCAGGTTTCCCTAAAGCTTTCCGTCCGCGACCGCGCCCCGGGGCTGCACCTCCTGCAAGAGCCTATTTTTTATGTGGCGTTCGCCCTCTACGGGGTATCGGCTCTTTTGTGGCTCTTCGTCCTATCGAAACTACCGCTGGTGGTCGCCTACCCGCTCGTCAGTCTGAACTTCATTCTGGTGGCGCTGGGCGGGGCGCTCGTGCTGCACGAGCAGGTGTCCTGGTACATGCTGGCTGGGCTCGTCCTCATCATTGGAGGCATCGTGCTCATTGTCCGGCGCTGACGGCGCGCAAGCCGTCCCGGCGGCACCGCGCCGGTTTCACGGCCCGTGCGCGGCCGCTACAATGGGATCGGTGGTGATGAACAGGGAAATGGGGACTCACGCCGACAGTGCCTGGCCGCCCCATACCGCTCGTCAGGTCCGTCTCACCTGCATCGACGACCGGCTGACGTCGGCGGTTTTTGCGCGGCAGCATGGGGCGGCCTTTGAAGTCCGTCTGGCCGGTGGAGCGCTCGCGCTTACCGACGACCGGCAAGAGTTCGCGTTGAAAGAACTCCTGGTACCGGCGGCGCTCGGGCCCCTCGACACGGTCTTTCTCGAGGTGCATCTGGCGTGTGGCGCCGTTTCGCTGGCGGGGCATCATTTTGAGCAACGGGACGCGGAGCGCGCCTTTTTGGCCGCTGTGCTTGATGAGGCCGTCCGGGTGGTCCACCGGGCTGCCCCCTCCCTCACCGTCCACACCCGCCTTGTGGCTCCGACCGGGGATGCACTGCCCGTTCGCTGACCGCGCAACGGGTACGAGAAAGGACGCGGATTCCATGCCGATGACCATCGTGGAGAATCCCTCCACCGATCCCTACTTCAACATCGCCCTTGATTCGTGGCTGGTCCGCCACGCCGGTCCCGGCCAGCAGTTTGTGATGCTGTGGCAAAACCAGCCTGCCGTCATCCTGGGCCGCTTTCAAAACACCTATGAAGAGGTCGACGTCGACTATGCCACGGCGCACGGCATCGCCATCGTGCGGCGCATCTCGGGTGGCGGGGCCGTGTACCAGGATCTCGGCAACATGAATTTCAGTCTGATCGCGGAGACCCGGCAGCATCCGTTCAACGATTATGAGGCCTTCACGCGCCCCGTACTGGACACGCTCGCCGACTTCGGCGTGCAGGCCGAGCTTACCGGCCGCAACGACATTACCATCGCAGGTGCCAAGTTTTCGGGCAACGCCCAGTTCCGGAGCGGCACACACATTCTCCACCACGGCACGATTCTGTTTGACGAGGATCTGGAGGTGGTGCCGCGGGTGCTGACCCCGGCGACGGACAAGATTGCCAGCAAGGGCATCAAGTCCGTGCGAAGCCGGGTCACCAACATCCTCCCCCACCTGCCAACGGGAACCACCATGGCCGCGGTGTCCGAGCGCCTTTTGCACCACATCGGGCGCTACAACCAGGGTATAGCCGGCACCCGCGCTATCAGTGCCGAGGAGCGGGAAGGAGTGGAGCGCGAGGTGGCGGCACGCTTCGGCCAGTGGTCCTGGAACTTCGGTGCCTCGCCTCCCTTTAACTTTCAAAACCGAGTACGCTTCCAAAAAGGCGCGGTGGAAGTCCGGATCGAGGCCCTGCAGGGACGGATTGCGACCGCCAAGATTTACGGCGACTTTCTCGCCGACCGGGACATCGCGCCGGTAGAAGCGGCCCTCGTCGACATCCCATTCTCGCGGCGGAGTATGGATGCGGCACTCGAAGCGGTGGACGTGCCCCTCTATCTCGGCGGCATCAGCCGCGAGGAACTGTTAGAGGTGCTGGCGGGACTCGAGCCGCGGGCCGACTGATGCTGGCTCATACCCCAAACCCACTTCGAAGGCACGAAGGTCCCACATGCCGGGAGGGGTTTGGGCTGGAGGTGGCGCGGACTGTGCTCGCTTATCACCGGAGCTGGCCCGGCTACGCGCCCACACCGGCGGTAAGCCTCCCCGCCCTCGCCTCCCATCTGGGTGTCGCGCATCTGACCGTTAAAGATGAGTCGGGCCGCTTCGGACTTCGCGCCTTCAAGAGTCTCGGTGGGACCTACGGCCTCGGCCGTTACCTGATGCGGACCTGGGGCCTCGGGGACAACGCCGATTTCCCCACCCTGCGAGCTCGCGCGGCCCACGAGGCCCCGGTGACCTTCGTGACCGCGACCGATGGCAACCATGGCGTGGGCATTGCCTGGGCGGCCCGCATGCTTGGCCAGAAGGCGCGGGTGTTCATGCCGGCCGGATCGACCAGGGCGCGGGTCCGCGCGGTCGAGGCGGCCGGGGCCGCCGTCACCGTCACGGAGCGGCATTACGATGAGACGGTGGCGATCGCGGCCGAAGCCGCTGCCCACGACGGGGGGATTCTGGCCCAGGATACGGTTTTTGGCCGGGAGTGCGACATGCCCCTCGCCATCATGCAGGGCTACTTGACCCTGGCGTCGGAAATGTTCCGGCCCGAATCCGAACCGTCGTGCCCGCCGCCGACCCATGTCATCCTGCAGGCCGGAGTGGGGTCATTCGCCGCCTCCATCATGGCCTTTGTGGCGGCCCGCTTCCGACCAGATCCGCCGGTTTTCGTGCTGGTCGAGCCGACGAGCGCCGCCTGCTTCTACGAGTCAGCCCGACGCGGCACCGGGCAGCTGGTAGCGATGCCGGGGCCATTTGAAACCGTCATGGCGGGCCTGTCCTGCGGGGTGGGAAACCCGCTGGCCTGGGACATCCTGCGCGATCTGACCGATGTGTTCGTGCGCGTGGACGACCGCGTGACCGCCCGCGGCATGCGCATACTGGCTCATCCGTCGGCCGGCGACCCCCGCATCGTCGCCGGCGAGTCAGGTGCGGTGGGTCTCGGACTTCTGTCGGTTGTCATGGAGGAGCCACGCTACCAGGACCTCCGGGCATCCTTGCGGCTCGGCGCATCGTCGCGAGTCCTGGTGGTGAATACAGAAGGGGCTACGGACCCGACCGTTTACCGGCAGATTATCGGGGATAGCCGCTTGCCGTGGGATCCTTGAACCTGCGCCTCACACTTGAGCTCCGCACGCTAGCGTTGCGAGCGCTTGACAAGCGCCCCGTTTGGCAGCGGCACGTAGACACGCTCCCGGTTGATGGCAAGCTTCCGCCCGACCTCCTCATCGAGGTCCACACCCAAGATCTCGGCGAGCCCGGCTACGTAAATGACGATGTCGGCCAGTTCCTCGCCCACATCCTGCCCCCGATACCAGGCGGTGAAGGCCTCCGATACCTCCGACGTCATGAGCCCGAATTCCAGGGCCACGTCGGTGGTATTGAATCCCTTCCGCACCTTATTGGCAAAAGCCTCACGCTGGACGGCGCTCAGTTCGAGCATGCGGCCCCTCCTCGCTCCTCCTGCCTGTCCCCTGCATCATGCCACAACATCCAGGGGTCCGGCGAGGATTAGGTTACAAGATCGTGGGGTTGACCGTCCGGAACCGGCGCGCGAGGGATAGGCACAGTGCTTCCTGCCAGGCTATCGCCACCAGGGCCGCCGCCCGTTCGAACCATCCGGATGGGCCACCCCCGTTCGCCACCGCGACAAACGCCGTCAGGAGGGCGGCCAGGAGCAGCGCGGCCACGGCGGAGACGAGACGAAGCCGGCGTCCGGCACCCGGGGCGGGCTGCCGGGCGGCTGCCAGGGCCGCGACCAAGAGGGAGACGTACAGGAGACACGCCGCCCCGATGTGCACCATCCCTACCCGAGTCAGATAGCCCCAGGGGCTCGGAACCCGAAAGGCTCCCGGCAGGGGCAGATGCTGCTCGATGAAGAGACCCGAGAGCGCAAGCCCCACCCCGACGCCCATCTCGGCGCGCCACAGGGCCCGCCCGATGCCCGGACGGTGGGACAGGCTCCAGGCGAATAGGAGCACGAGCACGCCGGACAGCACCTCGGCCCCCCGAAGGACACCGCCTCGCGCCCCCTCCGACAACAGGCTGATAGACTGGCGCCCCGCACTGACCGAAGGCTCCCTCACCGTGTCCCACACGATGGCAGCCGCGAGCAGCAGCGGCGCCACCGCCCCCGCCCACAGCCACGCCCCCGCATCTCCCATGCGGGCCGGCCACGGGCGTCCGCGGCGCGCAGGCACGGACGTTCGCGTCATATCCGGTCACCTCGATACCCAATGATAGAATGAGAAACCTCGGGATCTCTACATTCGAGACACCCGACAGGTTTCGAATGTCCGGAGGCACTGGTGAGACGCCCGTATTCCGAACAGACCCTCGTCGCCATCGCGTACGTTGCGGCGATGTTCATGTCCATCATGGACAGCACCATCGTCAACACCGCTCTACCCTCCATCGCCCGTCAATTCCACACCACCCCCGAGCGGGCGGACTGGGTCGTGATCGGCTACTTATTGAGCCTGGCCGTATTCATCCCGGCCTCCGGCTGGCTCGGGGATCGCGTGGGCACCAAACGCACTTTTCTCGCCGCGCTCGTGATCTTCACGGGGGCGTCGGTCCTGGCGGGGATTTCCTGGTCATTGGGCGCGCTCGTTTTCTTCCGCGTCGTCCAGGGCATCGGCGGCGGGATGCTGGCCCCGGTCGGCCAGGCGATGCTGTGGCGCGCATTTGCGCCCGCCGAGCGCGCCCGCGCCTCGGCCGTCCTCATGCTGGGCACCATCATCGCGCCCGCCGCCGGACCCGTGCTGGGCGGGTGGCTGGTCACAGAACTGTCCTGGCGCTTCGTTTTCTACATCAATGTGCCGATCGGGATCGGCACATTCGTCTTCAGCCTTTTACGACTTCCCGAATATCGCGAGCCGGGCGCCGGGCGTTTCGATCTGCCGGGATTTCTCCTGACCGGGCTCGGTCTCTCGCTTATTCTGTACGCGCTGAGCGAGGGACCCCTGCTGTCCTGGACAGCTCCCCCGGTCTTGGCGGCAGGGCTGCTGGGCCTTTTGATGCTCGCCGCTCTTATCGCCGTCGAGCTTCGCCGGCCCTATCCCATGCTGAAGCTGTCGCTGTTCAAAAACCGTCTCTTCCGTTCCACCAATGTGGTGTCGTTTCTCGGCACGGCGGGCTTTCTCGGCATCCTCTTCGTCATGCCCCAGTTCCTCCAGGTCGCGCGCCATGAGAGCGCTCTCACCTCGGGTCTGACGACCTTTCCGGAAGCAGTGGGCGTGCTCCTCGCGTCACGCCTGGCCGTGCGTCTGTATCCCCGCGTCGGCCCCCGGCGGATGATGGTCGGCGGGCTTGCCTTCATGACCGGGATCCTGCTGCTCTTTACGCGCCTCGATCTCACCACCAGTCTCTGGACCGTCCGCGGGCTCATGTTCTGCTGCGGGGTCGGATGGGCGTACGTGATCCTGCCCATGCAGGCAGCGTCCTTCGCCGGCATCTCCCGCGCCGATACCGGGCGCGCGTCGTCCCTTTACAACACCCAGCGGCAGACGGCAGGAGCGGTGGGCGTCGCCGCCCTCTCGACCGTCTTGACGGTGCTCCTCGGTCCTGCCGGGACGCACAGGCTCCACGCCTATCATGTGGCGTTTTTCTGTGCCGCTCTGCTGGCGGCCGCAGGCGCGCTCGAGGCACTCGCCGTTCGCGACCGCGATGCGGCCAACACCATGACGGTCCGCCGGCAGGTCGCCGAGTAGCGACGGAGGCCGATGGGCGGATGCCGGGACCGTTGCACCGGCGGCTGACGCCCGACGGCCAGTCCTGAGCGGGCGTCTCCCGCCAGAGGGTCGCACGGGATCGGTCTTCCTCCTCCACCCCTGCGAGGCACATCCCGCCGTGCGCTCGTTCGCCATCAGGTTTCAGGCACTCCCGGTGCGAACCGGTCGCGGCCGAGAGCGTGTCTCGGTCCCGGGTGTTAGCCGGGTCTAGAGTGGCGCGGTCATGACGACCCGGTCAACGCCGGGACCGGAGTAGTCGCGGACGACGGGCACGCCGTTTGAGCTGGGCTCGCCGAGGAGTGTCCAGCCGAGGCGTTGGTGGAACGCGATCGACCCCGCATTGCCCGGGGTCGTGATGGCCTTTAAGGCAGTTGCCCCGCGGGCTCGGGCCACGT
>JAKATP010000019.1 GCA_021818685.1 Bacillota bacterium | reverse complement strand
AGGCGGCGTTGTAAGCTCGGCGACCGGCATTCAATCAGCCGGGCGGGCGATCCTCCCGCCGCCCGGAGCAGGGCCCTCGGCAGCGTTTGGAGTGCGGCGGTTTCGGGAGGAACGCGCCACGACGTCACGCCGGGTCCTTCGGACGTACCAAGAGGAGCCGGCGGCCCGGACGCGAAATGCCATGGCGAGGGAGGATGGCATGCAGGGGCCCAAGAGGTTGGCGGTGATTTCCGGGGGCACGTCCGGCATTGGTCTTGCCACCGCAGCGCGACTGGCCCAGGATGGCTTCGATCTACTCCTCCTCGGGCGCGATGAGGAGCGAGGAAGACGGGCGGCGTCCGAGATTGCGGCGACGAGCGGAGTCCAGGCTCGGTTTCTGGTGCATCACAGTGAGGATTTCGATCACTACGCGGTCATCGCGGAGAGGGTGGGAGAACGGACCGTCGACGTCCTCGTGGCATCAGCCGGCACCGGGCGCCAGGAATGGGTCATCGACACTCCCGTGGACGTGTTCGAGCATATCTTGCGCGTAAACCTGGCAGGGCCGCTGAAACTGGTGCAGACCCTGCGGGGACGATTTTCGCAGCCGGCGGCCGTGGTCTTAGTCTCGAGTGATGCCGCCATTCGCGGCGAGCAGGCTATCGGAGCGTATTCGGTGAGCAAGGCGGCGCTCAACATGCTGGGCAAGATGCTGGCGCTCGATCTCGCCGGGGAAGGCGTGCGGGTGAACGTGGTGTGTCCCGGGGACACTCTGCCCGGAATGCGCTACCTCCTGCCTCCAGGGGCCGCCGAGCGTGACCCTGACGATGCGAGAAAGTGGCCGCTCCCGCCGCGAGGTCGTCTCGGCGAAGGGCGGGATACGGCCGAGCTTATTGCCTTTCTCGTCTCGTCTCGGGCAGACTTCATCGTCGGGGCCTCTATCCTGGTGGATGGGGGCTCGCGGGCGGGCGCGCCCGATGCAGGCCGGGGCATCTGATACGCGGGCGGCCAGGCACGTCTGAGCGGCCCTTAAATTGAATGGGGCAGGCGGGATGTAAGCCATCCGACAGGCCCCGCGGTGTCCGCCGTCAGTCATCCGTGGTAGCGTCTGGAAACGAGGCTCCGAGCCGGTAGCGGTACTGGCTGAAGACGAGCCCCTTTAATGCCCGCGCGCTGTAGCCTTTTACCGCCAGTCCCTTCCGCATGACCCATCCCACTCCCCGGTGACTGTCCAGGGCCACCAGGAGCCCCTTGAAGTGCGGATCGAATGGCGGCCCCGCCTGGCCGTCCTTGATGCGGGCGAGAATCGTGCGGGCGACGAAGGCGCCCGCTTCCTCCGCCAGCTGGGCCGACTGGGGCACGACCTCACCACGGCGGCGGACGATATAGGTGTCACCGGCCACGAAGACCGAGGACGCCACCATGCCCCACTCGTCCGCAACCGGGTATCCATGGTCGTCCAGCTCGACGCCTGCCCAGGCCACATCGGGTGGGGCAATACCACCGGTCCAGACCAGCACGTCATAGGAGGCGGCGTCGCCCCCATCCATCAAAAGCCGGTTCGTCTCCACCCTTCTCACCTTCGCCGATGGAGAAATGGCTACGCCTTTTTGCCGCATCACCCGGTCTGCGTAGCGGGCGAGACCGGGTCCGACCTCCGGCAGGATGCGGGACGCTATTTCCACGATGCGGACGTGGTGTTGGGTGGCCAGCTCACCCGCTAGCTCGACGCCGGTGAGGCCGCCGCCCAGTACCACGACCATGAGGTCGTGATGCCCGGCCAACCGATCGCGGAGGGCCTGGGCGTCCAGTGCGGTGCGAAACGGATAGGCGTGTTCACGAAGGCCCGGTATGGGTGGCCACCTGGTAGTCGAACCCGCACACACGATGAGCCAGTCAAAGGCGATTTCGTCCCCGGAATCCAGCACGACACGCTTTTCGGCCGATTGCACCCGTCGCACCGCGTCTTCGCGCCGACGAACGCCGGTGTCCTTGAGCAAGTCGTCAAAGGGCAGCGTGTGCTCCCGCACGGATCCACCCTCGCGAAGGGCCGTCGGGAGCTCGGGTATGAGCTGGTGCACGGGACTCGGATCGACCAAGAGGATGTCCACCTCGTCCCGACCGTGCAAGACACGAATAGCCGCCAGTCCCGCGTATCCTCCCCCCGCCACCACGATGCGCGGCTTGTGCATGTTGGCCCCCTTTCGAGAGTGTCCCGCGGTCTTCTCCTACCTAACATAATTCGCGTGGGCCGACAGGGAGGCGGCGGCAAGCCCATGCGTGGCGAGGGGGCCGGGTCAGGTCCAAAAAGCGATCGCCGGGCCGAGGGTAGACCTCGGGCCGAGCGCAAGAGGGCGACCACCCTATTTAGAGTATCTGAAGTCCACCTGGGCCAAGGAAGGCATCGACGTGACGCTGGAACCGGTGCCGTTCGCCCAGCTTATTACGCTGGTCACGACGCCGTCGGATCGCGGAAAGTGAACACTGGTGTGGTGGGGCGGTGGATGGACACAAGGTGAGGGATACCCCGATCTGAGCCTGTATAAGTGCAACAGTGCCAATGACTTCGGGGGATACTGCAGTCAAACGCTCGACCACCTCATCGCTCAGGTTTACGCGCCCGGCACGCCGGCGCAGGCCCAGCAGCACCTGTACGCGTACGAGATGTACGTGGCCAAACACCTGCCGGTCCTCTTCATGCCCGACTACATCGGGAGCGGCATCAGTCCGGCTCCGTACCAGGTTGTCAAGACGTGGCTCCATGGGTGGGCCAAGTGGCATCTGCCGGTCTATGGGGGGTCAGAACCCTGGCGCTGGACCACGAGCCCTGCCGTCAGCTGATTACGGAGGGGAGGACGGCCGCTTGGGGACCGCCCCTGATTCCCGGGCCGCCGCCGTGGCTGGCGGCGGTCCCTTCTGTGCGGCCGCCAGCCAGGGCTACCAGACGAGCACGGGAGTGTGGCGTCGAACTCAAAAATGGGAACGTCGGAGCCGCGGGTCAGGTCCTCAAGATGTGAAGGCGGGGTAGCGACACCGGGCTTGTGCGTCCCGGCGGGAGAAGGTGGGCGAGGACGTTAGCACGTGCCGACAGCACCCGGGGTGACGTTCTGGGCGAGGCGACCACCGGAGGAGGACTGGGACCTCTACGGCACGTTCGCCCAGGTTGTCCCCGCCGAGAGCGTCTTTGCGTCGCTCGTCCGGGACCGCGGCATACCTCTGGAGGTCGAAGGGCGTGTCTCGGGCGCCCCCGGGCGGAGCAGACGGGTTCGAGCGGGGTTTGCGACACGCGGCGCTCCACTCGCGCGCGAGGGGCGGCGCTGTCATCTCCACGGCCAAGGGCCCCGGCGGCACGAGGGGACTCACGGTGGTTTTCGGCCCGCTCACGGTCGCCCATGACCTGACAGGGGGAGCGGAGCGTGGTGCCGGAAGCCGGCAGGACTTGCCGCTGCCGTAGCCCCCCTCCCGGGGTCGCGAAAAACGTGTGTCTCCGGCCGCTGTGCGCGTATTCCTCTAATCCGGGACGTCATCCGGGTGCGCTTATCGGATGAGAGCCTCTGACAGTCGAGACCACACGTCCAACGAACGAGGCAGGGCGCCCGCGCGCTCGATGTTACGGACCGCCGTCAGGCCAGCCGGAACCAGCGTCTCCAACCCGCGTCAAGCATCCAGCGATACAGGCCAGGGGCATGTATGTACGTGATGTGTCGGTCCCGGGATACGGCCAGGACATCTCGAATGAACACGATCTTAAAGCCCGACGGCCCGTACCGAACGAAGTAGCAGGCAGGATAGAGGCGAACTTGGGACGACCCCCGGCCGATGTAGAGAATCGGCGGGCCCACGTAATCCGCCGACAAGACGCGCACACGTCCTGGAATGTGGGGATGGGCGCGCGTGGAACCCCTGACGAGAAGCCGGATGAGGGAGCGTACGGCGTCTAGATTTCGGGGCGCATACTCCACCATGGCGGGGGTGCCGCTGGTCAGCAGGATCTGGCGGATATGGGCCGGGAGCACGCGTGGCGCCGTCGGCCACGCCGCGGCCGTCCGTCTCATGACCAGGCCGTGGTTCCGAGTGAGGGGAACGCCCACGGCGACCGCCGCGACCATTCCCAGCGCAAGCAGCACATGCCGGGTCCAGCGAAAGGCCATCATCCCGCCTCCCGTCACCCGGTAAAACGCGCCGGCGGTCCGACCGGTGACCGGCGGCGCGGCCCATGCGGTGTCTTTGGTCACTAAACGGCCAATGCGGCCGCCCATCGAGGATATGCTCCCGGTGCGCGTCCGCCACGTGAAGCCTCAGGAGGCGGGCGTGACAGCTTTCCAGGTGCGGCCGCCGTTTTCGGTCCGGTAGATCCCGAGATTCGACAGCAAGAAACCGGTACGGGGAGTCACAAGATCAAGCTCGACGGGGTTTATGCGGTTTCCTACGGCATTTGGCACCGCTATCGCCGACCAGTGCCGGCCGCCATCGACCGTGCTCCACAAGCTGTACACCAGAGCGGTTCCGCGAACTTTTACGAACGTGCCAGGGGCGGCTGGCTTCTCGATCTTATGACCCAGGTTTCGGAGCGCCACCGTGTAGATGAGCCCGCGCCCATCATTCAACATCGACAGCACGGCCGACTCGTAGCTCAATCCGTTTTGAGTATCGGGCCAGGCGTGGGTGAGGAGAACCTTCCCGGTTAGCAGATTTACCATCCGGAGGACCAGAGTCCGGGCCGGCCCATACCCAACCGTCCCGAATTTGCCGCCCATGCTGAGCACGGCGGCTTCCTGCCCACCCTGCCCGGGCAAGAAGAGCCGCGGGAGAAACAAGGTGTAGGTGACAGGCGGCCGGTAGGGGGCGATGACAAAGTGGCGGCCGCCATCGTGCGTGAGCAGGATGCGAGGGGTAAAAGCGGCCGATGTGCCGGCGACGGCGCCGGCCTCCGGCGAGATCATCGTAAGGCCGCTCACGAAGCTGAGCGGCACCGAGCCCAGGGCTGACCACGACTGTCCACCGTTTTGGGTGCCGTAGGCGCGGGGCGTCCCGGTCGGCTCTTCTCCGTACCGCGGCTCGGCCAGCAGGAGGCCCCGTTCAGCGGTGGCGAAGGCGACCGCGACCACATCGGCGGATCCGACGGGCGGGGACGGCAGGAAGCGCCAGCGTCGACCGCCGTCGCTGGTAGTCAAAAGAGCATCGGGGCTTCCCGGAGCACCGAGCCCATAGCCTTCGTGCGTCGACAACATGTCGATGGACTGGGTGGGAAAGACGCCCGGGAGCAGCACCGTCCAGGAGCGGCCTCCATCCGTGGTGTGAAGGAGGAAGCCGGCCGGTTGGTTCTGCTGCCGGGAGCTTCCGACGATATATCCGTCGGTGGGGGACAGCAGCGAGGCGCCGGTAATGGTCCATAGCCGCTTCACGCCGAGGCGGGTCCAATGCACACCACCATCCGCCGTAATGTCGAGGCCGCCGATGAGGGGGCCCGCGCCGGCATCGACGGGAATCCAGCCCACAGTGCCGGATGCCCACTGCATGCCGGCCTGGAACCCTCCCTGATTGGCACCGTCCCAGCTCGACTGCACGAGCGCCCACCGCTTCCCACCGTCGGTGGTTCGGTAGAGCGTACCGGAGGTGCCGCCCATGCTCACGGCGTTCATGGGTGGCGCCGCCAAGAGATAGCCGTTTTCCGCGGACGTCATCCTGACGCTCGATGGTGCGCCGGGCCCAGACCACACTGGACTCCAGCTGCGCCCGTTGTCATGGGTGGCGTATAGATGGAAGGTCGAACAATTCTCTGGCCCCGGACACCCCTGCCCGACAAACCCTATGCCCGGCGCGGCAAAGAACACGGTGCTGACGGCTATTCCCGGAGGCAGGGGGATCGTGGTCCACGAACTCCCTTCATTCGTGCTTTCGAGGAGGCGACCGCCAAAGACAATGTACACGGCGCCCCCCGCCCGGGAGGGTGCGCTCGCGATGGTGGAGGCGCCGGGGCGATCGTAGGCAGTGGTGTAGGGAGCCGTGCGTTCAATCGACCAGACCTGACCGCCGTCGGTGGTCCGGAGAATCGCGGTCTCACAGCGTCCGGGATCCGCGCACAGAGTGGAGGCCGCAGCGAGCCCGTCCTGCGAATTAAAGAAGAGCAGATGCGAAGGAACGAGATGGTCCGGGAGCGTTTCTTGAATAAAATGGGCGCCTCCATCAACGGTGTGCAGGATAACGGAAGTGCCCGCCTCCAGCACCCATCCCACGCGGTTGTTTAAGAACGTCACACCACTGAAGCTCGATCCGGAACCGGGAGGAATGCGCCCGCTCCATGTGGCAACCACCGGAGGAGGGGGGGTGGCGGAGGGCGACCGGGTGCCGCAGGCGGTGATGAGGACGAGGAGGAGTGTGGTGACGACGCCGAGCATGCGCCTGGACACACGGCACCTCCCTGGTGATCCGTCAAACGTGGCCGCCGGGCGGATGGTTGCAGGGGGCCGTCCGGGGCCGTGTACGGGAACGCGGGACAGAGGGGTCGTCTGCGCCCGCATACGTGTGCCGCCCATCTTTCCTCTCTCCCATCCTCCGTCGGGGGACTGAACACCGGCCGGCGACGAGTGGTCTTCCACGAACCCACCCCCGTAGCCGTCCGGACCCCGGGGGCTATGGCTAGGGCGGCATCCCGGAGTCCGCTCGTCCCCGACGCGGAGGACGTGGTCCCAATCCATTTCCCGGCGGATCGGCCGGACCCGGTGCGCGTGGCGTCTTTTAGAAGAGGGCCTTCCGGCCACCGACCAACTGAACGTAGGGCAAGGTTTGGCGTACATCCCGTACCGCTATGGGGCCCACCGCTCGTCCTTTTGCACATGCTTTTGTCGAGCGGCGGTTCGCCGTGGGAGCACCATCGAGGAGCCCACGGCAGTGCGGGATGTGTTGGCGATGTGGTTTCAGGGGTTAGAGGGCCTAGAGAGGGCCTAGAGAGGGCCTAGAATGGATGTCGATGTGACGGCGCTCCACGGCACGGGCGAACCGTTTCGCCTGGAGGTCGGGGGCGAGGCTCGTGGATCTGATGCCCGGCGGTGGGTGGGGCAGGTCCGGGGGCACCGCGCGAGTAGCCCAAGCGCACGCGGAATGTCAGGCAGGCAGGTGGATGATGCGATCACGCATCGATGAGCGCATGAGGCTGGCCGGAGTCCGTCCGGCGGGCAAGAGCGAGTGAGGCGCGCGTCCGCGACGCCCGGGAGGGAGCAGGTCGGATGTCCGATGGGTTGGACGGGGTGGTGCACGACCGCCGTTTTACCGCGTGGCCGGTCGAAGCCGGGCGCCGCGGAGCTCACTTTGTACGCTGCACCTTCCGGGGGGTGGATGCCGCCGAGACGGACCTCGACCATGACGTGTTTGAGGCGTGCCGGTTTACGGATGTCAAGTTCAACGGGTCGCACCAGAGCGAGACCGCCTTTATGAATTGCCGCCTCGAAGGCGTGGACTTCTTCGGGGCCGAGCTCATGCAGATGAAGATGACGGGCTCCGAGTTTCAGGAGGTTCGTTTCCTGGCCGCTCGCATCTCCGGGGGCAACTGGTCTTATGCGGCGCTCAGAATGGCAGATCTTTCGCGGCTGACCTTCGATGGCGTGGCACTCAGAGAAACTGATCTCTATGAAGCGGACTTACGAGGTGCCAGCTTTCGCCGCGCCGATCTCACAGGGGCGGTCCTCACACGTGCCCGCCTGCGGGATGCCGACTTTCGCGGGGCTGAACTTTCCGGCATCGACTTTCGGGACGTGAGTCTTGCCGGCGCCCGCCTGGAACCTCCCCAGGCCTTGCAGATCGTGCAGGCGCTGGGAGCGCGCATCGAATAGCAGGCGGCACCGGGGTGAGCGGGGCATTTTCCATGCACCCGCGGCACAAAGCGCCCGGATGCCGCCTCTGATTACGATGGGAGGCGCCAGATCGTTCGGGAGTACACCGTGCGCAGTTGGGGGTGTGCAGGTGCGTTCCGGGAACGGGATGAAATGACGAACCACTGGTACGAAGCCGGACCACCCGCGCTCCTCGCAAACTACGGCCTGTCCCCGAGGGATGTGGGGGCCGGAGGGAGCTCCAGTCCCGCGATCCCGGCTCCCTATCTCGCCGAACGCGTGGTGCCGGGCGGTCCTGTCGCGGGCATCCACGCGACGCGGATCTGGAACCGGACGAGATCTGTCAATGCCGCCGCTCCGCCCTCAAGCTAACCCCCGTTCCCCAGCGGAAGGCACGAATCCGGCGCCGGGGGGTCCGCTCCCGGGCGGCCGCCATTCGCCGCATCACTTCCGGGGCCGCGAGAAGACGTCTCGTGTGCCGAACCGCTTTCCCTGCTGCGCCGCCCGTCCCGACTCCAGGGCGATCAGTCGGACGGGACCGCCTTGGGTCTTCGTTGATTCCGCCTTGATGCGCCCCCTTTACTGGACCCTGGAGGAGCTCTCGCGCGGTGAGGGGACCCGCGCGTTCGTCGAACGGCCCCTCATGGCGCTCTATCGGTTCGGTTTGCGGGCGATGGAGACCCTTGCGCATAACCTGTGATAGGCGCGCGCCGGCCCGGGCGAGGGAATCGCGCCGGTCTCCCGCCCATTTAGCGGGCCCTCCGGGCTTCAACTCCGTCGCCCTCCCTCCGCCGAAGCGCGTAAAGGGAGGTGCTGGCCGTGCCCTCCGACGGTTGAGCGCCGCCCCTGTCCGCTCGCTGCCTGGCAGGGGGCGTCCCGGCGCCAGCTCATCCTGAAATCTCTCGCACTTTCGGAGGACATTCCCGTCCCGGGTGCCATGAGCCAGGAGAAGCCCGCATGGTGCGCGGACGCTGAAGAAACGTCCCTGTGTTGTGTAGGTATAGGGTGTGGAATAAGATTGCGTTGGAACTGTTTGTCGCACAATCACCTGGTAACGCCCAAATTAAAGGCTGTTCAGCGCAATACAAGGGTGTTACCAATACAACAAACGGCGTGAGCGCCCCTTCATTGGCTTTAGACACGGACGGCATTTAGTCCGTCCCGAGAGGAGGAACATCGTGAAGTCGCGTCGATGGAACGGATGGGCATTTGCCCTCATAGGAGCCGGGGCTTTGGTCTTGGCCGGCTGTGGCGCCGGCAGCGCGACCACCAGCAGCAGCGTGGGACCCGGTCTCAACAACAACGTGATCAAGATGGAGCAGGGCGTGCAGATCGAACCGAATGACTATTTCCCGATCGTCTCGTCCGCGGCTTGCAGCGTGGAGAACGGGACCATCACCTCTCAAATGTACGCCCCGTTACTGTTCGTGAACACGAAGGACAAGTTTGACTTCGCCAAATCGGTGGCGTCCGGGATTACCGTTTCGAAGAACGACACCGTCTACACCATTGCTCTCCACCACAACTGGCATTGGACCAACGGTACCCCGGTGACGGCGCAGGATGTCGTCTATGCCTGGGACATTATAGCCGCCTCGGCCAAGCCCAACGCTCCGTGGGAATACTGCGGCGTCGGCAGCGGCGGTATCCCCCAGGACTGGAAGAGCGTCGTGGCTACCGGGCCGTACACGGTTGTCATTACCCTCAATAAGCCACTCAATCCCGTCTGGTTCGAATACAACGGGATCACCAGTCTGGTACCGATTCCCAAGGCGACCTGGGACAAGTACTCCAACATGAACCAGGAGCTGTCCTACATTAACAAGATCTCCAATACGCCCTCGAATCCGGCTTTCAAGGTGATCGACGGTCCATACGCGTTCGGAAAGTACGTCAACGACGAGTACTGGACGCTCGTCGCCAACCCCAAGTACACGCTCAAGAAGCCTACGATCAAAGAGCTCTTGTTCGAGTACGAGACGTCCAACGCGAATCTCTTTGCCGGCCTGCGGAAGGGTGTGTTCGCAACCGCGGGGATTCCAACCTCGTACGACAAAGATGTGAGTCAGCTCCCCAAGTACTACCGGGTGGAGAGGGCGCCTTACAGCTTCTGCTTCAACTACATGCAGCCGAACCTTTCCGATCAAGCCCCTGGTGGAATCGGCAAGGTGTTCCAGCAATTGGCGGTGCGCCAGGCGCTCCAGCTCGGGATCGATCAGCCGGCCATCATCAAGAGCTTCTACAACGGGCTCGCATACCAGACCTACGATCCCGTTCCGGCCCTACCGCAGAACCCCTTCTTCGACAAGAGCCTCAAGGATCCATACCCATTCAACATCCAGCGGGGCATCAAGATCCTGGAAGCTGACGGGTGGCATATGGTACACGGGGTGATGGAGAAGAACGGGCAGAAGCTGGAGTTCCAGTTCCTGGTTGCCTCCGGTTCTAACACGGACACCAACATTGCCCAGTTGATCACGTCAGACTGGGCCAAGGAAGGCATCAAGGCCACCATCAAGGAGGAACCGTTCAACCAGGTGATTGCGACCACCGTCAAGACCTACCAGTTCGAGTGGTGGGGTGGCGGCTGGTGCTACGGCGCCACCGATCCGACGGGCGACCAGCTGTTCGCCTCAAATTCCCCGGCTAATGGGGGAGACTACAACAGTCCTACGATGAACCGCCTCATCGCGGCATCGGTGGCACCCCAAAGCCCTGCTCATGCGACCAAGACGCTCGACGCGTACCAGGCGTTCGCAGCCAAGGATCTCCCGGTCATCTTCCTCCCGACGTCGACGGGCCTTCAGGTGGTGGAGGATGGCCTCCATGGGGTCAATCGCTACACGAACGCCATCTCGGGCTACGTGGAGTACAACTACTGGAAGGTCGGCAAGTGAAAACGGGAGCCGGCAGGGAGGCGGGGGAACCCGCCTCCCCCTTTTTGTCTCCTTTTTGTGCTCCGGCTCGCGAACGCCGTCATCGCCTCCAAGGTCGCGCGGTCAACGCATCGAGATGGAGACGCGTTATCTGGCCTCCACGGGGGAAAGCGGATGACGATGACCGTTCGCCCTTGGCGCTTTGGATCACGTACACCCTCACTAGAACCATGTCCGGGGACACGAGGTGTCGCCCGCTCCGTCCACCCACCCGGTCCATGAAAACCGTAGGCGTTTCGACTCTGGACGGACGCGTGCGGGCGCGCCCGCCGGCATCGACCTCATCTTCGACTGCGGTTACACCAAGAGAAGCCAAGAAGGCCGAGCCTCGTGTATCCCTCCGCGGACGGGTGTCGGCTGACGCTCGGGAAAGCTTGCGGATCCGGCGGGGTCGGGTCGTGGGAGCCACGCGCTCTGGATACAGGGTTTCTCTCCTAAGCCTGTCGAACATCTGTCTACGGGGTGGACCGTCGGGGACCGTACGCGGCGGCTCCGTCATCCGGTGATGGTCGCCCGACAATGCGCGTCATCACCTCGCCTGGCGCGGGGCTTCGGCGGTGAAGATCAGGCGCGCGCTGGATGACAAAGGTCCGGAGGGTGCACGACGAGTGGGCGTCCTTTCATCGAGAACGTGCATGATGCTGAGGAGGACCCGCCCGGAAGGATGAGTCACGATGGAGAGGGATTCGGCCCGTCTGTGGGCGATGATCGAGGCGAGCCGTCCAGAAATCTGGCCGGGGTCGCAGCCCTGGGAAGACGCGTATGGGAGTTTCGGTACACTGCCCGACGCGGATGGGCTCGGTGCTTCGGTCTTGCGCGTTCGGGTCCCACCTGGAGATCTGGCGGGCTTCTTGGAAACGCTCTGGCTTCGATATCAGGTACCTCCTCGCTTCACGGTCGGCCCGTTTGAGACCCCTGGTTTAACGGAGTGGCTTTCGGGTCATGGTTACCTGTGCGAGATGGTGGAAGCGGTGCTGGTGTTGGCGCGCGAACATTGGCCCCAGGACCCGCTCGCTGACGTGGCCGTACGGGAAGCCTCTCATCTCGCAGACTTCGAGCAGACAGTGCGCCTTGATCACCTCGTATTTGACGAACCCCTGCTGGCAGGTCGAAAGCTGGTTCGCGAATGGGGGCGCTATGGGAGGGCGCGGCGGCTTTTCCTGGTGCCCGGGGAGGACGGCATAGCGCGAGCGAGTGGAGGATACACCGACTTTGGTCCGTGGCTCCTCCTATTCGGAGGCGCCACCCACCCCGCTTATCGCCGACACGGACTCTACAGTGCCGTGGTGCGGGCCCGGTTGGACGCGGCCCGCACCACGTCCGGGTCCGCATTTGCAGCCGTATACGCGAATCGCGGGACCTCGGCGCCTATTCTGGAGCGGCTCGGGTTTGCGGCCATTGGCACCGTAACGGTCTGGGGACCGGTACGGGCCTGAGTGGCTTTGTAGGTGTTCCGGGTCGTGCCGTGGGAGGAGGGGCGGAGACAGTCTGGCTTGACGACGTCGATGTCTGGACCGCCCGCCCCAGCCGCTGTCTCACATCCGGCGGCCGGGCCCGACGCCATGGCCCGCGACGGCTAAAGTCTCGCCGCAGGTCTTGACATCGACGTGCGGGCGGCGGACATTCTCGTCGCTGCCATCGCCCTTCCCCCGCCCGCCTTGAGCAAATGGTGCAGCACTCGGGGATGCATGTGAATCGTCTTGGCCCGAACGGTTTTAGCCGTAGGGTCTTGATGTATTAGACGCCGCCGACATCCTGGCGTCGGAAAGTCAGAGATCTTTCGCGGGGAGGCGGCGTTCATCGGCCGGGAGACCTGGCCCGTGGACGGTCTCGCCGATCCGTCGCCGCTTTTGGCGGATGGGGAAAGACGCTCTACCGACGCTACCACGGTATGCTTATCCCATGGGTGGCGGAGAGGCGGCAGTTCTTGCTGCCGCCGCGGCGTAAGACGCCTCTCCTCCTACCGGCCGGAGGCTTTGCGACGGATGCTGTGCGCCATAGGTCCGTCATTCCAGATGGGGAGGCGGTCTCACAGGATGGGACCAGAAAGAGAAGCGTTGTTGGAGCGCTTAAAGCGCTTCGGGGAAGACAACGATGCCCGCGCCACAGATCGGGCGGACAAGATGCTCAACATCACCCGGGACACAGGGCTTCTCTTGTGGATGGTGATACGGGCTCTAAGGCCGGCCCATCTCCTTGAGATTGGAACCTCGAACGGATACTCCACCATCTGGTGGGCAGACGCGCTGTCGGGGCCGGGTCAGGAACTTGCCACGCTGGTCACGGTGGAAATAAGCCAGAGGAAGGCGGAGATGGCGCGAAGGAACTTTGAGGAGGCCGGTGTGGCGTCCCGGATAGAGCTCCTGGTGCAGGATGCGGGCGAGTATGTACGAGCTCGGCAGTCCGAGAGCGTGGACTTTCTGTTTCTTGACTCGGAGCGCGGCGAGTACGTCGGTTGGTGGCCGGCTTTGGAGCGCGTGCTGGCGCCGCGGGGGCTCTTGGTAGTGGACAACGCCGTCGACAAGGCGGCCGAGCTCACGGCGTTCCGGCAAGCAGTGGCGGCCACACCCGGCGTGCGTGAGGTGCTGGTCCCGATCGGGAACGGCGAGCTCTTCATCCAGAAGACGGCAGATTAAGATGGCGCTCTTATTCTCGGCCCGCTTGACGGATTCGGCGGAGCTCCGGCCCTGGGATTTGACGATGGCGCCGCGGATGGTGGAGGCGCTGGTGGAGAACCAGGCCCACATCCGGCGATGGCTCAACTGGCCCCGCGATGGCTATGGACTCGACGACGCCCGCCGGTTCATCGAGCTCAAGCTCGAAATCTGGGCGCGCGACGGTCTGATGAGCGTCGGGATCTGGCGGGGTGAGCGGCTCATTGGTGGCGTGACTCCCAACTGTGGGAGTCTGCGGCACCGTTCCGTTGCTCTAGGCTACTGGGTGGCCGCGTCGGAGCAGGGACAGGGGCTTGCGACCCGGGCCTGCCACGCCGTTATCGACGACCTTTTCACAGCGCGTGGCATGCATCGAGTCGTCATCAACGTGCATCCCGATAATGTACGGAGCCGCCGCGTACCTGAACGACTCGGTTTTCGTCAAGAGGGGGTCCTCCGCGGGGTCGTCCGCCACGACCACGGATTCGATGACTGGGTGGTGTACGCCATGCTGGAGGACGAGTGGGGGCGCAGCAGGCGTGAGTAAGGGCGTCTTGTCTTTGGTAACTGACGTGGCGGGATTCGATGCGGCTTGGCCGGTGCTGGGCCGGGCGTCCGGACGCCCCGACCGGGACCGGCCGCGGCTCATGGCGTTATACATCGGCGCGCAGGCCTCCGCCCGGCTTTACGAAATGGGCTCGCGCGAGACGCCATCTGGCGTCATCGGGGTGCGCGCTGGAGAGATTCTGCACATAGCCGTGCGCGAGGAGCAGGAAGGCCGGGGTCTCGGCCGCCTGATGGCGGAGGTCGTCCGGGAGATCTACCCGGGCGTGCGGCTCTGGGTGGCAGAGACGGACGACGCCGCCATCGGCTTTTATCGCCGCCTCGGTTTTGTGGCCGAGGTGCTGCCGCCTCGCTATCCAGGCGTGACCCGCTACCGCGTCAGCTGGACGGCGCCTCCCGGAACGCGAGTGTAATATTAGCGCCCCCGAAGCCATTCGAGTTGGAGAGGGCAGCCCGTATGGGCGCGGGCCGGGCCTTATTGGGCACGTAGTCAAGATCGAGGTCCGGGTCGGCTTCCTCGTAGTTTATCGTGGGCGGCAGCACCTGGTGATGCAGGGCCAGTGCCGTGTAGGCGGCCTCGGTGGCGCCGGCCGCCCCCAGAAGGTGTCCCGTCATGGACTTGGTGGAACTTACGGCGATGCGCGCGGCATGGACCCCGAATACCGCCTTGATGGCTGCCGTCTCACTGGCGTCGCCCAGCACCGTGGAGGGGGCATGGGCATTGATATACTGGACGTCCGCGAGCGAAAGGCCGGCCGTCTCGAGTGCTCGCAGCATCGCGCGTGCCGCCCCGGCTCCGCCGGGGGTGGGCGCCGTGACATGGTAGGCGTCGCCGGCCATCCCCGCTCCCGCTATTTCCGCATAGATGCGGGCATGACGGCGGCGCGCATGCTCCAACTCCTCCAGCAGAAGCGTGGTGCCGCCCTCGCTTAAGACGAAGCCGTCGCGGCCGGCATCAAACGGACGCGACGCGGCCTCGGGCCGGTCGTTCCGCCGCGAGAGCGCCCGGGCATTGTCGAAGGAGGCGATAGTCACTTCTGTCAGCACGGCCTCGCTGCCGCCCGTGACCATGACGTCGGCATCGCCCCGCTGGATGGCGTAGAAGCTGTCGGCGATGGCGTGAGCCGAGGTGGAACAGGCCGAGACCGTGGCGTAATTCGGGCCGCGAAGGTCCCAGCGGATGGAGATGAGGCCGGCAGCCATATTGATGGCCGAGCCGGGCGACAGGAGCGGCGAGACGCGGGCGGCGCCTTTTTCGCGCAGGGCCTCGGCTGCGGTCAGGATGGTGCCGAGCCCGCCCATCCCGCTTCCGTAGATGACGCCGGCGCGGTCGGCCAGATCCTCATCCCATTGCAGCTCCGAGTCCGTCCAGGCCTCGACGGTGGCCGCGATGGCAAAGTGGATGAAGCGGTCGTAGCGCCGTACATCCTTTGCTTCCATCACCGTGGCGGGATTAAAGCCCTTCACCTCGCCCGCGATCCGGGCGCCGATATGCGAGGCGTCAAAGGCCGTGATGGGCCCGACACCGGAACGGCCTGAAAGGATGGCGCTCCAGTTGGCTTCTGTGGAGTTTCCCAAGGGGGTGAGCATACCGATACCCGTTATGACGACGCGCCTCACGTCGAAGGCTCCTCTCCTGCTGCAGGGGGTTTCAAGTACGCTTTCAACATTTGCAGGGCCGCGGTTCGCATGTCGTGGAGGTATACGTCCGGTGTGCCGACGGACCAGTACAGGGTCACGCCATCCGCCAGCGACACCAGAATGGCGGCGACGGCAGTCGCGTCGGCGTCACGACGGAAGTCACCCGTCTCCACTCCCTGACGCACCAGGCTTGCCAGGTATTCGATAAGGCCGCCGAACCGACGCTGGAGGCCCTGACGCACGGTCCCGTCCTGCAGGGTCTCTCCCCAGGCCACCAGCAGCAGACGCCCGGTGCTGGGATGGCGTACCCGCAGCGCGCTCACAAAAATGTCGACGCAACGCGTGAGGGATTCCCAGGGGCTTTCGCGATCCGACGTCAGACGGCGCAAGAGCTCGGGCCCGCGCGACAGCCGCTCCTCGAGGAGCGTCAACATGATGTCGCTCTTGGTCGGGAAGTACCGGTACAGGGCGCCGACGCTGAAGCCGCCCTTGGTAGCGATGTCATCGACGGTGGCCAACTGATATCCCTTACCTAAAAAAACCTCCTGGGCCGCGTCCAGGATGGCCTGGCGCCGGGATTCCCGATGTCCTTCCGTGACTTTGGGCACACCATGCCTCCGAAATAAAAAGTGAGCGTTCACTCATTTTACACCTGCGTGGGTGAGGGGCAAGGACACTCCGGACCGGGAACCTCGTCGCGGTAACGGTTCCAGACGGCAGGAGGGCGCCCGCCACACGAGGCGGGCGCCCATGGAGGATGGGGCGAGGGTCAGGATCCCGTTGGGTTTCGCAGGTGTTGGTCGAACCACTCGAGCGTCCGCCGGTGGAGGTCCGTGAGGGTATTGAGCCGCCCGGAGAAGAAGAGACTCACATGACCCTCGCCAGGGTACTCCACCCATGTCACCGGCTTCTTCTGCCAACGGAGAGCCACAAACCACATCTCCGCCTCATAGGGAGGGCACGTGCGGTCGTCGCCGCCGTGAAGAATCAGCATGGGACACTGCACCCGGTCTACTTGCGTGATAGGGGAGTGCTCGCGGTAAGATGCCGGGATCTCCCAGGGCGGACCCCCCATGTCCGTCTGGATGGACTCCCAGTGGTCGATGCCATAAGCCAGAGTGGCCAGGTGCGAGATGGTCGCGATCGTGACGGCCGCCTGCTGGACTTCGGGATGGCGCGTCACCATCCAGTTGGTCATGAAGCCCCCGTAACTGCCGCCATACACGCCCACGTGCCCCTGGGCCGCAACCCCGGTGCCGATGAGATGCTCGGCCAGGGCGGCGCCGTCCTCACCCTCCTTCGTGCCCCAATGGCCCTGGATGAGATCGGCGAACGCTTGGCCGTACCCGCCGCTGCCCCGAAAGTTTGGCGCGGCCACGGCGTAACCGTGGGTGACCGGCATGGCGACGAGGGTCTGGAAGTACGGGCCGACCGCTCCGTGGGGCCCCCCATGAAAGAAGAGCAGTGTGGGGTGGGGTCCATCGCCCTCAGGTTCCCAGACCCAGTTTTCCACCGGCCCGTCTTCGGTATCCAGGGTGACGAGTCGCGGCGCCGGCACCGGCCGGCGCTCCCGGAGCCATGGATTCAGGTCGCTTTGCACCTCGATGTCACCGGTCGCCAGACTGAACCGGCAAACCTCGGGGGGGCGATCAGGCAGCAAGGCCAGTCCAGCTCCGTCGATTCCGTCCGGGCCTGCAGTCGGAAATGCGACGTGACTGACCAGGGGCGTGGTACGGCCCTCGGCATCCGTCGCGACGACGGTAAGGCGTCCGCCGAGGTTCGCGTACCAGAGAAAGCGTCCGTCCGCAAGCTCCTCCGGCGCTGCCGCCCGGAACGGCACCATACCCTGCGGTGACCCGCGGTCGAACGCGTGCGACAGGCACTGGGGCGCTTCCGATCCGTCGCTCGGCACCACCATCAGATGATAGTCATAGGTGGAGCTCGTTGCCGGGGTATGGTTGTGAAAGAAGGCGAGACGTCGTCCGTCCTTCGACCACACTGGCATCCGCGCGACCCCGTCGGAGCGGGTGAGGAGGCGCCATTCCTTCGAGTCCAGATCGACCGTGTACAGATCCCAAACCCATTCGATGTCCCAGTCGGGACGTCGTGTCGTGATAAGGGCGATGTGGCGACCGTCGGGAGCCCAGCAGGGGTAGAGGTGGTGCCACTCCGGCGTCCCCACTGCCGTCGCGGAGCCGGAGGCGACGTCAAGCACGTAGACGTTCCAGGTGCGGGACCCCAGGTAGCCGAGCCCATCCAGATCGTAGCGGACGCGGGTGACGACGTGCGGGTCCTGCGGCCCCTCCTCCATGGGCGACAGCACCTCGACCATAAGGCGGCGCCCGTCCGGCGACCACACCGGCGCACGGACGCTACCTGCAAACTTCGTCAGGAGGCGAACCTCGCCGGTCCTCACGTCCAGCAGGGCAACCCCCTCCTCGCCGCTTACACGCCCGACGAAGGCGACGAGGCTTCCGTCGGCAGACAGGGCGGGGTCGGCCATCTCCCCATCATAGAGATTCTGGGGGTCACCGGATCGAGGAAGGCGGGTGAGGCGCACCCGGCGCCCACCGTCCTCAAAGCGTGTGGCCGGATAAAGAAGGTCTCCGCCCGGCATGAAGATCGGTGGACCGGCCTGGACCAAGCGGGCAAGATCCTCGGGCCTGAACGGGGATCGCGGAGCGGCCAGAGTTTCGTGTGACATGATGACTCCTTTTTGAGCAACCGGCGACTCGGAGCAGGAAGTTCTTCGCCGGCCGTCAGACTTCCTTGATCGAGGACCGACCCGAACCGGCAGGAGCCTTACACGCGGCTTCCCGCCGTCCGGAACGAATCATGGCGCTGCGGCGTCTGTGCGCCAGTACTCGCCTCCGGCCCGATCCATGAGCCGGTTCACAATCAGCTCTCGGCGCAGGGTGGCGAAATCAGGGTGATGGTGGCTCAGCACCTCATTCACGGTCCGCTCCGGATAGCGCACGCCCGGCTCAAAACGGCGCACGAGCCATTCCAGCACCACGCGCCTTTTGGTGCGGCTCGCCGGGATGTCCTTCAGTCTCTCACCGATGAAGAAGTCGCGCAGCACCTTGGCCGCAAACGGGTCTTCTCCCGGATCTGGGGTTCCGGCCAAGGCTGCCAGTCTTTCTGGTTCAAGGCTCCGGTTGACGTCGCGCAGGCGCTCCGGTTCGAATCGGTAGAGGTGGGTCGTGCCCTGCCGGCGCATGCTGACGAGGCCGAGACCCTTCAGCCGGGACAGATGGTGAGAGACGGTGGGGGGCCGGAGTCCGAGCCGGTCGGCCAGCTCCTCCACGCTCGACTCGTGCGCGGCCAGGAGAGCGAGGATGCGGATGCGGCTCTCGTCGGCCAGCACTTTGAGGGATTCTACTACAGACAACTCCTCCATAACCGAGGCACCTCCCATCTAATTCGATACGTATAAACATAGACGAATGTCTATTTAATGGTCAACCTCTCACAAAAGCTCCGGGCATGGGGGCGAAAGCTGGGCCGGCGTGCCAGCCCGCCGGCACGCACGGCCCCGCGCGCAGTCCGCCGCATCGCCACGAACAAACTGTGAGCGAGCCTCAGAGGACGCACACCCGTTTGCTCCTGCGACGGTGACGCGTCCGCCGAGGACGGCCGCGGCTTCGTCTCCGACTTATGGGCCGTCAAGCGTTGTTGGCCGTCGGCAGCAAATCCGTGCCACCGAACGGCTGGCCCCTGTCTCTTATCCAAGGACCATGACGTAGACCTCGAAGGATTCCACGGCAGAATCCGCACGGACTGGCGGCGAGTCGCACCGGCGTGCCGGAGATATGGCGACGCTGATTCCAGGGCTTGTCCCATCATGGTTGTCCATGTAACGCACACGGGTAGCACGGCAAAAGCATCCGCCTAAAGCCTGGGCGCCTCAGCGCAGCAGGGCGGGGTGGCCATGACCCTCTTCACGCCATCAACCCGTGCCGCCGGGCGCGGCGTTTCGAGGACTCGCCGCCTTACGCGTTCATACCTCCTGCGGGGCAACACGTCCCCACGGAAATGCCGATGACGCCCCGAAAGGTGTGCGACGACACACGATGGTTGAGTAGACCCAGGTGCCCGCCTAACCCATGTCCAATGGCCCGTGCTTTATGTGGCTTGGTGGGAAGAAGATACGCGGACATAGTGGTCAGGGCCCTCCCGGGGGTCTTAGGAGCCGCGCCGGCGTATCAGGAAACATCGCACTGATACTCTCCCGGTGATGGATGCGAAGGATGGCTTCACCAAAGAGAGGAGCCACCGACACCACCTCCACCTGATCGGTGAGGGACTCCCGGGGGTGCTCCACGGTGTCACTCACAATGAGGCGGCGAATGGGGCTGTCCCTGAGACGCTCGAGAGCGCCTGCCCCGAGGACGGCATGGGTGACGGCCGCGTAGACCGTGCGGGCGCCATGCCGGGTCAGTTCCCGCGCTACCTCGATGAGCGTGCCGGCGGAGGCCGTGAAGTCATCGACGATGATGGTGTCGCGTCCGCTCACGTCGCCGATCAAATTCAGGACGGCGGCGCGCTCGTCGTGGGAGAAGCGCCCCTTATCGACAATCGCGAGAGGGGCCCCGAGCTCCGATGCGTAACGGCGGGCCGGCTTGGCAAAGCCGACGTCCGGTGATACCACGACGGGATCGTGTAGTGGAAGCCGGCGAAGACGCTCGATGAGTATCGGTAGCGCGTAGAGGTTGTCCACCGGCTTTCGGAAGAAACCCTGGATCTGGGGAGCATGCAGGTCCATCGTTACGATGCGGTCGGCGCCAGCTGCCTCGATCGCATCGGCGCATACCCGCGCCCGGATGGACACTCGCGGCTCGTCCTTCTTGTCGCCCTTGGCGTAGCCGAAGTAGGGGATGATGGCGGTCACGGACGCCGCACTTGCACGCTTGAAGGCGTCAATCCAGAACAGGAGCTCCATGAAGTTGTCGTTGGCCGGCTGACCGGTGGACTGGATCAGATAGACGTCCTGCCCCCTTACGTTGTCCTCGACCCGGACAAAGAGGTTGCCGTCGGAGAACTGGAGCGTCTGGTTTTTGCCCTCGGGCACACCCAGATAGCCGCAGATGCTACGGGTCAGTAGACGGCTCGCGCGGCCTCCGAAAATCAGCAAAGGGCTCTCATCCATGAAGCTTGGGGTCGCCTCCTCAAGACGCTGGATGATAAACGGACCGGTCGACGGCCTGAGCCGGTCTTCTTCTCGCATAATACGCCGCCGCGGGGCTCTGGCGGGCGCGAGGCCCAGCTGACTCAGGTCTCCGAGCAGGCGAAGAGGGCGGGAGACCCGCCCTCTTCGACCGCTGCCGCTGTTACCGTGGTTGCCGGAGATCTGGCTTACTTGCCAACCTTCCAGTAGTTGTACTCGACGTAGCCCGAGATGGCATTGGTGTACTTGTTGACACCATGCAGTCCATTCTCCACAACCTGGACCGTGGTCGCGGTCGGGATGAAGAGGACGGGCAGATTCTTCGCCGCGTACACCTGATAGGCGTCGAGCGTCTTCGTCGCCGAAGCCGGCGACTGGGGCGCCACGCTTGCCTTGATGAGCCGGTTCATCGTCGAGCTGTCATAGGCGCCGATGTTGGCCGGCGAGTTAGCCGCGAACAGCTGGTCACCGGTCGGGTCGGTGGCGCCGTAGCACCAGCCGCCGCCCCACCATTCCACCTGGTATTGGGTGTCGGTGAGGGCGATGACCTGGTTGAATGGCTCCTCCTTGATGGTGGCCTTGATGCCTTCCTTGGCCCAGTCCGACTGGATGAGCTCAGCGATGTTGGTGTCCGTGTTGGACCCCGATGCCACGATGAACTGGAAGGCGAGCTGCTTGCCGTTCTTCGTCATGACACCGTTCTTCATATGCCACCCGGCGCTCTCCAAGAGCTTGATGCCGCGTTTGATGTTGAACGGATACGGGTTCTTGAGCCCCTTGTCGAAGAACGGGTTGTTCGGGAGCTTCGGAACGGGGTCGTAGGTCTGATAGGCCAGACCCTGGTAGAGCTTGATGATGGACGCCTGATCGATCCCGAGCTGCAGCGCCTGCCGCACGGGTAGCTCAGACAGGATGGGACCGATGCCGTTCGGGGCCTTCGCGTACAGGTTGGGCTGGATGTAGTTGAAGCAGAAGCTGTACGGGGCGTTCTCGTCCTTGTAGTAATTGGGCAGCTGCTTCAAGTCCTTCACGTAGGACGTCGGGATGCCGGCGTACGCGAACTGACCCTTGCGAAGACCCGCGAACAGGTTCGAGTTTGAGGTTTCGTACTCAAACAGGAGTTCCTTGATCGTGGGCTTTTTCAGCGTGTATTTGGGGTTCGCCACCAGGGTCCAGTACTCGTTGTTGACGTACGTGCCAAACGCGTACGGTCCGTCGACGACCTTGAACGCCGCGTTCGAGGGGGAGTTGGAGATCTTGTTGATGTAGGACAGCTCCTGGTTCATGTTCGAGTACTTGTCCCAAGTCTGCTTGGGCAGGGGGACGAGGTTGGACAGGCCGTTGTACTCGAACCACACCGGATTGAGCGGCTTATTCAGGGTCACCGTCACGGTGTAAGGACCGGTCGCGACGACGCTCTTCCAGTCCTGCGGGATACCGCCGGCGCCGACGCCGCAGTACTCCCAGGGCGCCTTCGGCTGCGCCGAGGCATCAATGATCTGCCACGCGTACACGACATCCTGGGCGGTCACCGGGGTGCCGTTGCTCCAGTGCCAATTGTGGTGCAGATCGATGGTGAACACCGTGTCGTTCTTGGTCGGCGTGATACTGGAGGCGACCGACTGGGCATAGTCGATCTTGTCCTGGTTGTTGATGAAAATGAGCGGCGCGTACATTTGGGACGTAATGCTCCCGTTTTCCACGCTGCAGGCGGCGGCCGAGACGATGGGGAAGTAGTCGTTCGGCTCCAGCTGAACGCCTCCGACCATCTTAATGACCTTGTTGCTGAGCCCGGGCGCGACGCTGCTTCCGGCCTGGCTCGGCCCGGATCCGCAACCCGCCAGGACCAGGGCGAATCCTCCCAACAAGGCGGCGGCCCATCCGTACCATCGACGGGACTTCATGGTGGTACTCCTCTCTCCGGGCGCTGGAAGGGCGCCTATTCGCGAAACATGCTCGAAACGACGGCGGCATGGAGCATCGCTCACAAGCCGCCGGCGCACCCCGAACATAGGTGAATTCTACTCAACAGGCCAGAACTCCTTGATGCCTGCTGAAATTTTATATGTCACCTCGCTCCTCTCAACCGGAAGCTCATCGCAAGGGGGGTTTTTGCTCGAGTACGCGGCGCCATGGTGAGAGCGGCAGCAGCAGCCCTCCGCAAAGCGTCAAAGTTGCCGCCGCCAGCATCGCGCCCCCGGCGCCGAACGCCACGGCTGCGATCCCGGCCAGAAGGCTCGCGACCGGCGTACCGCCCGACTGGATGACCGCCTGCCAGCCCACCACTTGCCCGAAGAGGCGGGCAGGAATGGCGCGCTGGGCCAGCGTCGACACGACGATGCCGACCGGGGCCGTGACGGCGTCGATGAGCCCCACGGCGATGGTGGCCGTCCACCAGTTGTGCGCCAGTGCCAGGACGACCATGCCGGTGCCGGACACCCAAAGCGCCATCGACAGCAGCCATACCACCCGGATCCGGGGCAGGATGTAGGGCGCCGTGAGTGCCAGGATCACGGGGGCGATCCCAGCTACGAGTCCGACCACCCCCACCATGGGCGCCGCGAGATGAAGGCGGTGCCGGAACAGGAACACTTGCAGCGCAAACACGGCCGCCCAGGTGAAGGTCCAGTAGCCGAATACCACGGTGGCGGCAAAGACATCGCGGGCTTGTCGCAGGGCGACCAAGGGCTCACCGAGGGACGCACGCCCCCTGACCGCCGGGAGAGGCGCCACCGGGTCCATGCGCGGGAGCAGGAAGACAGGACCCATCATCACCGCCACCGCGACGGCGTTCACCACGAGTGCCCCCTCGACACCGAAGCGGCCGATGGCAAATCCGGCCAAGGCCGGCGAGACATACCACGAAATATTGAACAACATCCACCAAAGGCCGTTGATAGCGATGCGGGCAGGAGCGGGGGTAAGACGCTGGATCGTCACTTCGGTGGCCGCGGTGGCGCCGATGGCGCCGCCCGTGGCTAAAAATGCGCCCGCATCCGCCGCATAAAGGGACAGGCGGTGCTGGTGGAGCAGGATCGCGAGCGCGGCCAAGGTGGCGAATTGCACAACCAGGCTCGCCAGGAGCATCCGCCTGACGGACATGCGATCGGTCAGCCGCCCGATGAACGGCAAGAACAGCGTGGGGACGTAGGAGAGGGCGACCATGGCGCCGAGGGCGGCCGCCGAGCCCGTCAGGTTGTACACCAGCCAGGGGAGCGCGAGACGGAAGAAGCCATTGCCAAAATCGCCGATGGCGCTCCCGATAAGAAGCGCACGGAGGCTCACCGGCGTGCTGGACAGAGCTTGCCAGCCGCGCGGCATCGGCCCTTCGCCTTTTGAGGGGCTCCGGTCCGCAGACATATATCCGTCCTTTCAAGCTCGTCAGACCGCGAGGCCCGAAGGGGGGAGGGCAATCGTGCCGGACCGTGGCCCACAGCCCGGCGTCCGTCGTGTGCCGGGCGGAGGAGCGGACAGCTTCTCCCGCGGAGACGCTGCCCGTGATAAGCCGGAAATGCCGGCGGGGGTGAGCCACCCTCATCGAAGAGGATATCACGAAACGGAGCCTCAGAGACCAGAAAATACGAGCGTGGGGGCGCAAGAGCGAGTATGATGCCGTCAGGGGCAGATTGCCCGGAGGATGCGGGAGCGTCCCGGGTGGCGCCTTATGGCGCTAGGCGACGGGATCTCGAGGGAGCACGCTAGAGCGGAGGGCGGCGGGCCCATACCGCCTGCCTGTCGCCATATCCGTCCGGAGAGAGTCCGCCCATGAGCCCGGTGGCGATGGTCGTCGGCCCTGACAGGCCGAGGGCATCGCCCAACGACCCATCACGCGCGTGGAGAGGTAGCAAGCACGTGGCCATTCTCGATGTAAGGAATCCGCGGGTGCTGGACCTTGTGGACCCTGGGGTCGAGTGGGAACCGCTCGCCGGCGGGTTCCGGTTCACGGAAGGTCCGGTGTGGATAGAGGAGGAGGATGCCCTCTACTTTAGCGACATACCGGCCGACACCATCTACCGGTGGGAGGCCGAGACCTTTCAGGTGAGCGTCTTCCGCCGTTCGAGCCGGAAATCGAACGGCATGACGCGTGATCCGTCAGGTTTTCTGCTCGTGTGCGAGCATGGCGCGCGCCGGGTGTCCCGGATCGCAAGAGACGGGGACTATGAGGTCGTTGCGGCGATGTTTGCCGGTCGGCGTTTCAACAGCCCTAATGACATTGTGGTAGACCGGCTCGGCCGCATCTGGTTCACGGACCCCACCTACGGCATCGACGGCCTGGAGGTCGGCTACCCGGGAGAACAGGAACAGCCGCTCTCCGGCGTTTACCGACTCGATCCCGGGTCGCCCCCGGAACTGGTAGCCGATGACCTGGTGACCCCGAACGGCTTGGCGTTCTCCCCCGACCAGCGGATGCTCTACGTCGCCGATACTGTAAAGAATCTCATCCGGCGGTTTGAGGTGGATTCCGACGGACGCCTGCGCGACACCGGTCCCTTTGCCACCCTGAACCGAAGCTTCGGCCGCGGCCTCCCGGATGGCCTCCGGGTGACGCGCGAGGGCTACGTCTTTCTCGCTGGCCCCGGTGGTGTTTTCATCATCGACCCCGCAGGCGCCATACTTGGTCACCTCCGCGCACCGGAGCAGGTGGCGAACGTGGAGGTGGGCATGCGCCGTGGCGAGCGGTTCCTCATCATGACGGCCAGCACCTCTATCTATCGCGTCCCGCTCAGAGGATGAGAACGAACGGGAGCCTGGGGTCCGAGCCGGAGAGGGCGGATATAGGCATGTCCGGACCGGAACCTGACCCGGACGCACTTATGGCCGTGGAGCGGGTGGTGGGACCGCTGACCGCCGTTCGGTGGGTGGCCGGGGTCGGCGGTGAGGGCGTCTTTGGCTGTGATGGCACGTGGGGTACGGTCGCCCTCAAATATCCCGCCCCGGTGGAGCTCACTTTTTATCACACCTGGGCGCCGCTCGTGGCGGCGCACGGGGTGGCCATGCCCGCCGTGCTGGCACAGGGGCAAAGCGGGGAGCGTCCGTTTTTGGTGCTTGAGTGGTTTCCCCGGCCCGTGGATGAGGGGCGGGATGCACCCGGGCGCTCAGGGGAGACGCTTCGCGAAAAAATCCGGTACCTGGCCCTACTCCATCAGACGGATAGGCCGGCCGTCGTCCCTGCAGCCGCAGAGCTTCCTGCCCGAACTGCTGTGGTCGCGTTAGAGGACGTCCGCGCCGCCCTCGCACTCTTCTCCCTGCCAGACGCAAACAGCCTCGAGCGTCTCCTGCGGTTGTCATGGCCGCGGGTCGAGGGTAAGCACCTGCTGTCCGGAGACCCCAATCGTACCAACTGGGGCCGTCGTCAGGACGGCACGCTCGTGCTCTTCGACTGGGCCGAGGCGGGTTTCGGGCACCCGGCCTACGATCTGGCCATCCTGCCGGGCGGTTTGGTCGACGTCCCGACCCTTCGCGGGGTCGTATCCGCCTATCTCGCAACCGGGTTGAACTCCCAGAACCCCGAACAGTGGCTGGCTTGGGCCGTCACGGTGCGCCTCGCCACCTTCCTGAGGTTTCTGGCCCACTGGGGACGGGGGGAGCTTGTACCGACCGCCCGGAACGGTGCGAAGGCACTTTGCCGGAGTCTTCCCGCCTGGATAGAGGCGGTGCGGCCCTACGCCGCCCCCTACGGAGAGGAGCCACTGGCCGCTCTTTGAAGGGGAACCGCCAGGCTATTCTCACGACACGACCGTGAGCTCCAGCGCCGACGGGTGGGCCGGTCCCGTGTAAATCCGATTCTGGGCCGTCCGCACGGTGCGGGCCCGTCCGACGGGCTCACCGGTGTTTGGGTTTATGTCAAAGCGGGGAAAATTGCTGCTGGAGATGTCGAGACGGATCCGGTGTCCTTGCACGAAGCGGTTGGCTGACGGATAGAGCTCAACCGTGACCACGACCACCTCGCCCGGGGTGGCGAAGCGCGCGTCGTCAAAGCCCTCCCGAAACCGGAGCCGGCAGATTCCATCCATGATGTTTAGCGCGTAGCCGTCAGGATAGTCTGCCGAAGGTGGGTACCAGTCCACCAGTTTGGCGGTGAAGTCGGTGTCGGGCGCGTCGGTGGATACGTACAGGGTGACCTTGATGGGACCCGCCAGCACCAGGTCCTGCGGGAGCGGCCCTGTCACGTAGGTGAGCACGTCAGACCGCGATTCGAGGCCGCCGTAAGGCGGCTGGGTCCCGAAGAGGCCCGGCCCTGTGCGCTGATCTTGGCCTCCGATGGGCGAGACCTGGGTGAGCCGGGTGGTCACGGCCACCTCCTCCATGTGCTCAGGAAGCGGCCAGATGTACTTCAAAAAGGAGAGATTGCCGCCCACCGTCGGAACTGGGTTGCGGGGATCATATGTATACGGGCGTACGCCGTCCTCCGGCGGAAGAGTGTCCAGAAGCTCTCCGAAAGCGTCCAGATAGAACATCTGTGAATGCGCGCCGGAAGGCGGCCAGGAGTCGCTTGTGCGCCAGACGCCGCCATGGTCGAGGCGGCCGTCTGGGCGCCGGGCGCCGGTGCCACCCCCCATCAAGAAGTAGCGGACGGGCGGGATGGGTCCTCCTGGTTCATCCTTCAAGAACCGATTGAAGAAGCGAAGCTGCAGGTCCGAAAAGTCCACCGCTGCTTCCGGTCCGAGGTCGATGTCTCCCGCGTACGTATGAAGGGGCTCCTGCCCTCCATGTGTCCAGGGGCCCATGAAGAGGAATTGCGGTGCGGACTTCCGGCGGCTCAGGCCCAAGTAGTTACGGATGGTGGCACGCGTGTAGGAGTCATACCAGCCGCCGGAGTAAACGGTAGGCACGTCGGCGTGCTCTTCATAGTAGCGCTCCACGTTGACGCCCCGTTCGTCCCACAGGGAGCATTCGGTCCCGGTGGTGAGATACTCCCAGTACCACTGCTCGTAGGTGGGGGAGAGGCGAAGGGGTGTTGATCCGGGCCTTGGAAGCGCCCAGGACAGATAATCGCGGAGATCAAGGCGGGTGAGCCGGCGGCGGGTATCGGGGTCCACGCGCGGGTCGGTGGCTGCACCGTAGAACGCCCAGCCCATCCAGCGCAGTTCAAAGGCACCGCCCTGCCGCACACTTTCGTGCAGGCCGTTGGCCACACCCTCATGCACCCACATGGCGGTGAGATGCGGAGGATTCAGGGTCGCCAGGGCACTCTGAACCCAGGCCAGGTACGACGTGCCCATGGTACCCACGCGGCCATTCGACCAGGGCTGAGACGCTATCCACTCGACGGTGTCATAGCCGTCCTCGGCCTCCCCACGGCCGAGGCGGAAGCACCCCTCCGATTCGAACCGTCCGCGGCAGTCCTGGACGACCACCACATACCCCCGGCGGGAGAACCATGACGCTTCTGCCTCCCGATCGGCACTGGTGCGGTCGTAAGGCGTGCGCACCAGGAGGGCGGGCCAGCGATCCGCCTCCTCCTGCCTGGTGGGAAAATACACGTCAGTCGCGAGGGTCACTCCGTCCCGCATCGACACGCTGACATTCCGTTCGATGTGCATGCTGATGGCGCCCGCCTCCCTACCTGCGGCTTCGCGCCCCAAGCGCCCGGTCCCTGCCCGCGGCGGCGCTTTACTATATAGCTCCGCATTAACAGTAGCGGCTTGGGCACACAGCCGATTCGGAACTTCCGCGGGGACGGTGTCGATGTTGGCCAAGAAGCGATCCCCACTCGCCTGGATGGCGGCGAGAAAAGACTGCGCGCGGCGTGTTCCGGCACGGATTGGCGGTCAATGGCTCCGCGTCCAGCGCGGTCCAGTCGCGCTGCAGGCAGTCTTGTTCGCTCATGAGCTGATCCCGCACACGCGCAAACTCGGCAGGCGCGTACATGCCTTGCAGCATGGCCTCTTCCGCGTTCGTCACCATGCAGGGGATCTCCTGAATCCGGTGGCGCATGCGGCATGGCCGGACTTTGCCGGCCGGGCGCACAAACGGTCGATCAGTCCCGGGTATGCCAGGTGGCGGTGGGGGCTGCCATGGAGCCCGGTCGGGATCCGTGCGGGAGGTCTCCGGACGGGCGGTTATGGCTTCTGATAGGTCTTCATGCGTTCCCAGAGGAAATCGCGGAATCCGCGGGCATCGATACCGGTGGCCACCTTCACGAGCGGCCGATCTTCATCCTTGGGCGTGATGAGGAGCGCTCCCCGCATCGGCCCTTCCCGGACAACCGTGAGCGGCATCTCCGCCCACTGGAAGAGGGAGGGCGCCATGACGGCCGCCACCGCCACCACGTCATCCACCGGAAAGGCATTCGGATCTCCACCCTCGCCCCTGGCTTTCTCGCTGTAAAACCGCAGGGCCGCCGACAGAAAGCGGCCGATGGGGCCATAGCCATCGGCGAGCCGGTCGACGTCGGAGAGCGGCAGGAGCGCCTGATGTGCGACATTGATGCCCACCACGCGCACGTTGTGGCCTCGCTGAAACAACACGTCGGCGGCGTGGGGGTCGACGTACACGTTGAACTCGTCGTGCTTATCAGCGCGCACGCCCGGCATGGCGCCGCACATCACGGTGATAGAAGACCAGAGGCTGTCGAAATCCGGGACGGTGAGATAGCCGAGCGCCAGGTTTGTCAGGGGTCCGGTGGCAATCAGTTCCAGGGTACTGGTCCGTCCGGCTTCCGGGGCCTTGGCCCAGTGGGACCAGACGGGCAGGGCGTGGTCGAAAACGTTGGACGCCCTTGGAGTCCACGGGCCAAGGCCAGTGTTGCCGTGAAAGCTTTCGGCGGTCAGGGGCTCATAGATGAGTGGCCGATTCGCACCGGGGTACACGCGGACACGCTCCCGGCCGAGGAGGCTCAGCACCTCGCGCGCATTCTTCGCGGTCGAAGAGACCGGCACGTTCCCCGCGACGGCCGACACACCTTCGATCTGAAGGGCGGTCGCGGCCACCACCAGCGCCCACGCGTCGTCGATGCCGGGATCCATATCGAGCCATGCGCCCGATCCTGTCATGCGTTGTCCTCCGTCCACTGCGCTTCACGGCCATGCTGTCTAGTCTTTCCCGGAACCAGATCGAGCCCGCCCTTCTCCATCTCCATGGGGTCGGGACGGCCCCTGGTGGACGGGGGCCCGGGAACACGACGAAGGCCGGCATGTGCACACCGAGATGACGCTGCGGCTGCCAGGATATGCTGTTCATCAGATCTGTCGGGCAAGGGTGGTCTGTGCCACCAGCAATGGACCTCACGGAGCAGACCAAGAAGGCGGTCCCGGCACACGCCCGGGATGGCGTTTGCCGATCGTCCGATGCCCTGGTAGGGATGGGTTGTCTTGCATCGACCTCCGCTTGACGACATGTTTCTTTAGGAATGGTCGCGCGGACGACTCGGATAGTCCGGAGGTTTCGGAGCCAGCCAGCTGGCCCATACTTTTCAGTCAGCACGTCGAGGCTCAAGTCTGTCGCCCGAGGTTGGGGGCCGAACTGTTATGCGATCGCGGGGACCGAGTCCGCGGCAGGGGGGCGCGACCCGGGACGGCGCCGAGGGCAGGGTCGCCCCACCAAGCCCCGGGACCATCGTGGCCGGGGCCAAGGAGATACGGATCAGGTGACGAAGACCAGGCGTGGGAAGCGGGCAAAAGCCGTCACGAGAGCGTCCGCCGCGGCCACCCTGCAGAGACCGGCGACGTGGACTGTAGGACGGCAGATTGGAGGATCCCCGCACCGTGCAGCAAGGTGGAGAGCGCTTTGCCTCCGCCCACCGGAGTGCTCTCGTGACGACAGGTCCTTGACCCGGGCCAGCCCATCCAGAGCCCGGTAAACGGTGCTGAGCCAGGTTAGTTGGCCGGCAGACGTTGCAGACGGCCGGTGCGTCAAGCCCGTGTCCTTGGGGTTTCCAGATCGCGTACGCCCAACGACTCCGGCAGACCCCTTCCCCAAAGACGGTGTCCGGCTCGGGGTGATCGGTGAAGCGGGCCTGATCGTCATGGCCTTCGACGTCGGTGAAGATCAATCGGGCTCCTGGGATGCCGATGTTTACACCTCACCAATCCAATTCCCGCCGGTCACGGCGACCCACATGCCGTCCACGGCCCCCTCGTCGGATCCGGCGGGGGTGGGTCCATGCAATGACGGTGGGGCCGTCCATGTGCGGTGCACCGCTCGCCGCCGTCCCGTCTCCATCTCACGGGTGATCGGGTTCGCGTCGGGGTCGTCTCCCGGGGACAGCCGCCACAGGAGCCGGTAGATTTCAGCGACCACTTCGTCCGTGAGAGTCCTTGCGCCCTGCTCTGTCATGGCCCCCAGACCCTTACCTCTCCCCGGGAGCCGGCGACCAATCGTCACCTTCTCAGGAGACGCGATGCGGAGAACGTTATGGCGGTGTCGGTGGGGAATGAGGCACGGTACGCCGTGTCTGTGATGGTGAAAGCCCATGCCCGGGTCCTCCAAGCGCTAAGTGACGATGCCGATATGGGGTTTCGCCCACGACATGGCCGCTCGCACCAGGTGGATTGAGCGCGCTCCGTCGAGGTTCGGAGTCGGAGCACATGGGAGGCGGGGTACGGGACACCACCAGGACGTGGCACCGGAATTCGGGCCGGGTGGGTTGACGGGGGAAAGGAGTTAGCCTGCCCAGCAGAAAACCCTCTATACGAACCGCTCCCGCGGTCGAAAAGCTCCGGGTACCAGAAGGGATGGGTTGGATGCGCACGGTCACGCCCCGTCCGGGACTCGTCATTTTGGAGAGTTGCCGTCTGGAGGCCGGGGTGTATGAGTTCCCCGACGGGATGGGACTCACGATCGGGGCCGACAACATCGTGGTCGAAGGTCCAGACACCGTTCTTACTGGACCGGGAGTCCCCGGCCAGCCAGAATCTTATCGGGGCACGGCGATCCGGGCCACCGGTGTCTCGGACGTTACCGTTACGGGTGTTCACGTGGCCGGCTTTCAACGTGCCATGCACATCGTGGACGGTGGCGGATGGACCGTAGCCGCCAACGACTGTTCCGGCAACTTTACGGACCCGGAATTCGGATGGGGAGACGGCCCCCATGCTGGCGGCATCCTGCTTGAACGGGTGCACGACTCTTTCATTACCCAGAACGTGGGCATGTTCAACTGGAACGCGCTTGAAATGCGTGACTGTATCAGTAATCAGGTGACCGGAAACCGATTCTCGCATGCCAGCAATGTCGGTCTGAAACTCTGGCACAGCTCCCACAACCATGTCGCCGGCAACGACTTCAGCCATGGCCTGCGCATCCGGAGCGGGGAAACTCATGCCCGTGACTCGGCGTCCGTGCTGATGGAGGCCGGCTCTTGCCACAATGGGTGTAGCTTACTTTTGTGAGACATAAATTGGCACAACTGGTTAGGCCGCGCATCGTGGCAGGTTCAGGACGCGCACGCGCTGGGGCTGCGTGGCCCAAAACGCGGCCCACCGCCCGGACCGATGGAGGGCGCGCAAAGTGGCCACGGCCTGTGCCCCGCGGACCCGCCACCGCATGCCGGCCTGACTGAGTCGCTGTTTGAGGACGGTTTTGCAGGCGCCTTCGACCCGCCCGGATCCGATGGGGAGGCCGAGGGCGCGATAGCGGGGGTAGTGCATGCGGTCGCGATGGTACTGGAAATAGCCGCGTTCGCGGGTGACCACCGTGCGCGCAGGGGCCGTCTCGGGATCTAAGGCGGCCAATGCGTCGAGTAGGGCATCGGGTCCCTGGGCCTGGAGCGTGGTGAGTTGCCCCTGGGCCCAGTCCCGGGCCGCCGGGGTGCCCTCGCCCCAGACGGCATGGGCCACGGTCCCGACATGTTCGGCGGCATGGTAGAAATCCAAGATGTCCACCAGTTGGCGCCCCGCCTCGCCGAAATAGGCGGCGCCATCGTCCCAAATCCAGTGGGCCCCATCCCCGATCAGGGCGACCAGCCGGCAACGGGGGCTCGTCACCCCGGTGGCCACGGCATGGGCATAAAGACGCCGCCAAAATTCCGCACGGGATTCGAACCCCACACAATAATCCGGCTCCCCGTGGGGGACGACCGGGCCCTCGGCGGTGCGGCGTAAGGGTTGGCACACCCCGACTTTGGCCTCATGCCACGCCCCCTCGGTGTGGACCATGGCGCCATCCACCGCAATCACGAGGCCATCCGGGGCGGGCTGTGTCGGGGCTGGGACCGGCATCTCGGTGATCGGGGCGCGGGGGCCATCGGCCGGGCCCGTCGCGGCGGTGGCGGCCGCCTGTTCGGCGGCTTCGGCCACCTGCCCGAGGCCTTCCACGACCCGCCGCACGGTGTCCCCATCGATCGCGATGTGCAGGGCGGCGGCCACCACCTCGGGGACCTGGTCAAATGGCATTTCGATCGTGAGCCGACTGACCAGGGTGGCCAATGACGGGGACAGATGGCTGGGCCCCAAGCCCCAGGCCTCATCGGCGGGCACCGCCGCCCCATGGCCCGCGGGGCAGACAAAATAGGGGCGGGCCAGGGTGTAAGACCCGAACCAACCCAGGAGCTCCCGGGGCCGCGCCGCCTCCACCCGGCGCAGGCGGCGGCCACAGGTGGCACAAGCGGGCGCGGGGAGCCCGGCCCCATCGAGCGTGGCCGTCGTCTCGACGATCCGTCGGCCGATCGGCTGTAGCCCCGCTTGGACCTGCGCCTCCAGGGTGGCGAAGGGGACCGGCCCGGCCAGGAGACTCGCCCGGATCGTCTGCCAGAACTGGTCGAAGTCGGCCGCCACTTGCTGCCGTAATGCCGCTAACGCCTTGTCGATCCGTGCCTCCTGCCGTATCATAGCGCCACAGCTCCTCGTGATGGGTCTTCTCGGGACCCCCATTTTGAGGAGCTATTCATCATCGGGGCGCGGAGATCCTTTGCGTACAGATGTTCTATTATGCTGCCATAATATTCCTCACGAACGTAAGCTGCACCCGCCACAATGCCACAATCGTCTTCTTGACAACGACTGCACCTTTGGCGGGGACGGAATCTTCATACGCTGTCTGAACGGCTGGTCGAGCCGGTTCAACCATCTCGAAGGCAACGACGCGTCGCACGCTCAGAACAACGCCATCGAGTGCTGGTCGGCCGACAATGTCTTTATCCGTAACCGGGCCAATCATTCAAGTTACGGCTTCTGGCTGGGCGGATCAGACGGTACCTTGCTCGTGGGCAACGAAGCCGCGTA
>JAKATP010000148.1 GCA_021818685.1 Bacillota bacterium | reverse complement strand
GGACGATGAGGAGCTCCGCCGGCTGGCGGACACGAAGGGCATCCCGCTCGTCACCATGGCGGGCCAGTGGGAAATGGAGGCGGGGCAGCTCGACGAGTCGGAGCGGGGGGAGTTTCTGGCCCAGGTGGGGATCGCGGAGACCGGCGTGAGCCGCCTCGCCCGCGCCGTCTATCAGCACCTTGGCCTCATCTCCTTTCTCACCGCCGGCGAGGATGAAGTGCGCGCCTGGACCATCGAGCGGGGGACGCCCGCCAAGGCGGCGGCCGGGAAGATTCACTCCGACATCGAGCGGGGCTTCATTCGCGCCGAGGTGGTGGCCTACCGGGATTTGCAGGCAGCGGGATCGATGGCGGCGGCCCGCGAGCGCGGAGCCGTACGGATGGAAGGCAAAGAGTACATCATGCAGGACGGCGACGTCGTGAACTTTCGATTCAACGTCTGACACCCGCGGGAGGGGCAGCGATGGCGACCAGTGCACAAGAGTGGTGGGAGCGAGCGCAGCGAGTGATTCCGGGCGGCGTCAACAGTCCCGTGCGCTCGTTTAAGAACGTGGGGGGCGCGCCTTTTCTGGTCCGATCCGGACGGGGGGCGTACGTGACGACGGAAGACGGGCGCACCCTCGTCGATTACGTCATGAGCTGGGGCCCTCTCCTCCTCGGCCATGCCCACCCGGCCGTGGTGGAGGCGGCCAGCAAGGCGGCGGCGGACGGCCTTTCCTTCGGAGCGCCCACGGTGGCGGAGGTGGAGCTGGCGGAGATGCTGTGCGGCGCCCTTCCGGGTTTCGACGTGGTGCGCATGGTCAATTCGGGAACGGAGGCCACCATGTCAGCCCTGCGGGTGGCTCGCGCCGCCACCGGGCGTTCCAAAGTCGTGAAGTTCACCGGCTGCTATCACGGCCATCACGACTCGCTTCTCATCCGGGCGGGCTCGGGCGCGGCCACCTTCGGGGTGCCGGATTCGGCCGGCGTGCCCGAACGCCTGGCGGAACTCACCATGACGGTGCCCTATAACGACCTGGGGGCAGTCCGGCAGGTGTTTCGGGAGTGGGGACCGGAGATCGCCGCTGTCATCGTGGAGCCGGTGGCCGGCAACATGGGCACGGTGCTGCCGGTGCCGGGATTTTTAGAAGGTCTCCGCCAGGTAACCGCGGAGGCGGGGGCCTTGTTGGTACTGGACGAGGTGATGACAGGTTTTCGCGTGGCTTGGGGCGGGGCTCAGGTTCGCTACGGGATACGCCCCGACCTTACGTGTCTCGCCAAGGTGATCGGAGGGGGGCTGCCGGTGGCGGCTTATGGCGGCCGTCGGGAGCTGATGGAGCTCGTGGCCCCACTGGGTCCTGTCTACCAGGCCGGGACCCTCTCCGGAAACCCGGTCGGGATGGCGGCGGGTCTGGCGCAGCTGCGGACGGTGGGCGGTCCCGCGTTCTACGGCCCCCTGGAGGATGCCGCCCAGGCACTCGGGCGGGGACTGGAGGAGGCGGCGAGGCGGCACGGAGTGGCCCTCAGCACCGTGGTGGCGGGAGGCATGCTGAGCGTCTTTTTTGCCGAGGCGGCACCGGTCAACTTTGACGAGGTGGCGCGCACGGACGACCGAGCCTTTCGTCGCTTCTTTCATGCCCTGCTAGACGAGGGGATCTTCTGGCCCCCCTCCCCCTATGAGACCGCCTTTGTCTCCTCGGCCCACGACCCCGCTGTCGTGGAAAAGACCCTGGCGGCGGCCGAGCGGGCGTTTACGGTCGTGGCGGCCGGGTGAGGGAAGGCGATTTGTTTCCGGCCGGCCGCTGTGGCACGCTAGACCCAACGACTATCGCAGAACGAGGTGATGGCCACGTATTTGCCCCAGCTTGATCCGATTGCAATCCACCTCGGGCCCATCCAGATTCATTGGTACGGCATCTTCATGGTGGCGGCCATCTTGGGCGGTGTCTGGTACATGCTGGAGCGGGTGCGCGACCTGCACGAGGACCCGGATCAGCTGGCGAATGTGGCGCTATGGGCGATCCTGGCCGGGGTGGTGGGAGCGCGGCTCGTGTTTGTACTGGCCAACGATCCGCAATGGATCTGGCAGGATCCGCTGCAGACGCTGCGCATCTGGCAGGGGGGCCTCGCCTACGATGGAGCCGTGGGGGCCGGCATTCTGGTCTTCTGGCTGCAGCTCCGGCGACGGCCCCTAGTCTTCAATCACATTGCGGATTGGACCATTCCCGGCATCGGGCTCGGCATCTTTATGGTCCGGATCGGCAACATCTTCAATCATGAGGTGTTGGGGCGGATGACCGCGTTCGGGTTCGGGCGCTGGCCAGAGCAGCTCATCGGTTCTTCCATCGGCATCTTCCTCATCGTGCGCTACGTCTGGGTGGAACGAAACCGGCCGGTGCCGCCGGGCTACCAATTCTGGTCCGGCATGTTCTACTATGCCGTCCTGCGTGGGTTTATCGGAGAGACCACGCGCGACAATCCTTTGTATTTGTTCCACTACATGAATCACCACTGGGGCATCGCCTTCACCACCCTGATGCAGCTGTTCACGCCGCCCATCTTGGTCTTTACGGGCTACATGATGTGGCGTACCTGGAAGCGATCGGCCACCCAGCTCGTCTCCGACGAGGAGAGCCGAGCGGAGCTCGAACGCATCCGGACCAGCCCGGGACGAGATACCGGCCGCCCTCTCCTCCTCATTGCGGGGACGGTATCGGTCTTGGGAGGACTCACCTTTATTCTGCTGCCACACATCCCGGCGATAGGGATTTACCTGATCGCCGCGGGCCTGCTTCTCATCGGGACAGGACTGCGCTGGACGGTACGCTACGTGGCCGTCCAGGAGCACGCGGTCGAGGGCTCCACGCCCACGGGCGAAGTGTACGCGAACCCCGGCGGATCGGGGCCGGTCGCCGTCATGTACCGCGGGGTACAGCGTTTCTACGTAAGAGCCGGGACGCCGGAAGAGAGCGTGGCGTTGACGCCGGACGGCCACCAGACGGGGTAGCGTTCTGGCGCCTGCGGGCAATCTCCGCGCGAATCGTGGCGGCGTGCACTCACCTAAGGCATGTCGTCCTAAGAATGTTGCGGGCAGTTCTGGCGAGTGTGGTCAGGCATGACGTTCATCGCCGTGAGCCGGGACCAGACCCCTTTGAGGATACTTGCGGGTTCGGCATCCTCACAAAATGTCGCTAGCCCCACACGAACCTGTTGGGTTCCTGCGTCCGCACTGTCCAGGTACTACGGATACGGTAGGGTAGCCTAATTAGCCGAAGGCAGGGGATTCGACGCGTTGGGGGGGAAGCCGTTTCTGCTGCTGGGGGTCTGGGGTTGCTGGGGATTGGCCGACCGCGGCGGCCCCGGGATCTGCCGAACGGCCGACCGATGCAGGATAGCGGATGGGGCGCGTCTCGAAGTGGGGCGTCGTGCCGGTGATCGTGATGGGGGTGCCGAGTCGGGTCACCGACCAGAGCCAGCCGGCGTCCTCCGGTACGCCTTGGGGATGAGCGTTTTCGGCCTTGGTGGCTAGCTGAATGCAGCCATGACTTCGCGGTTCACCGAATGATCGGGCCCACCAGGCGCCATGGATGGCGATGCCGCCGAAGATGTACTGGGCGTAGGGAACATGGGCGACGCGGTAATAGTCGGCGGTGCCCCGTGTACCACCTGTCATCGTATCCCAGCGGACCCGCCGGAAGATGTAAAAGTGACCCGTCGGGGTCACATACCGGGGCCAGGCGCCGGTGGACACGGGCATGATCTGCAAGAGATGCTCCCCGTCGTACACTGCCATCTGCTGCGTGGTGAGACTCACGCTCACCTGGATATCCGCCCCCGTGGTGATGGTGTCCTGCAGAGAAGGATGGGCCCAGGGCCAGCTGGGGGCGATGCGGCGCAGGTTCACGACCATGCGCACCCGGCGATCGGCCGGCCAGAGATTCCGGGGCTGGATGCGATAGCGGTCTTTCTGCCTCCCGATGACCTCCACCGGCTGTTCGGTGCGCAGGCCCCGCCGCACGGCTGCAACGGGAATGGCGACCGGGAGCCGGAGCGAAAACGGCTCGTCCACCCCGAAGGGCGAACCGGCGGCCGGTCCGAGATAGGTCGTTTCGGGGGCCGCGCGGGCGGGGCCGGAGGGCCGTACCGTCGTACCCGCGAGGGCCAGGAGGATGAGGCCGAGCGGCCAGGTCCGAATCCGTGAGCGCATATCCACCCCCTTCTTCCTTTCTTCCTTTCTTCCTTCGCGTCCGTCTTCTTCCGGCTACGCGGTGGACAGGGCTCCAAACGGCTACAGTAAGCGTATGGCGATTCGTGTGTTATTCTTCGGTTTTGCTGCCGACCGTATGAAGACCCGGGAGATGCTTTTGGACCCGGAGCCGAACTTGCGCATCGATGCGGTCTTCGAGCGATTCCAGGCCACGCTCGGTGCGCCGGCCGACCGGTTTCTCTTCTCGGTGAACGACGAATGGGCGCCGGCCGACCGCTTGTTACTGGACGGGGACACCGTGGCCTTCATCCCGCCCATGTCGGGCGGGTAGGGACCCGTTATACTGCGGCTATGGATATTTTCCGGATCCAGGAGAGCCCAATTCTGGTGGCGGAGGCGCTCGACGCCCTGGCCGATCCAGCCTGCGGCGGTCAGGCACTATTTTTGGGCGTGGTGCGCAACGAATTTCAGGGACGCGCATCGTCCGGGCTCGAATACGACGCGCATGTAAGCCTTGCGGAGCGCGAGTTCCGGCGCATCGGGGATGAGATCCGGCTCGAATTTGGCGTCCGCCACATCGTGATGGTGCACCGCACCGGTCGGCTCGCCTTGGGCGAGGCCAGTGTGCTGGTAGGCGTGTCGGCGCCGCACCGCCATGCGGCGCTCAACGCCTGCGAAGCGGCCATCGATCGCCTGAAAGGCCGGGCCCCTATCTTCAAGCGCGAGCTCTGGGCCGACGGTGAGGCGGCCTGGCATGGTGAGCCCGGCGGCCCCCCGGTCGCTCCCTAGACTAGGTGACGGGCCGGGATGGTGCGCCAGTTATTTCGTGCGTGGGCCGCGTCACCAGGCAGAGGGCGTCAAGGACGCGGCGCCGGGCCTTGGCGGGCGAAGCGCGGACTCAGGCCCTCCCGAGGCTGCGCGATGCTTGTTCCTCCGGGCCCGTGGCGTCGGAGTGGGCGCACCGCCATCCGCCTCGGTCGACACCGCGAGCAAGATGGCGTGGCCAGATCCGCGGCCACACTTGCTGACGCATTCTCCCGACGGGTCGGGGTCACGGCGCACGGGCACTCTCCCGTCCTTCTCTCCACGCCGGCCCATAGGGCCGTGAACCCGCTTCTCTTCCCGTGGACAGTGCCGGCGAAGCCTGGAGGCCGGCCTATCATGCTGGCGCGCGGTCTGCGTCCGGGGCCGGGCACCGAACGTTCCACGAGATGGCGGTGGAGCAAAAGCTTTGTCCATGGCCCGATCAGGGCGACCCACGGATATGCCGGTGTGGGGACGGCCGGACCATCCGACATGAGGCACGCCTCCAAAGGTCGATGCCGCATTCCCGCCGGATGCGGGGGGCTTCATCCGAATCCCCAGCGCGGAGGCTCGCCCTTCAGGGCGGGGCCGTTGACTTCCCATACCGACCGGGCCTGTGGGCGGAAGCCATCGGAGAACGGTGACGGCGCAGGCGGTCGCGGATTCGGCGATCCCGCGAATGACGGACGGGCGTACGATTTCTCGACCGAAAACGGGCGGGAACGCGGCAGCCCAGCATCCCCGATATTTCGGGCCGAGGCGTCGGACTGGCGTTGGAGCGGGACAGAAGCGCCAAACCGCCGGGGTCAGGCTTGCGAGCGGACATACCTTTACGAGAAGCCGGATCTGGCGTGACGCATGAGCCCCTGCGACTTTTGAATAGCGTCATTCGGCCGATCAGTCTGAACGCGCCTCCGGCCGGTTCCGCAGCCGTCTGAGGGGCGGATCTTGCGGATAGCGAACGCCGCCCGGCGCATGCTGGAACCATGAAGCTTAAGAATGGCCTCACCCAGGCCAGCCAGAGCCGGCTCGCGGCCACACGGTATGGCGGAGCCAGGGCGCCGGCGGCCAAACGGCTCACGTCGGGGCCCCTCACCCTCATGACGGTCGGGGGCATCATGGGCTCGGGGCTGTATCTTGCGTCAGGGGCCGCCATTCATCTGGCGGGACCCGCCATCATCATCTCCTTTGCCGTCGGCGCCACCGTGATGGCCCTCGAGGTGTCGGCGCTGGCGGAGATGGCGGCAGCCGATCCCGCCCGGGGATCATTTCTGGCCTTCGCCCGCCGCGTGCTGGGACCGGGGCCTGCCTTCATCGGAGGCTGGATCTTCTGGGTCTCGAGCATCCTGAACCTGGCCGCCGAGGCGACCGCCGGCGCCATCTTTACGCGCCTTTGG
>JAKATP010000147.1 GCA_021818685.1 Bacillota bacterium | reverse complement strand
CCCATCGACGGCCCGGACATCAAACAGGTGGCGGGAGAAGTCCTGCACCTCGTATGCGCCGGGCGCCCAGACGGGAAGCGCGAGCTCGTGCGTCCCGGGGGGCAGTCCAGCGAGATCGAGGGTCACGTGATAGATGTGGCGGGATGACTCCTGGCAGTCGAGCACAAACGTCTCACGGATCGACAAGGCGTCACCTCGTGGCCCTCTTCGCGCTACCGGCACGGTTGGCCTGCTGATGCGGTCGTTTTCGGGCAGGCTTCTCCCTGTCGGTGGCGAAAGACAGGATGGTCGTTCGCGTCGAGGAGCGGCGACGGGATGGAGTAAACGGGTCCGAAGAAGCGGAGGGTCAGCGCATGCGCGTGTTGATTTCCGTGGACATGGAGGGCATAGCGGGTGTGAGCTACGCGGGGGAGGTGTCCCACGCCGGGCCCGAATACACGCGCTTTCGCCGCCTGATGACTGACGAGGCCAACGCGGCCGTGAGAGGCGCGTTTGATGCCGGGGCCGACAGCGTGGTCGTGAACGATTCTCACAACGGGATGCGGAACGTGATGTACGAGGTGCTCGATGATCGGGTGGAACTGATCTCCGGTTATAACAAGCCGCTCGGTATGATGGAGGGGGTCGCCGGCGCCGACGCCGCCATCGGCATCGGCTACCACGCATGGGCCGGGACGGCCCGCGCTACCCTCGACCATACGATCTCCTCGGCCCAGATTCATAACCTGTGGCTCAATGGCGAACACGTCGGGGAGCCGCAGTTGAATGCGGCGCTCGCGGCCCACTACGGCGTCCCTCTGGTCATGGTGAGCGGGGACGATAAACTGGCCCGCCAGATTGCTGAAACCCTGCCGGGAACGCGAGCTGTAATCGTCAAGCACGCTCTCGACGCCACGGCGGTGCGCACGCTTCCTCGACGGGACGTGTATACCCTTATCCGGCAGGGCGCCAAGGACGCGGTCGCGAATCGGCACCTCAGTCCACTCAAGACGGTGCACCCACCCGTGACCTTTCAGGTCGAATTCAAAAGGAGCAGCCAGGCGGAGGTCGCGTCCCTCCTGCCTGTGGTCACCCGCATCGGGGCGCGCATCGTCGAGGTGACGGGCCACGACATGGTCGAAGGCTTCCGGATGGTGAAGGGCCTCATGCGCCTTGCATCCACGGCCGACATCCGTTGATAAGCGGCGGCGCCGCTACACGATGGCGGCGACGCGGGGCTCCACCAGCACCCGGTAGTCTTTCGTGCGCATGGCGATGGAGTGGGTACGGCTGGCATTGAAAATCATGGTCTCGTGGTCGTATAGGGAAGGATCCGTCACCACCGGCAGGCCGAACAGGTTTCCGAACGGAGGCACACCGCCCAGCTCCACGCCTTCTGTCAGCTCCGCCACTTCCTCGGGAGTGGCAAAGCGGACATCCTTCGCGTCCAGCACCCGCCTCACTTGGGCGGAGTTGAAGCGCGCATCCCCAGGCACCACCAGCATGGCAAACCGGTGGCCGCCGTCGGCGGGCCGCGTGCGGACAATGAGTGCCTTGGCTCCCTCGTGCAGGCTGTAGCCGGGGCGAAGCCGCGCGGCTTCCTCGCTCGTGCGCACGGGCTCGTGCGAGAAATGTTCGTGCCAGGCACCGGCCGTCTCCAGGAGCTTCAGGATGCGGTCGACAATCGGATGGTCTCCCATGGGCTATTCCGGCCGGGAGAGGGGGAGCTGACTCCGCCCCGCGCCCGAGCCCCCGTCGACGCTGATGATGCTGCCCGTTATCCACTCGGAGTCGGGCCCGGTGAGGAACAGAACCGTGCGCGCGATATCGTCGGGACGCCCCGCGCGTCCGAGGGGAATTCCGGTGGATATGGCGTCCTTATAGGCTTGCGAGAGAGGATTGAACGGGCTGTTCACCTCGACATATCCGGGTGACACCGCGTTCACCCGAATACCGTGCGGGGCCAGTTCGAGGGCCATGGCCCGGGTCAGCATGTTGAGTCCGGCCTTGGACGTCGCATAGTGGGCGGCGCCCGGACGGGCGCTGTTGGCGGCACCGGACGAGATATTGACAACCGATCCACCCCGTCCTTGGGCTACAAGCCGGCGACAGAGCGCTTGCGTCACCAGGAGGGGTCCCTTCAGATTGGTGTTGAGTACGGCGTCCCAGTCCGCTTCTGCCATCTCCAGAAGGGGGTGGCTCGGATAGATGCCGGCCGCGTTCACCAACGTATCGCACTCGGGCGCGAAAGCCAGCGCCGCGTCCATCGCGGCTGCCACCGCCCGCGCATCCCGTACGTCCAGCGGCTGCACGGTTGTCGAGCGACCAGCCGGATCGAGGACGCGGGCCGCATCTTTCAAGGCGTCCTCCCGCAGGTCCCACAGCGCCACCCGGGCACCCTCGGCAAGATATGCTTCGGCGATACCCCGGCCGATGCCATGGGCCGCACCGGTGACCACCACCGCCCGACCCTGAAAGCGCATGATTTTCCCCCTTATCCCGCTGCACTTGCTCCCCATGGTTGGCCATCGGCTAGAGGCCGTCAAGGACCGCGGATGAGACCTCGGGGGGTGATGATTCGGTGCGGCGGTCTGCGGTATACTTTCGTTAACAACGTTAATCAATAACCCCACCCGGGTAGTGCCGATGTACTGGGAGGATCACGGGTGCTGAAGCTCTGGCCGTTTTTAAAGCCGTACCGGCTGTTCGTGGGCTTGGTGCTGGTGCTGACCTTCTTGCAGACCACCTCGAGCCTTTATCTTCCCACCCTCATGGCTGACATCGTTGATCACGGGGTCATCACCGGACATGTGCCCTACATCGTGAGGGTGGGCGCGGAGATGATCGGGATCACGGCTATCGGGGGTGCCGCTGCCGTTCTCGCCAGCCTCTATGCGTCACTGGCGATGTCCGGGATGGCACAACGGCTTCGAAACCGACTCTTTTCCCACGTCGAGCATTTCACTTTGAAGGAGTTTGACCAGATAGGCACCTCGTCCCTCATCGTGCGCACGACTAACGATGTCATGCAGGTGCAGCAGCTGGTGGCCATCGGGCTCCGGATGATGGTGATGGCACCGCTGACCGCCGTCGGTGGTATCGTGCTCGCGATCTATACGGCGCCTCGCCTGTCCTGGATCATGGTGGTGTCGGTACCGCTCCTGGCCCTCGTCATCTGGTCGACCATGGGCCGGGGGCTCGTGATGTTCCGCAGCATCCAGACAAAAATCGATACGCTGAATCGCGTTTTGCGCGAGAACCTGGCTGGTGTGCGGGTCGTCCGCGCATTTGACCGCATGCCCCACGAAAGACACCGCTTTGACACGGCCAACCGTGACGTCACCGATACCTCGGTGCGCGTCTTCCAGCTCATGGCGATCGTGCAGCCGGCGGTGATGCTGGTGATGAACCTGGGCACGGTGGTGATCGTGTGGCTCGGGGGCCACGAGATTGGGGCCGGAACGCTTCAGATTGGTTCACTGATGGCCTTTATCCAGTATGTCTCCCAGGTCATGTTCTCCGTGATGATGGTGTCGATGGTCATGTTCATGATCCCGCGCGCCCAGGCGTCCGCGCTTCGCATTAACGAAGTCCTGGCGATGGAGGCTGAAATCACGGACCCGCCGGATCCCGAGACGGGGACGGGCGGCACTGGCCTGGTCGAGTTTCAGCATGTGAGCTTCTCGTACCCGGGGGCGGAAGAACCGGCGCTCAGTGACATTTCCTTCATCGCTCAGCCGGGCCGCATTACCGCCATCATCGGCGGCACCGGTTCTGGGAAGTCGACGCTCGTGAACCTGATTCCCCGTTTCTACGACGTGACTGGAGGACGCATCCTGATGGATGGCGTAGATATCCGCGCGATGCGGCAGGAGGACCTCCGACGTCGCCTCGGCTACGCCCCCTCGCGGGCCGTCATCTTCAGCGGGACTCTCGCCGACAACATCCGTTACGGAGATCGGGAGGCTTCCACGGAGGCCGTGACCAGAGCGGCGGAGGTGGCGCAGGCGACAGAGTTTATCAGCGAGATGCCCGAGGGGCTCGACTCATATGTGGCGCAAGGCGGAGTCAATCTCTCCGGTGGTCAGAAGCAGCGCCTCTCCATCGCGCGGGCCCTCGTGCGGCAGGCCGACGTGTACCTCTTTGACGATACCTTCTCGGCGCTGGACTACCGCACCGACGCACGCCTCCGCCAAGCGCTGCGGCGGGAGGTCGCGGGAGCCACCGTCATCATTGTCGCCCAGAGGGTGAGCACGGTGATGGACGCGGATCAGATTCTCGTGATGGACGAGGGGAGACTGGTCGGTGCCGGAACGCATGCCGGGCTCCTCGAGTCGTGCGACGTCTACCGTGAGATCGTAAGCTCCCAGCTGCTGCCGGAGGAGATTGCATGAGTGCACGGCCAACAGGCACCGTAGGGGCCGGCGGTGGTGGCCCGCGGCCGGGCGGCTTCGGCGGTGGCGGGGCGATGGGGCTTGTGATGCCGGTGGAGAAGCCGAAGAACGCCTGGCGGACGCTGAAGCGCCTGCTTCGCTACTTCGGACGCTTCCGCCTGTTGGTGGGCGCCGCCTTTCTCGCCGCCATGGCCAGCACCGTCTTTACCATCGTATCGCCCCGAATTTTGGGCAATGTGACGACCGATCTTTTCTCGGGGCTCATGGCCAAGCTTCGCCACCTGCCGGGCGGGGGTATCAACTGGACCGACATCCGGGGGCTCGTGTTGTGGCTCCTGGTGCTGTACGTGGGAAGCTCGCTCTTCTTGTGGATGCAGGCTTACCTGATGGCGGGTGTATCCCAGCGGGTGGTGTACGAGATCCGGCGCGAGGTGATGGAGAAGCTGGAACGGCTCCCGGTCACGTACTTCGACACCCACCCGCACGGGGAAGTGATGAGCCGTTTTGTAAACGACTTCGACAACATCAGCTCGACCCTCCAGCAAAGCCTGGTCGGTACCATCACGGCCGTGGTGACCTTCTTGGGGGTCATCGTGATGATGCTGTCGATTAGCACGATCCTGACCGTGGTGGTTGCCGTTACGCTTCCACTCAGCTTTGCAGTCACACGAGGGGTTGCGCGCCGCTCCCAGAAGTTCTTTTTGGAACGCCAGCGAGAGTTGGGCCGCTTGAATGGGCACGTGGAAGAGATGTACACCGGCCATGTCATCGTGAAGGCCTTCGGTCACGAACAACGCGCGATCGGGGAGTTTGAGGACATAAACCGTCGGCTCTATGTTTGGACCTGGAAGGCGCAGTTCATGACCGGCATCATCATGCCGCTCATGAACGTGATCGGGAACCTGGGTTATGTGCTGGTGAGCGTCATCGGCGGCATCCTCGTGACCCGCCGCCGCATCCAGATCGGAGACATCCAGGCCTTCATCCAATATGCCCGGCTGTTCTCCCAGCCGATTACCCAGCTCTCCAGCATTTCGAACCAGATCCAGTCGGCACTGGCCTCCTCGGAGCGTGTGTTTGAGATTCTGGACGAGACCGAGGAGACGCCGGAGTCTGAACCGGCCGAGCACGTGAGCGGCGAGCGCACGGTCGCCTTCGACCACGTATCATTCCGCTACCGCGCCGATCGCCCACTCATCGAGGATCTCGACATCCACGTGCAGGCGGGAGAAATGGTGGCCATTGTCGGACCCACTGGAGCCGGCAAGACCACGCTCGTCAACCTCCTCATGCGCTTTTACGATCTGGACGGCGGGCGCATCATCGTCGGCGGGACGGACATTACCCGCCTGCCCCGCTCCGAGCTCCGGCGCCAGTTCGGGATGGTCCTCCAGGACACGTGGCTCTTTTACGGCACCATCCGGGACAATATCGCCTACGGGCGGGAAGAAGCCAGCGAGAAGGAGATCGTGCGCGCCGCGCAGGCGGCCCATGCGGACCACTTTATCCGTACGCAGCCCGACGGCTACGATACCCTCCTCAACGAGGAGGCGTCCAACATCTCGCAGGGGCAGCGCCAGCTCATTACCATTGCCCGGGCGTTTCTGGCCGATCCGCCCATGTTGATCTTGGATGAAGCGACCTCAAGCGTAGACACCCGCACCGAGATGGCCATTCAACGCGGCATGAAAAGCCTGATGCACGGGCGCACGAGCTTTGTCATCGCGCACAGGCTCTCCACGATCCGCGAGGCGGACCACATTCTGGTCATGAACCACGGTCGTCTGGTCGAGCAGGGAACCCATGCTGAACTCATCAGTCGGGGCGGGTTTTATGCCGATCTGTACCAGAGCCAGTTCGAGGGCCGAGAAGAGGTCGTGGAGGCGGCGTTGTAAGCTCGGCGGCCGGCATTCAATCAGCCGGGCGGGCGATCCTCCCGCCGCCCGGAGCAGGGCCCTCGGCAGCGTTTGGAGTGCGGCGGTTTCGGGAGGAACGCGCCACGACGTCACGCCGGGTCCTTCGAACGTACCAAGAGGAGCCGGCGGCCCGGACGCGAAATGCCAT
>JAKATP010000018.1 GCA_021818685.1 Bacillota bacterium | reverse complement strand
GCCGAGTGGGAGCTCAGCGAATTCATCTACCAGTACATGCCGAAGACCAGTCCGGGTTCCCTCACCCGCCAGCAGGCGTCTGACCTAGGTGCCTTTTTGTGGGGACTCAATGGCAAGCTTGGGGTCGTCACCCGCAACAAGCTTTACACGCTTATCGGGCTCGCCATTCCCCCCTCGTCGTCGTCCTCGCCGTCGCCGTCGACATCCTCGTCCTCGCCATCTTCGTCCTCCCCGCCCTCGTCGGCCGCGCCGTCCGTATCCACGGCGGTCGGCCAGTTTATGAAGGTCAACGCCGCGGCCAAAACCGTGACCCTGACCCTGGTGGCGTCGTCCACCGGTGCCAACTCGGGGCTCAATTATGACGGCTATGCCAACGGCAAGCTGGTGGTGACGGTGCCGACCGGGTGGACGGTGGACGTCAACCTGTCCAATAAGGGCCCGCTTCCCCATTCGGCCGCCATCGTCAAGAACTCAACCGCCACCTCGCCGGCCTTCCCCGGGGCTGGTTTGCCCGGGAGCGAGCTCACCTCCGGTATTGCGGCCGGGCAGTCGGCCAGTTTCTCCTTCAAGACGGGCAGTGCCGGCCAGTATCGGATCGCCTGTCTGGTGGTAGGGCATGAAGCGCTCGGGATGTGGGACACATTTATCGTCTCGAGCTCCGGGTCACCGTCCATCAAGGCGTAGGGATACCCCATGAAGCGGCTCCGGGTCCACACCTGGCTCTGGTGGGGACTCGGGGCTCTTTGGATCTGGGACGGCCTCTTATCCCTCCAGCGCGACATGGCCTTGGGCCAGCTCTACATGGTCACCATGGGGGCATGGGGCGAGCCTGGCTGGTACGTCCACCTCGTCAATGACACGGTCGTGTCCTATCTGTACCACCACCATCTGGCCACGGCCCTTGATCTGGCCGTGTTCACGATCCAGATCGCACTTGGCCTGTGCTTTTTGTTCGGACGTCACCGGCCGCTTGGACGATACGCGCTGTACGCCTCCCTCGCCTGGGCCCTTATGGTGTGGTTCTTCGCAGAATGGATGGGCGGGCTCCTGGGCGGGATGAGCTTTCTGGTGGGCGGCCCGGGAGCGGCGCTCCTGTATGCGGCGGGCAGTCTCGTGCTGCTCGCGGGCCGCGGCCGACCCGACCGATTCCTCCCCCGGTACGGTCGCGTCCTGGGGGCGGCCTGGATCGGGGGAGCCGCCCTGCAGGCTTTCCCTATCTGGTGGCGGAACCAGAATCTTATGCAGGCCGTACGTGCCAACCTTGTGCTCACACCGGTCTCTCTCCGGACTGCGCCCATAAGCGCCCTCGTCGTGGTCGCGGCCCGCCATCCCGCCGCGGTCAACCTGGCCGCCCTGCTGTCCATGGGCGCGGTCGGGCTCCTCCTGCTCCATTGGCCCGAGCATATAGCGAGTTACGGTGCACTGGTCGTCTGGGCCTGCGCCCTTTGGTGGTTGGGGGAGAATTTCGGCGGCGTCTTCGGCGGCCTCAGCACGGATCCCAACACAGGAATCGTGTGGATGATGGCGGCCCTGGCAGGTGCTTTCGCGACCCGGGTTGTCGAGGACCCTCTCGGGGGAGCTCCTCTTGCTTCCCCCTCCCCTGGCACCTCTCCCTCTTCCCCTGGCCCGTAACTCGGTAGGGCAGGACGGGAGTCACCCAACGATCCCCGGTCTAGAAGAGCGGATGTCCTCCGGCCGCCACCCGGCGTCCGCCGATATAGGTCTCGTCCACGAGTGAGGTCCCATATTGGTAGCACGGCACCCGGTAGTCGTCCGTTTCCCACACCAGGAAGTCCGCGGGGTCGCCGGCCTCCAGGCGGCCGGCCTCGGGGCATCTGAGCGCCGCTCCGGCGATCGTGGTGACCGCGGGCCACAGTTCCTCCGGCTCCATGTGGAGCCAGGAGGCCGCCCACGGTAGAAGCGGAGCGAGCGCCACCGTGGGCGATGAGCCGGGATTCCCGTCTGAGGCGACGGCGACGGACACTCCCGCTTCGAGAAGCGCACGTGCCGGGGCGTGCGGGCCCTGGTTCAAATAGCCAGACGTGCCAGGCAGAAGCACGGCCACGGTCTGGCTGTCTCGCAGCCGGTCGACTCCCGCGGGCCCGGTGTGGGCCAGATGATCGACCGACGTGGCACCCAACTCCGCGCCTAGTGCGGCCCCGCCGCCGTCGGCCAGCTCATCCACGTGCAGCTTAATAGGCAGGCCGTGCCGGCGGGCATCCTCCAGGTACGGCCGCGCCTCCTCCTGCTCGAACACCCCTTGCTCCTGAAAGATGTCGACAAAGTCTGCGTGCCCGACCAGTTGGGGATGGACGCGCTGCAACTCCTGCAAGAACTCCGACGCGTGTCCGCGGTATTCGTCGGGCAGGGCATGGGCGCCCAAGAAGGTGATCGTGAGGCGCCATGGCCCCTCGCGCCGGAGCTCCTCCAAGAGCGAAACCAGGTGAAGTTCCCCGGCCGGGGTGAGATTATAGCCGGTTTTCACTTCCAGATGCGTGGTGCCGTGGGCCACCGCCGCGCCGAGGCGGGCGCGGGTCTGTGCGAGAAGCTCCCCATCGCTGGCCCCGCGGGTCGCGCGCACGGTGCTGAGGATACCGCCGCCTGCGGCCAAGATTTCGAGGTAGGTGGCGCCCCGCGCCTTCAGCGCCACTTCATGGGCACGCTGGCCGGCGAACAGCAAGTGCGTATGCGCGTCAACCAGGCCTGGCGTGACCAGCCTCCCGCCGGCGCTCACAATGCGGGCGCCCACAGACGCCCGGCGCAGCTCGGGCTCGGGGCCGGCCGCGACCACGCGCCCATCTTTGATAGACAGGGCCATCTGCCGCTCCACCCGGCAAAGGTCCCGCTGGCGAACGCCGCGCTGCGGCTCCCGCGGGCGCACCAGCGTTCCGATATCCACGATGAGCAGATCGGCGGGCGTCGTCATGGCTCCTCCCCCAGGCGGTGCACCCAGAAGCTCCGCTCCAGCACCTGTTCGGCGCTGAAGTCCGTCAGCTGAAGATAATAGCGGGCGCTTTCTAACACCGCCTCCAAAGGCAGGAAGCCAACCACTTCGGTCCGCACGACCTGGGCGCCGTAGCGGGCCGCCTCCCGCCGCACCATTTCGAGCGCCATCGGCATTGATGTCCGTCGGTACTCCACGAGGTTCATCGACACCTGGACCGGATGCTCCTCCCGAGACGGTGTCTTCATGGCCAGCGCCTTCACGCCCACAAGACCCCCAGAGGATCCCCGCACCGCGCGCGCCACTCTTTCGGCGACATGCGGGTCTCGGGTGGACAGCCAGGCGTTGAACGCGATAAGGGGCGGCCTCGCGCCGACGGCCACGGCACCGCCCGTCGGGTGCGGCACCGCGGGCCCGTAGTCTGGCCGGTGGGTGGGCTCCGCCATCCAGACCGCCAGCTCCTCGAACTCCGCCTGCCGCACGCGCGCGAGGTTTACCCGGGCGCGGCTCCGCGCTGCCCGCTCGTACAGATAGACGGGGAGACCCAGTTCCGATCCGAACTGTTCGCCGAGATGGTGAGCCATCTCCACGCAGTAGGCCATGGGCGTCTCGTCGATGGGTACAAACGGCACCACGTCCACTGCTCCCATACGGGGGTGGCTTCCCCGGTGGTCTCGTAGATCAATGAGCTGAAGAGCCGTGCGGGCGGCATCCAACAAGGCCTCGACCAGGTCCGGACCCTCTCCCGCCAGCGTCATGACAGCACGATTGTGATCAGGGTCCGCCGACAGACCCAACACCTGGACCCGCGGCTTGCGGGCAGCGTCCAAGAGCGCCTGCAGGACCGCGGGACGCCTTCCTTCACTAAAGTTCGGCACGCACTCGACCAGCATGCGCTCGCCCCCGCCTACCCGCGATTTCCCGTCCGCCTCCGCCCCGCTCCACACTATCCCTACACATCGAGCCCCCGTTAATGCGCGATGGCCTGGTTCACATAGGGCTCCATGCTGTGCACGGATAGAAGGGCGCCCGGCTGCACATGGGTGATGCGTCCGTCCGCACCGATGAAAATGGATACGGGAAGCTGCGACACGTCGTACATCGTAGCCACCGAGCCGGTCTTGTCCAGCAGCACGTCGTACGTGATATGGTGCGCCTGCAGCCAGCGCATCACGGTGGGCTGGGACTCCTGCAGGTCGATGCCGAAGATGTCGATCTTGCTGCCATACAGTTCATGAATGCGTTCCATGTCCGGCATCTCCGTCCGGCACCATGGACACCACGTCGCCCAGAAGTTGAGCCATACCGCGTGGCCGCGGAGATTCCACAGGGTCACCGTCCGGCCATGGATGTCCTCTAGGGTAAAGTTCGGCGGGTAGTCGCCCACCTTGAGTCCCACAGGGGCCTTGCGACCTACCACCGAGACGTGTGCCGGCGGCGCCCGGTGGGGCGCTACCACGGGCGCCAGGATGTACCCGGCATAGCCCGCGGCGGCCACCAGGACGAGGACGGTCAGAATGCGCTGCCAAGACGAACGCACCACCACGAGTGCATCCTCCCACCTTGCAAAGGGTCAGGCGCTAGTGCGTCCGACGGATCAAAAACGTGTAGCGATCCTGTTCTTGTGATGCCCGCACCAGTTCATGGCCCGTACTGCGGGTCCAGGCCTCAAAGTCGGCCACGGACCCGGGATCGGTGGCTAGCACCTCCACGAGGGCTCCTACCGGCACACCGTTTAGGCCCTTCTTGGCGCGGATGACGGGCAACGGGCACTGGAGCCCGCGCGCGTCGACGACGGCCGCTGCCTCGATCTCCATGCCGCCATGCCTCCGCTGTAAAGATTGCCCCCATTGTACCGTTTGTACCGTTTGTGCCGGTGCTCGCTCTCTGAAAAGTGTGTCGTCCCGGCAACGTCCAGGGTAACTCGCTTACTTTCCGGAAGGATTGTGGTACTATAGCGATGGGGGCGTCTCCATGAAGGGTAGAGAGGCTATGTGCCCGAAGTTTGAAGCGGCCATGAAGCTCCTGGGCAAACGATGGACCGGACTTGTCATCCGCGTCCTGCTGGACGGGCCGGCGCGGTTCTCGGAGATGGCGGGCCAGATCCCCGAGATGTCTGACCGCATGCTGGCCGAGCGTCTGCGGGAGCTTGAGGCGGAGGCCATCGTCCGCCGGGACGTGTTCCCGGAAACACCCGTCCGCATCGAGTACCGCCTGACCGACAAAGGCCGCGCGCTTGCCCCCGTGATGGAGCAGGTCCATGCGTGGGCCGACGACTGGTTGATGGCATCATCGCCCCGGGTCTGAGCGCCGTGGCCAGACTTTTTTAACGGCACTGTCCGCTCCCAGGTATGGCCGACCCCCTATTATGACATCGCCCTGAAGCTGGACTCTTACCCCATTTGGCTGCTCATCGGCCATTCCGGCCACCGCTAAGAGTCACTGTCCCTTCGCCGGGGCACGACCGCTACCGTGCATCGTGAAACGGCAATCAGACGGTCCTCCTCGTCGGTGATGCGAATGTCCCACACCATGGTGCGGCGGCCGCGATGCAGCGGAACCGCTTCGCCGACCACCTGACCGTCGCGCTTGGCGCGGATATGGTTAGCGTTAATTTCGATACCAACCGCGACCTCGCGCGCGCCATCGATGTTGAGCATCGTGCCAAGGCTGGCCGCCGTCTCGGCGAGGGCCACGGACGCGCCTCCGTGCAGGAGGCCAAAAGGCTGCCGAGTACGGTGGTCTACCGGCATGCGGATACGCACCCGTTCCCGCTCCGCCACCTCCACCACCATCCCCAGTGCCTCCATCATCGTTCCAGCCGTCGCCTGGGCGAACGCTCCATCGCCCATTTCTGACTCCAATTCAGTCCTCCTCTACTCCCGCGAGCCCCGGCACCGACAGATCCAGCGCCAGCCGGATCATATCCCGGCAAAGCCGTCCGTTATCGACGACCGGATCCCGGTACAGACGGACAAAGAAGTCCATGTCCACACCCACGATCCGGAACCCCATTGTCAGGTAAAGCTGCAACGCGCCCAGGGTCGCATCGGCGGTCCCCACCTCGACGACACGTATGCCTGCGCGATGGGCGTCCTCGAGGCCCCGCGCAATGAGCGCGCGTGCCAACCCTCGGCGCCTCCACGCATCTCTCACAGCAACATTGATAAGCTCCCAGGTGAGGGGGCGTGTCGGCAAAAACACCGCTTCGGCGATCAGGTCCGGCCCGTGCCAAAGGCCATAGGCACGCCCGCGCGGCCAGTAGTCCATAATCATAGTCCGGTTGGGATCCGCGTCCAACAGAAGGTCCCAGGGAGGATCTTCGGGAGCCAGCCGATCGATTCTGAACTCCGACCCCATCACATCCCGAGACGCCGCATAAAGCGGGTCATCTCCCACAGGACCACCTCCACCACATTCACCGCCAGTTTCGCATACTCCGACACCGTGATGCAGGCACTCTGCGGTGTGGACCACCACCGCCGGGAATGGAAGCGGAGCGAGGGCGCGGCCACGAACCTCAGCCGGATGCCGCTTGACGCATACACGGCGGCAAACAGAAACTCCACCCGCCGCATGTGATAGTCGGAGGACACAACGAGGGCGGATGTGGCACCCCGACCGTAGAGCAGTGGCAATGTGTCCAGCGCGTTTTGAAAAGTGGTGGTGGAGCGGTTGTCGAGCAGCAGGTCGCGCGCCGGAACCCCCATCAGACGTGCTTTCGCGGCCATCGTCTCGGCCTGCGTCAGGGGCCCTGTGCCAGGGGCTCCTCCGGACAGCAGCAGGATGGGCGCATACCCCTCCCGCCACAACTTGACCGCCGTCTGCAGTCTTTGGCGGGAACCGCCCCCAAGCACGATGATGGCGTCTGCCTGCGCTGGAGGCTCGCTCACCACGAGCCATTCGCCAAGACGGGGGCCGCTCCCGACTGAGATCCCCACAACCGCCAGGCCCACTCCTATCGCCCAGACGGCAAGACGCCGATGGAGGGGAGGAGCGGTCGACCCATGAGCGTGCGGGGTGGACACGCGCTTCATTATGGCATTATATTCCAGTCTCGCTGCTCGTGTGCACCCATTCCTACGGGAAGGAGTCACGTCGGGCCGGGCCGAATACAAACATTATGGTGCGATCCCGTGACCCATGGCCCCAACGCATTCTCTGGCTCGACGACCCAGATGCCGTCGATCCGGAGCTGGCCGGAGGAAAGGCGGCCGCCCTCGCACGGATGGCGGCGCGCTATCCCGTTCCCCCCGCCTTCGTTCTGCCCTGGACCGTGTTTGGCGAAGACGGGCGTCTTTTGGTGGACACCCTCGACGAGGCATACGGACGCCTGGCCGAAGCTTCAGTCGCGGTCCGCTCTTCGGCCGTCGGGGAAGATGGACGTGACGCATCGTTTGCAGGCCAGCACGCCACGATTCTCCATGTCCGTGATCGCGGCGCCCTGCGGGCTGCCATCGACGCCTGCTGGCAGTCCGCCCGCAGCGAGGCGGCCCTTCTCTACCGTGCCCACCGGACGGCAGACGGGGGTCAGATGCCCCGTATTTCGGTCTTGGTGCAAGCCATGGTACGGGCCGATGCGGCGGCTGTGGGCTTCAGTCGTGCCCCCGCTGGTTACGGCCCCGAGGTGATGCTCATCAACGCGACCTTCGGGCTCGGCGAAAGTCTCGTAAGCGGCTTGGTCACCCCTGATGTCTTCGCCGTGTCCCGGGCCGATCTGAGCATCGCCCATCAGGAAATTGCCGAAAAGGTACGGATGAGTGTGATGGCGGATGAAGGTGTTGTGGAACTTTCGGTCCCCCGTCGTTTGCAGCGCCGGCCGGCCCTGGATGAGGGGCAGGTCCGAGAGCTCGCCCGGTTGATGCAGGCGCTGGAGGACGAGTGGGCGATGCCGGTCGACATCGAAGCCTGCTGGGATGCACAGGGCCTTCACCTCCTGCAGTGCAGACCTATCACGGCCGTTTAACATGGCACCAGACTCCCGAAACGACGGCCGCCCCCCGGCTCCCTCGACGGATTTCCCCGTGGTATGGGAGACAGACGGCGATGCGCTCTGGCATTGGACCCTCGATGACGAAGAGCCGGCACCCTACTTGCGGCCTTCTGACGGCTGGGCGCGTCATGGTATCGTCCACGCGCACGAGTACTGGCACGGCCCGGTCATCGACATCCGCCAGGCCCGGTTCAACAGCTATGAGTACAGCGCCCGCGTTCTCCGGCGAGATCCCCCTTCGGAGAGCATCGCCCGCGCCGGTCGCGCGTTGGAGAGCCTGGAGGCCCTGATCGACAATATTGAGGCGCGCTGGGACAATGACTGGTCACCCCGCATCCAAAGCGCCCTCCACGAGTTCGAGTCGTTTGACCCGGCTTCCGCCGGTGACCGAGAGCTTGCCGCGGCCATCGAGCGTGCCCACGTGCCCGGTCACGTCCTGTGGGAGGTTCACTTCGAGCTCGTATTCGGGTGCGGATACATCCGGCGCCAATTCGATGCGTACTGCCATGACGTGTTTGGTGCGGACACCGAGCTCGGAACGGCCACACTCACAGCGGGGGATCGCAACATGAGCGTGGCGTCGGGAGAAGCCCTCGTGGCCTTGGTCGAATTCGTGCATGGGAAGCCGGCCCTGGAGACACTTATTCTCGAGGAGTCGTGGCCGGCCATGGCGGCACGTCTGGAAGCATCCCCGGAGGGCCGGGCATTGCACGAGCGTCTGGCCGCCTTTATCGCGCAGTTCGGCCGCAAGCTCACGGCCGGTCTTCTAGGGCCCACATGGGAGGAGGCTCCCGAGCTCGTCCTGTCAAACGTGCGGGCCCTGCTCAAGCTCGGAGGGGATTTCGGAAAGGGCCAGCGGGAGCGCGTGGTGGCCGACAAGCAACGCCGTTTGGCCGGTGCTCGCCAGGTCCTGGCCGGAATGCCGAGCGCTGTCCGAACCGAGTTTGAACGTCTGTACCGGAGTGCCTGCGTGGCAACCCGGCTCATGGAAGACCACAACTATTACATCGATCAACAGAGCGCGTATTTTCACCGCCGGCTGATCATGGAAGCAGCTCGCCGACTGGTCCACCAGAAACGGCTGCCAGCCGTTGCAGACGTTTCCTGGACGACGGAAGGGGAATTGGCGCGCGCCCTCGTCGACCACGACCTGCCGCTCGTGATGCTCGTGACCGAACGGGCGCAAGAAGCGTCTGCCTGGCGCGGGCGACGCCCGCCGCGGGAGATGGGCGGACCCGAGCCATCCCTGCCTCCGCATCCCCTGTTCGGCCCTCAAGACGCGCCATCGGCCCTCGCGGCCAATGCGGACTCCGGCTTCCTGACGGGGCTTGGAGCATCCCGGGGCGTCGTTTTGGCGCGGGTCCGCATTGTTCGCGATCTGGCCGGTGCCTCCGCGCTCATGCCGGGCGAGATCCTGGTCACTACCGTGACAAGCCCCAGCTGGGCCACCTGGTATCCCATCCTGGGAGGTCTCGTGACCGAGACCGGCGGGATCCTTACGCACGCCGCCGTTGTGGCGCGCGAGTTCGGGATCCCTGCTGTGGTGGCGGTACGCGGCGCCACCACCGCACTCCATGATGGCGACCTGGTGGAACTTGACGGCCGTGCGGGGACCGTCCGGGTGGTGGAACCGGTCTGATCCCGTGCACCCTGTTCGGACGGCGCCCGGGGACCTCCTCCCGCGCACCCCATGTCAGGGCGCGGGCCTTAACCGTCGACCTCTGGGCGAGCCAGAAGCACGGGACCCCTACTGGAAAAACCACCCGTGAGCGAAGAGGGATCCCCCGCGCAAGGCCACGACCGTAAACAGGGTGGCCACGCTCCAGTAGAGCACCGACGGCAGCCGGGCAGCGAGCCCCATGTAGGCGGGAAAGATGGGGCTCAAGAAGCGAAGGGTGCTGTGATATACATGTCCCCGGGTTCCAAAACTGAAGGCCAGTACGGTCATCGTCACCACATACGCCAGCAGCGCCACCGACCAGTCGTCTCTCCGGCGGAACAGCCTTTGTACCTCAAAGACACTGCCGGCCAAGAGCAGGGTTGCGACGGCAAACAGAAGGATAAAGAGCCCCGGGTCATGCAGGTACTCCACCCGGCCTGCGGGAAGGAACGGGCCGAGCCAGCCCGTCCAGGGAGCCGTGAGCACGCCATTCCAGCGATGCTGCTCCGACACAAACAGCAGCGGATGCCCGAAGACGATGGCCAGGTAGATGGCGTAGGCCCCCACCCCGGCCCCAATGCCCGCACCCCACGCGAAAATCCCCGCCCAATCCCGGCGCGTCCGGTTGACAAGTCGCCAGACGAGTAGAACCAAGGGAATCACGCCGGTGAGGACGGCGGGCGCAGCCGCCAGGCTGCCGAGAAACCCGGCGGCCGCCGCATACGGGTACCGGCGGCTCGCGGCGAGTTCCATCCCGGCCAAGGCGGACAGCATCATCCACGTTTCTGCGTATAGGGCCGAGAAGTAGATGGCGGCAGGGTTCACGGCAAAGAGCCAGAGGGCTCGGACGCGGGCAGTACCGGTCATCCCAAAGCGGCCGAGAACCCGATAGAGAAGCCAGAACACGGCCGCCAGCGCACCCTGCTGCACCACGAGGCCCACCCTCGCTCCGGTGACGTGCAGGACGAGCGGCAACAGCGGAAAAAAGACCGTCGCGCCAGGGCCGACGCCCGGAATGCGATAGCCGTAATGCGCGATGGCCAGAAACCAGAGGCTGTCATACTGGAAGAGAAAATGAGCGTGGGAGAAAAACATCATGTTCTCCCGAAGCGTGCCCGTGGCCGGGGTCCCCGGGGTCATCAGCACGCACGCCGCCACCAAAACTTCGTGCCCCAAAAAGGCCCACACCCAGGCAGGCGCCCGCGGACGGACCCGCTCCCGACTCACGGTCGCGGCCGTCATTCCCCGCTCCCCCCGACGTCGTCCCGTGGCCGCCGACCGCCCGTCCACAAGCTCGCACCACAAGCTTGCCGGGTTCGGGTCGCCGCTTTCAGTCCGCGGGCGTAGGGGGCCCCGGCTCGTACGTCTGTCGCCGTTCCCACACAAAGCCAGACGCAGCCGTCGTTGGCGACGTCCGCCGGGAGCCGCCGAGTATGACTCGATTCATGGGGCTGACCACCGCCCGCACGGGCCAGACATTTCGGGCGGCGGGTAGAGCGGCCGCGTCCAGACTGGCTCATGCAGCACCCCCCGGCCCCATGACCCGGCCTGGGCGTCGGATGACGAAGGGAACCGCCGCCGCCACCAGGGTCATAAGAGCCGTCAGTGCAAACCAGGCTGCGGCCGCCGCCACCACGAGCGGCCCCAGCACCGTCGGTATGATGGCTACCCCCACATTCGAAGCGAGGCTGTAACCGGCGGTGGCGAGCCCTGCAGACCCGGCGTCTGCCGCCTCCTGGGCCGCCGCCTCCAGTGCCAATGCATACCAGCCGTTGCCGAACACCCCTACCAAGAAGAAGATGGCGTCGATGCCGGGACTGCGTCCGACCGGAAGCACCCCCGTCAGAAGCGCCGCCGCCGCCATCACGAATACCAAGGTAAGCACCCCCAGCACCCGCTGGATGCCCCGGGTGTCTCGCCAGTGTTGGCTGATGGCGCCAAAAAGAGACGCCCCCAAGGCCGAGCCCAGAAAGATCAGGGCCGTCAACAGGCTCGCCATAGGCACCGCGCGTGCCACCCGCAGGTGGGTCAGGGCCGCGCTCGCCACCGATCCCATCATGACGCTTACGGACGCTACCACGAGGCCGATGACCCAATACGCGCTGACCACGAGACGCACCGGGCCCAGCTCCACGGCATGCGCCGGAGGCAGATGAGGCAAGGTGTCCCACAGCCACAGTCCTCCCAGCACGGCGACGATAACCGCGAGCCACAGATCGAAGAGCGGCGGGAGGTGTCCCCCAAGCAGCGCCCCCACCGCCATCCCGAAAAAGAGGGTGCCAATGACGAGTCCGGTTGCGGTTCGGAGGCTCTTCACGCCCGCCACCCGCAGGACCCCCCCGATAGGAGCGATGAGGAAGGGATAGGCCAGGGCCGCCAGCAGCTGCCCTCCGAAGAAGAGCGGATAACCTGGCGCCACCGCCCGGAGGAAGAGCCCCGTGACCGTGAGCACGATCGCCAGCCGGAGAAGCGGCCCCGGACCGCGCCGTGCGGCCCAGAATCCAGCCGGCAGCGATCCGGCAATCATGGCGTAACCGTAGAGCGAGATGAGCAGCAGCGCGGCCTCTAGGCTTACATGAAAGTTGGCGCCCACCATCGGAATCAAGGGGGCCAAGATGAACCAGCCAAATCCCAGGGCAAATGCGAAGCCCGCGTAGGACGCGAGCATACGGGCGTCACGCGATGGGGTGTCCATCACCTCACCTCGTTAACACCTTCGGCTTGGGAACGAAAGTTCCCTTCCCGACGTCCCTACCCCCCCCCCGCTAAGTTCCTCCGTCTCGGCTTCCTGCCCGGTACGTTTGTTAGACTCACAGGCGGAGGCCGCGGGCCTTTGGGGGTGGCCAGTGAAGTACGGACGGCTCTTTCTTTCGGAACTCGTCGGCACGGCGCTTCTGGTGGCGATTGGCTGTTCGTTTGTCGTGGTGGACTTCGCCCCGGGGAGCCCCGTCCCCCACCTTGTGGCTTCGGCGGCCCTGCGGCGGGCACTGACGGGCTTTTTATTCGGCACGACCGGCGGGCTGATTGCGCTGTCACCCGTGGGTCGTGAGAGCGGGGCGCACATTAACCCCATCGTGTCGCTCGCATTCTGGCTGCGTGGCACGCTAACGTTTCCCGTGACCCTCGGTTATGTGATCGCCCAGATGGCGGGGGCCGTGCTGGGCACCTTCCCTCTCCTACTCTGGGGGCGGCTCGCTCAAAGTGTGCACATGGCGGCCACAACTTTGGGCCCCTTGGGACCGGTGGCGGGCCTGGCCGGTGAGATCGGCGCCACCGCCCTACTCACGCTCGGGTTGTTCGTATTCTTGGGTCACCCTCGCCTCAGGCGCTATACCCCGGGCCTGTTTCCCTTGCTCTACGCGTTTTTGGTCTGGATCGAGGCTCCCTTATCCGGCACGAGCACCAATCCAGCCCGGAGCTTCGGCCCCGCCTTGGTCGGCGGTGTTTGGTCGGGTCTATGGGTGGATATATGCGGCCCGCTGTGCGGTATGGGACTCGGCCTTTTGTTGCTCAGCTTGCCGGGTCTTCGAACCCTGCGCGAGGATGTGGCCAAGCTTTACCACTTCCACTGGGATCCCTCAGGACTCCTGTCGGCTCCCGTCAAGACGCTTGAGACTGGGATCACCCGGGCCTGGGCGTCATCTCGCCACCGGCCGGGCTAGTCGCATAAAGCGTCAGGTGGAGCGTGGTGCTGTTCGTTCGGAAACCCAGCCGCTGGACCCCTCCCTATTGGAGCCGCTGAACTCCGGGGGCCGGACGCCCGAGCGTCAAGAGGCGCGGGGTTCCGAACCCTCGCTCGGCGTACATCCGGACCAGCGCCACCTTCGCCGCCTTCTCCAGCGCGATCGGCAACAGCGCGATGACCGAGCCTCCGAATCCGGCCCCGGTAAGCCGTGCACCGGTGTGTGGACCGAGCCGGTCGAAAAGCTCGCAGGTCGCGTCGAGCACCCTCTCCGACACGTCGTAGTCGTCGCGCAAGGACGCGTGGGACGCGCGCATGAGATCCGCGACCGTGTCCCAGTCTCCGCGCGCCGCCGCCTTTACGGCCTCCCCGACGCGGCGGTTCTCGCTTGTCACGTGCCGGGCCCGGCGCTGAAGCAGGGGAGTCTCATCCAGGCACTCGACGTCTTCGATCCTCGCGGAGGCCAGGTTCGGGAGTCCGAGGAGGACGGCCGCCTGCCGCGCTTCTCTCACCCGCTCCCCATACGGCGTCTCGGACAGTCGGCGGGTTACGCCGGTATCCACGATGAGCAGTGCCCGTCCGGCCCGCGCCCAGTCAAACCATACCGCCTCTGCCACCTGTCGCCCGGCGTCGATCAAGACCGCATACCCGTCGCGCGCGTACAGGAGGGCCAGTTGATCGAGGAGTCCAGACGGCACGCCGAGGTAGCGATTCTCGAGCGTCTGGGCGATCTGCGCCCATTTCGGATCCGGCTCATCGGCCCCCGACAGCGCCCCGATGAGCGCCAGGGAAAGGGCGGCGGAGGAGGAAAGGCCGGAGCCAGGCGGGAGGGTGCCTCCCACCAGGATGTCAGCGCCTGACCGGCGGCCCCCAAGGACCAGGACCGCACTCACAAAGCCCCTCAGCCCCGATGCCGGTCCGTTCCCCGACGGGGATTGGCCGACGCCGGCCACGAGATCTGACACATCAGCGTCGAGGTCCTCACCCGTGGTGAGGCTCCGGGCCCGGACGCGGCGGTCGTTCCGGTCGCGCGCGGCGACCAGCACGCATTCCGACACTGCAGCCGCCACCGACTGACCTCCCTGGTAGTCGGTGTGATCTCCTATGACGGTGACCCGTCCCGGTGCACGCCAGACGCGATCGGGGCCGGTCCCGAAGAGATCCGTGAACCCGCGGGCCAGCGAGGCTTCCTCCATCAAAGTCCGGTCCCTTCCGCACGTAGAAGCGGGCCAATCTCGGCCACGGTGGTCATGGGTGCCACATCGCACAAGAACGCATCCATCTGCAGCTCCGAGCCCGCCAGATATTTAAAACGCCCGCCCCCGCGCTCGTAGGGGAGGATGTCGATGCGCCAGTGGTAAGCGCTCACCCCTGGGCGGGTGTCTTGGTAAATGCCCCAGGTGAGCTCGGTGCGATGCCGAAAGCGGCGATCGAGAGCGCGGAGCGCTGCCTGCAGCAGACGCACCGTCGTCGGCGAGAAAGTCTCGTCGTCCAGGCGCGCTCGATGGACATCCGGGACCAGCCACAGCTCGTACGGCATGCGTGGGACAGGGGGCGCGAGCACACGCCACCCGGGAATCGCCAAGAGCACGCGGGCGCGAGCGTCGCCGGCGGCCGCCTCGCTGCACAAGGGACAGGCCTCGGCCTCAAACCGGGACAGCTCGCGGGCAAGCCGTGGAGCCACAGCCGGATATCCGTAAATCTGCCCGTGCGGGTGAGCCATCGACGCACCCACCCGCGCGCCCCGATTCTCAAACAGGAACACCTGCCGGATGTCCTCCCGTTTGCGCAGCGCCTCCGAGCGCACGAGGAGGGCATCCCGCAGGCTTTCGGCGTGGCCGGGCCCAAGGTATCCGAGATCGTCGTCATGCCGGGGCGAATACACCACGACTTCGGCCGTCCCCGGACCGGAAAACGGCGGGAATCGATTCGCAAACACGGCCACGGAAAACGGGCCCTCGCCCACTTCCGTTCCGGGACCTGGGCAGAAAAGACAGTGCTCATCGCCGGTGGAGAGCGGACGCGCCTGGCGGTTCTCCTCTACGCTCACCCACTCGGGCGCCACCGACTCTTGTACAATCACGGGCAGGCTCCCTCCTCACCGACCGCGCTCCAGAGCGCCGCCACCGGCCGGGCCGGGGGCAGGGCTCCCATTCCCTGACGGACGTCGGACGGGGCAAAATAACTTCGTCCCGAGGGGGCGTCCGCCGGATCCCAGATCGGGCACGGACCCACTTCCCACATCCCCGACGCTCCCCCTCTTAGCGCAGCCGCCACGGCCGCCGCGTAGGCGTCCGCCACGTCGTCGACATGAACAAACGCGCGACGCCGCGCATTGTCTGGCAGCTCTTCCCTGCGCGCTCGGCGCTCGATCCAGGTGGCCTTGTCCGGCAGGCCCACGAGCCCAGCTCGTCCGGGGTGGACGAGGACCACAAAGCCATCGGGAGCGAAGCCCGGCTCGTCGGGCGTTCGGTCCGGCCACCCCACCACCACGGGCGTCTCCGGCCGGGCCGTTCTCCGGACCGTCCGGAAATTGGGCGGCGCTTCCGGGTCAGTGTTCACGAGCGCCAGCGCCTCCACCGTATGGCGGGCGCGCACGAGGGCCCACACATCCGGATCCAGCGGAGCCCCGCTTACAGCAAAGCGGCTCGGCGCGAGGTCGGATCCCACGGCCACCACCCGCCCCGGCGCCAGGCGGCTGCATAGAGCCCGGTGCACAGCGTCGACCACTTCGTCATCGTCGCCCGCCACCATCACCACCGGCGTACGGTCGTCATAGCTAGGCCCCGGGCCGAAGTACTCCACCACCCGCCCATCGGCGCGCATCACCCGGGAAACCGCCCGTGTGCTCACGAAAAGATGGCGCGTACGCGGCTTCGGTCTACCTTGCCGTTGGCGTTGCGCGGCAGTTCGTCTACGGCGCGCCAGCGGGTCGGGACCTTATAGGCGGCCAGGCGCTCCTTCAAGAATCCCCGCAGTTGTTCCGGATCGACCGGCTGTCCGCGGTATACGACCGCGGCCGCCACTACCTCTCCCCATTCCGGGTCCGGCACTCCCACGACGCTCACTTCCAGCACCTCCGGGTGTCGGTACAGCGCTTCTTCCACCTCACCGCCGAGGATCTTCTCCCCGCCCCGGTTAATGAGATCTTTCAGACGATCGACGATGTACACGAATCCGTCGTCGTCGACCCGTGCCACGTCCCCACTTCGCACGTACATGCGCCCACCCGCCTCCACGAGGGCCATGCGGGTAGCCTCGGGGTTGTCCTGATATCCCGCCATCACCATCGGGCCGGCGATGAGGAGTTCTCCGGATTTCCCGCGTCCCACGTCGCCCAGGGTGGCCGGATCGACCACGCGCAAGACAGCGCCGGGAGCGGGGCGGCCGACTGATACCGCCCGCTCCACGGCATCGAGTGCCGGCAGGATGGTGGCGGGCGAGGCCACCTCGGTCATGCCGTAGGTATTGTAGATCCGAGTCCACGGGGCGCGGGCGGCAATCGCCGTCAAAACGGCTGCTGGAAGCGTGGCGCCGCCCGAGGCAGCCACCGCGATCGACGGGGGCGCTCCCCTCTCTTCCCACACCCGCAACAGACGGACAAAGATTGTCGGCACGAAGAAGACAAAGTCTACGGCGTGGGCGCGGATGAGAGAGTCGGCGGCAGCGGCCTCAAACCGCGGCATCAAGACGGCCTCGCCGCCGGCCAATAGGCTCGGGAGCCACTGGCCTATCAGGCCGGTCACGTGAAAGAGAGGGACGGCAATCAGGGTCACGCTGCCGGCCAGTCCGAAGATGCGCCGGTAACTTTCCGCGGAATGGAGGAGGTTTCGATGGCTGAGCCGCACGGCCTTCGAGCGACCGGTGGTGCCGGAGGTGAAGAAGAGCGCCGCGCAAGCATCCGGGGATGCATGAAGCCCGGGCAGATCGGACCTGAGTGCAGCGTCCGCCGGACGGTCCGCATCCAGCATCGGCACGGACAGATCCGCAGCCCGGTCGGCATGTTCCCGATCGGCCACCAGCAGCCGTGGGTGGACCACTTGCATCAGGGCAGAGAGCTCGGTCGCCGTGAGCCTGACGTTCAACAGCGCCGGCTCGGCACCGGCGAGGAGCGCGCCGAGATACCAAACCACCAAGGGAATGCGATTCCCGCACAAGATCCCCACCACATCGCCCGCTCCGACACCCGCAGCCTGAAGGGTGCAGGCCGCCCGGGACGCAGACGCCATCAGAACCGCATAACTCACGCGGGACCGGTCGTCGGTAAGCGCGATCGCCCCGGGTGTCCGCTCCACTGCCTCCTGAAGGGCGACGGAGATGTTGACCGGTAAATGACGATAACGGTCTCCCACCATCGCCCCCGCGGTCTCGGGCCACTCGTAGCGATACGTCTCACTCACCGGGCGGTCCCCTTTCGAGCGGCAGCGGCCCAGGTTCCCGTACGGGTGCTGCTCATGCTCACCCCAGCCGTGGCCCCTCGCAGTTGCCTGTCTTCGGCGCGAACTGCCTCGGGTCCTTGGCTACGGGAAATTTTAGAGGCGTCGGGACCTGGGCGCAGAACGCGGTACCCTCAGAGAAAGGACGCTTTATGGCGGAGATACCAAAGAGTGGAGGGACACCGGATGCGCGTCATTGTCGACAAACATGTAGACGTGGCCATGCGTGACGGCACGCGGCTTAAGGCCAATGTATACCGACCGGACGACGGGGAGCGCCACCCGGTCCTTCTGACTCGGCTCCCCTACGGCAAAGATCTGGGACTCGCCACATCCCTGGTGGATCCTCTACGGGCCGCGGAGCGGGGTTATATCGTCGTGGCGCAGGATGTGCGCGGACGGTTCCGTTCCGAAGGAACCTTCACGCCGTTTGAAGACGAGTTTCATGACGGCTATGACACGGTTGAGTGGGCGGCGCGCCTGCCGGGGGCAGATGGACAGGTGGGGATGTTTGGCGCATCCTATTTCGGCATGACGCAATGGCAGGCGGCAGTGGAGCGCCCGCCCCACCTGAAAACTCTCGTTCCAGCCATTACCTGGGGTAATTTTTTTCGCGGTGCCTTTCGCCGGGGAGGCGCGCTCGAGTGGGGCTTATGGCTCGCGTGGCTGCTGGCCGCCATTGCCCCCGATGCCGTGATGCGCCGACACCCGCATGATCCGCTCGCACTCGCCGCGGCAGGTTGGCAGCTGGCAGAAGAGATTGACATGCTCGACTCTCGCGGTTATTGGACACTGCCGCTGATGGACTTTCGTGGTCTTCAGAACGTGGTGCCGTCATTTTACCGTCAGCTCCAACTGACCCTCGACGACCCTTACTGGGATCGCCTCAACGTGGACCGGTACTGGAGCGAGATGAACCTCCCGGTCCTTGTGCTGGGAGGCTGGTATGACGTCTTTCTTGGCGAGACCCTTCGCGCCTACAAGGCGTTTTCGGGCCACGGACGGCCCTTCGGTCCCCGTCTGGTTATCGGGCCCTGGACGCATGGCACGTTTTCCGGGTTGACTGGTGACGTGAACTTCGGTGTCGCTGCTTCCGGCGCCCTCATCAACCTCCGTGAGGACGTAACCGCCCTTCATCTGCGCTGGTTTGACGCAGTGCTGCAGGGACGCGCGGGCACCTGGGCGGACGAAGCGCCCGTGCAGATTTTCGTGATGGGGGAGAATCGATGGCGGTATCTGGCGGATTGGCCTCCACCTGACGTCTACCCGTGGAACTTGTTTCTGCACGCACGCTCGGGCGCCAACACGGCAGGGGGCACCGGCGTGCTCGATGAGGTCCCGCCGGTCGACGAAGCGCCTGACCGGTTTTTCTATGATCCCATGAATCCGGTGCCAACGGTCGGCGGCCCGCTGCTCCTCGCCGGCACCTTTCGGCCGGGTCCCCTCGACCAGGCGCCGGTAGAGTCTCGACCGGACGTGTTGTGCTACACGAGCGCCCCGCTTCAGGAAAACGTCACGGTGATGGGCGCCGTCTCCGTCACCCTGCACGCCGCCACATCGGCGCCCGATACCGACTTTGTGGCGCGGTTGGTGGACGTGTATCCCGACGGGCGCGCCTATCCGCTGACCGACGGCATTCTCCGCTTAAGTGCGCGGGAGGTGAACTGGGACCGTCCGGCGGACAGCCAACTCCGACCCGCTGAGCCTCACCGCGTTTACGAGCTGACGATAGACCTGTGGGCCACGGCGAATACCTTTTTGGCGGGGCACCGGATAAGGCTTGACATCACCAGCAGCAGCTTTCCGCGCTGGGATCGGAACCTCAACACGGGCTCGTCTGGTATCGTGAGCAGTGCGATGGCCATCGCGGAGCAGCACGTGTTTCACGACCGCGCGCATCCCAGCATCCTGCACCTGATGCGTCTTTAAGGGGGGATTTCGTGTACGGAGAGTGGTTGGAGCGCGTGCGCCAAGAGGGACCGCTGGTTCACAACATCACGAACTATGTCGCCATGCAGATCGCCGCCAACACGCTGCTTGCGGCCGGCGCCTCCCCGGTGATGGCGCATGCAGCGGAAGAAGTGGAGGAAATGGCAGCGGCAGCAGGGGCCCTGGTGCTGAACATCGGCACCCTTGAACCTGCCTGGGTGGACGCGATGGAGCTGGCGCAGGCCTCGGCGGCCCGCCACGGGGTGCCGGTGGTGCTGGACCCCGTCGGAGTCGGGGCCACCCGCTACCGCACCGAGGTGGCAGCACGCCTGTTGAGCATCCACCCGCCCCTTGTGATCCGGGGCAATGCGGCCGAGGTCGCCGTGCTGACGGGCGGAACCGGGATCGTGCGCGGCGTTGACGCCCACTCCGGCGGCCTGCCGGTGGATGAGGCGGCAAGCCTGGCCCGGCGCCTCGCAGGGGTGGTTGCGGCCACCGGTCCGGTCGACATTGTGACCGACGGCCGTCGCACGGCCCGCATCGAAAACGGCGACCCCTGGCTGACCCGGGTCACGGCCACCGGCTGCAGTCTGTCGGCGCTGGTGGGAGCCTTCGTCGCCGTGGCGAACCGGGAGCCTCGTCAGGACGACACCCTCCTGGCCGTCATCGCATCGCTCGTGAGCTTCGAGGTGGCGGCGGAACAGGCTCGGGCCGTTGCCCACGGCCCCGGAACCTTCCACGCGGCGCTCCTCGATGCCCTTTACCACCTCCGTCCGGCGGACGTAGACAGCGCCGCTCGTGTCAGCTGGATCTGAGCCGCACTCGCTTAGGGGGCCACCACGGCAAACAGCGGATCGCCTGGAGTGATCGCAAGCGATGTGGCCTGAAAGAGGACGCGGCCATCGGACGGCGCTGCCATCTCCGCCACCACCTCGCCCCACTCGTTTTGGATGCGGGCCCCGATTTGTCCCTTGCGGACCTCGTCTCCCACCCGCACCGCCGGGTAATGAAGTCCACCCACGGGCGCATGCACCCAGAGATTGCGGGTGTACACACGATGGGAGTCGGGGGGAATCTCGGACAGACCCGGATGATCAAGCATGCCGAGGAGGTGCAGCACCCGGAAGAGACCATCGAGGTGCCTCTGCACGGCGGCCTCGTCGAGCTGTCCCATCTGGCCCGATTCGGCCAGAATCGCGGCAATCCCGTTTAGCGAGGCGGTGGCGTAGCTCCCGCCTTCAAGGGACGCGGACTCCACCAGCACGGAGATTCCATAGGCGTGAGCCATGGATCGCGATCGTTCCGCCACGGCCGGGTTACCGAGCGGCGAGTAGATCACAAACGGAACCAACGCCTCATGGATGTCGCCCCCGTGCAGATCCACCCACGCATCGGCGTGCCGGGCCAGCTGAAACACGGCGTAGGCCATACGCTGACTCACCGTGCCGCGGGCGCTGCCGGGAAACTCCCGGTTCAGGTTCTTGCCGTCAAGCGGCACCACGTACTGGCTTTTCCCATAAAAGGCGGGCGGATTGGCCATGTGGATGATCGTCACGCCACCGCGGAGTGTGCGGGGGTCAAGCATGCTGGCGAAGCGGATGGCGGCCTCGATTCCCGGATATTCGCCTCCGTGAACACCGCCGGTCACAAGCAGGTGGGGACCCGCCTGCCGTCCCTCCACCCGCGTATACGGAATCTTCACCGCCGTGCCGTCGACGTCGAGATACCCCCGCTCGGTCCCGCTCATGCGGTCTCCTCCCTCGTTGCCGGAATCCTCAGCGTCTTGTCTGAGCCGTGACCGCCATGATGGCGAGGCCCGTCCCAAAAGCCCCCAACATGCTGAGCAGTGCCGCGATATTGAAGCCCGACAAGACCACGTTGATGAGAAGCAGGATCAGCACCCACTGCAGTGAGGCACCCTGGCCATGACTCCTCGCCATCAGAAATGCATAGGCGCCGGCGAGACCGAAGGCGGCCACAGAGCCGCCCAGGCCAAAGCCGTCCACAGCACCGCCGAGGAGCGCCCCGACTACGCCCGAGGCGAAAAACACGAGCAGATACTGCCCGCGGGTGAGAGAGCCCTCCAGTTCGGAGCCCAGAAGCCATACGAAGAGGGCGGCAAACACGAGTCCCAGCAGGCTTCCCGGCGTCACGACCGACAGCAGGATCAATAAGAGGCGCCCGCCGGGAACGGCCGCCACCGCAAAACTCCATCCCGGAACCACAAGACCGATGAGGGTCATGACCACCATCAATCCGATCAGAATTACGGTGACCGGGAATGACGCAAACGAGCCCCCGCCGCCTCCGTAGGGACGCCGGTAACGATGATTAACGCGCGTCTGCTGGCGCCAGTAATTACGAGTCTCCCGATCCACCCCGCACCCCCACTCTCCATTGTACGTCGCAGGGATCGCCCTTGAACGCCGTGCACCGGCGGTCACCGTCCCCCACGACCGGTCCGGCTAGCCAAGAACTCGGGTCCGCAGCCTCCCACCTCGGTAAACAGCCGCAGAAAACCGGGGTTCTTCTGTCTGGACCTGCCGGTGAGGATGAATCTCCGGCACGCTCTCGCCCCACGGTGAATCCGTCGTCTGGAGGCGAGATGTCTTGGCTCTGAGGCCCGGTGTCGCGATAAATGCGCATTCTCTCCTTTCGGCTTTCGGGTCCGCAGGCGTCTTGGGCCTCCTACCCTGACGGGGGGACCGAGGCCCTTGCGAGACGCCCGAAGACGGACAACGAACCGCGGCAGAAGAGCTCCCGCGTACCCTGCCCCTGTCACCGATGACAGCCTCGACCCTCTTTAGGGTCATCCGGCTACCTGCTGGCGAAAAAACCGATCGGAACGCGGTCACGCCAGGGGATCCACCCCCGCCTCGCGAATAAGGCGGGAAACCCGGGGGACTTCCTCTTCCAGCAGATTCCGCAGCCGCGACATCCCGCGATCCGCCTCACCCGCCAAATACGCGAACACCGCCACGCACTGCTCTGGCGGCCGGCCGTCCCCGTAGGCGACAGTCGATTGCAGTGACGCGAGCTTGCTGTTGACTTTCGGCGGATAATTAAACGAGTCCGCGCGGCTGCGGCCGCGTACCTCGACCAGCTCAGCCTCCGCCGCCACCAAAGCGTCCGCGATCCGAGCCGCCGCCTGAGCGGCCTCTCGGGCCCCGGCTCCGTGCCGGGACAAGCGTTCCTGCCAGGCCAGGAGAGCGGCGCGAACACGCCGACTGGACGCAACCAGCTCATGCACGGCGGAAATCTTGTCACGGATGGCGAGGAGGAGGTCAAACTGCGCCGCGTAGTCGTCGGCCCTCACGGTGGAGCCCGGGTGCGGGCGCACCTCAAACCAGGCGTCTCGCTCGAAGCTCCCGCGCACGAGCCGAATCCGATAACGCCCCGGCACGAGTTCGGGGCCGTCCAGTCCTCCACCCCAGTACGGTGACAGCGGCGCGCTCTCCGAAAGGGCGGTGGCGCTTTCAAGTTTCAAGTCCCACCGGAACCGGTGGTGGCCACGGGCAGCCGAAGGACGCCGCTCGCCCTCAGGACCCGATTCATTGGAAAAACGCCGAAGGGTGTGCCCCGTCGCATCCTCGATGAAAATTTCCAGCAAGAGACCTTCGTCGTCCGGCACGTAGTAGTCCATCGTCAATCCCGGCGGCAGATTCTCGCCGGCGGTGAGGGGCCGAACGGTCTTACCGCCTTCATCCTGTCCGACCTCGGCGATGGCGTCACCGTGGGTGGCGTGGAGATACGTCCGCTCACCCGGCCGCGCGGACGGAATGTACGGAGAGGAGCCCCGGTAGGCCGGAAGCGGCGGGACCAGCTGCAACTCCTCATTGAAGCCAGGCCGATCCGCGGCCCGCACGGCCCACAGATTGTCCAGCACATAGAAGCCACGGCCGTGGGTGGCCACCACCAGGGCGTCTCCATGAATGGCAAGGTCGTGCACCGGCACCACGGGAAACCCCCCACCTGCCAGCGGCTGCCAGTGGTCTCCCCGGTCGTAAGAGACGTAGATCCCCGTCTCCGTTCCGCAGTAGAGGAGTCCTTCGCGAGACGGATCCTCCCGCACAACTCGGGTGTAGTCGCTTCTCGGGATGCCATCCACGATAAGAGTCCAGCTGACCCCGGCATTATCCGTTCGGAAGAGATAGGGGGCCGTATCGTCGAGCTTGTAGCGCGTCGCGGCCAGATATGCCGTGCGGGCCTGATGGGGAGACGGTTCGATGATGCTCACGAGCGCCCATTCGGGCAGGCTGGGCGGGGTGACATCCTGCCAACTGGCGCCACCGTCGGGGGACATGTGCACCCGCCCGTCGTCGGACCCAGCCCACAACCGACCGGGCTCGCACGGTGACTCGGCGAAAGCAAACACGGTGGCGTAGTACTCGGTGGAGACATTGTCCTGGGTGATCGGCCCGCCTGATGGTCCCAGCGTCGACGGGTCCGCCCGGGTGAGATCGGGGCTGATGGGCGTCCATCGCTGCCCCCCGTCGCGGGACACGAACACCTGGTTACCGGCCGCGTAGAGAAGGCCCGGATCGTGCGGCGACACCACAATCGGAAACGTCCACTGAAATCGGTATCGGAGCTCTCCTGCGCCATATCCAATGGGATCCTCCGGCCAGATCGTGATGTCGACCTGACTCCGGGTGCGATGGTCGTACCGGGTCATGCGCGAGGCATAGCTTCCGGCATAAACAATGTTCGGGTCATCGGCCCGTACCGCTACGAACCCGCTCTCCCCGCCTCCCACCGTATAGCAGTCAGCCAGGCTGATGGTCCCGGCGTCGACGCGACTCGGCACCGAGAGCGTCGTGTTGTCCTGCTGCGCTCCGTAGATCCGGTACCACTCCTGGGTGTCGGTGACCACGTGGTAAAACTGACCTGTGGGCTGATTGTAAAGTGAGGACCAGGTCCGGCCGCCGTTTTGGGTTACGGAGGCGCCGCCGTCGTTGCCCAGGATCATCCGGGCCGGCGAACGAGGGTCGATCCAGAGGTCATGGTTGTCCCCGTAAGGGTTGGGCACTTCCTCGAAGTGCTCGCCGCCGTCGGGCGATCGCCACACCCCAAGATTCAGTACATAAACCGTCTCGGGGTCCGTGGGATGGGCAAACAGGTGCATATAGTACCAGGGCCGCTGCACAAGGTCGGGACGGTCTGAAACCCGGCGCCACGACTCGCCGCGATCGTCGGACCGGAACAGACCACCCTCTTTCGACTCCACCGCCGCCCATACGCGTCCCGCCTGTGCGGGCGAGCAGGCGACGCCGATCCGCCCTTTCAGGCCGTCGGGGAGTCCCGGCCGGTCGGTGAGTTCGACCCAGCTTTCTCCCCCATCGACACTGCGGTAAAGGGAACTTCCAGGACCTCCGCTCACAAGCTTCCAGGGATAACGGCGGGCGTCCCACAACGCCGCGTACAGGATGCGGGGGTTTTGAGGATCGAGGCTCAGATCGACGGCCCCCGAATTTTCGTCGCGAAATAAGATCCGCTCAAAGCGATGTCCGCCGTCCGTGCTCCGATATACGCCCCGTTCTCCGCTGGGGCCGAATGCGTGTCCGAGGGCGGCCACGTAGACCAGATCCGGATCGTTCGGGTGCACCCTCACCCGCGCGATGTGGCGCGTATCGTGGAGTCCCAGGTTCCGCCAGCTCATCCCGGCATCGTCGGACCGGTAAACGCCGTCGCCGTACGACACGTTGCCACGGATGCATGCCTCACCCGTCCCGGCATAGATCACGTTGGAATCCGCCGCCGCGACCGCCAGGGCACCCACAGAAGCCGTCGTCAGGAATCCATCGGAGACGTTCTTCCAGCTAAGACCGGCGTCGTCCGTCTTCCAGATCCCGCCGGCGGCCGCACCAAAATAATAAACGAGCGGATCGGAGGGGTCTCCCGCCACGGCGGCCACGCGGCCACCCCGGTGCGGTCCCACGAGCCGCCATCGCCACCCACCGTCCGGCATCTCGCCACCTCACCCTTCTCGATCCCCTCACGCTTCGAGGGGTGATTCGCCCGCGAAGCGATCGCCTCCTCCCTCTCCTACCCCGTGCGAAAGACACGTATGCCATGGCCGGGCACGCTCACGCGGGCATCGGTCCGCTCGTATGTCCGATTCGCCATCACATCCTGCACGGGCCCCGCCACATCCATCGCCATCGGCAAGGGTACGGTCCGCTCGTCCGCCCGCTCATTAAAAAGGCCCCAGACGGTCGATCCATCGGCCATGGGTCGTTGGAGTCGATGCACTCCGCCTTCTGAGCCCATGAGCCTCGCCGGTCGGCACAGCGGATCTTGATTAATGGCGATGAGGCCGGCGTGCGTGACGAGGCGGCGGGTGTGATCATCAAGGGCCCGCAGGTCGTTGCCCAGCAACAGGGGTGCCGCCATGAGACACCAAAGGGCGAAATGGGTCTCCTCCTCGATCGGAGTAAGACCACCATTACCCACCTCCAGCATATCGGGGTCGTTGAACCCCCCGGGTCCGGCGAAGTCGGCCAGAACAACGTTCCGGTGAAAGATTTCGCACACGCTCAAGACCCCGCTTGGGGTCGGGCCCGCGAAGGTATCGGCAATATCGGGAGTAGTGCGCCAGAGATGGGCCATTCCCCGGGCCCATTCCCACGGATGACCATGGCCCCAGTTGCACATCGACAACACGATGGGATGGCCTGTCTGCAAGATGGCCTCGGACATGCGGGTGTACAGCGTTTCGGCCACCTGTGCCTCGCTCAGGCCGGGAAAATCCTCAAACGGCACGTGACACCAGTCGTGCTTCAGGTAATCGATGCCAAAGTCCGCGAACGTGTTCGCGTCCACGAGGTCATGGTCGTAGCTGGCAGGCAGGCCGCCGCAGGTACGGGTGCCGCAATCGGTGTAGAGACCGAGCTTCAGACCGTGCCGGTGCGCGAGGTCGGCAAGACGGCGGATCCCGCCGGGAAAGCGCACGGGGTCGGGCACGAGGCGTCCGCGGCGGTCGCGGGCGGGAGCCATCCAGCCGTCGTCAATATTCACGTACCGATATCCGGCATCGAAAAGCCCCTGGGTGATAAACGCCTCGATGGTGTCCTCCACCAGCCGTTCGGTGATGTCCATATGAAAGTGATTCCAGGTGTTAAACCCCATAGGCGGCGTGGGCAGCAGCGAAAAGTCGATGCTCATGTCTCGTCCTTTCGTATCAGGTCCGTGAGGGTGCCGGTTGGATGACAGGATACCGGATGGTGTGGCGTCCGGGCCCCAGATGGAAAACCTGCCGGCCGTCGGAAGAGGCCTCCACGCGCCCAGGGCGACCGCACACCGTGATGGAGGATGCGGCGTCCGCGGGCACCGGTACGTGCAGTTCCGCCCTCACGTTGGCGGGCACCAGGACACAAAGTAAGGCGCACCGGCCGTCGTGCCGCCAGGTGCTCTCGAGGAGGCCGCGTGCGGATTCGTAGCGAACCCCGAGAGACCCCGGATCCGGCGAAAGGTGCGGCGCGATGACAACCCGCCGGAAGCCCGGTACCGCCGGCCTGATTCCGGCTCCATAACGATAGAGCCATGCCCCCACCGAGCCGAATGCGAAGTGGTTGAAGGAGTTCATGCCGGGGTCTTGAAACCCGCGTTCCTCCGTCCAGGAATCAAAGCGCTCCCACACGGTCGTCGCGCCGTGCCGGATCTCGTAGCCCCATGAGGGGTAGCGGGTCTCGCGCAGGAGTCCCCACGCCAGATCGTCGGCGCCCGCCTCCGACAGGGCCGGCAGGAGGTGCGGGGTACCGAGAAAGCCGGTCGTAAGGAGATTTTGGTGAGCGGCCAGGTTCTCCCGAAGACGGACGGCCAGCGCGCCACGCAGAGCCTTCGGGACAAGTCGGAACGCGAGGGCAAGCGCGTATCCCGTTTGCGTGTCACCGGCCACCCGTCCGTCTGGCAGGACGAACGCCGACAAAAACGCCGTGCGGATGCGGGCATGAAGAGCACGGAAACGGACCGCATCGCTCCTCTCCCCCAGGACAACGGCCGCCTCGCTCAATATTCGGGCATCGTCGGCGTAGAATGCCGACGCAATCAGGTCCTTAGGCGTCTTCCCGCCTACCGACAGCCAATCGCCAAAGTCATTCCCGCGTCCCGTTGTCCAGAGCCCCTCCGGGTTCTGGCGCTCGATATAGTCGACGTAGCGCCGCATGGACGGGTAGCAGTCTGCGAGGAGGCGTCTGTCACCGTACATCTCGTAAAGGGTCCACGGCACCCGCACGCCAGCGTCCGCCCACCCTGGCGCCCCTTCCGACAATTCCTCGATTCGGGGAGCCACGTCGGAAAACGCGCCCGCGGCGGACTGGGCGTCACGAACGCTCTGCAGCCAGTCGCGAAAGAACCGCCGCACGTCCTGGTTCCAGGTGGCCGTCTCGATGAACACCTGCGCGTCTCCGAGCCATCCGAGCCGCTCGTCACGCTGGGGACAGTCGGTCGGCACAAAGAGGAGATTCGAGCGCTGACTCCATCGGATGTTGTCCTGCAGTTGGCGCAGGAGCCGGTCACCCGCCACCACGTGTCCGGCCTCCGGCTCGTCCGAAGCCAGTACCTCTACGCGCACGGCACCTTCGGGAGGGGGGCCATCGGTTATTAGACCGCTCACCTCCACGTAGCGAAACCCGTGGTAGGTGAAGGCAGGACGCCAGACCCCGCTGCCGGCCGCTGGCGCCTGATAAATGTCGGTCTGGGCCGCTCCCCGAAGATTTTCGGTATAGAGGCGCCCGGCACGGTCCAGCACTTCGCCGAAGCGCAGACGCAGGCGGCCCCGGACCCGCCCCACGTCCAAGCATGGGCGCCCGGCCAGATTTTGCCCGAAGTCCAGCACGTATACCCCGGGATCCGGTTCCGTTATCGCCACCGGCTCCCGCACCTCGTACACCCGTACCGGCGGGGTCGCGTCGGCCACGAGGCGGCCGCCAGGTGGCTCGGCGAGTTGCGCCGGCTCGAATCCCTCGGGCTCCGCCCCGGGGGTGCACCAGTCGTCCCGGGCCCTGCGTGCATCGTACGCCTCGCCCATCAGGAGGTCCGAATACAGGATGGGTCCGGTGCTGCCTGTCCAGTCGGGACCGGTGACGATCACGGTCCTGCTCCCGTCCGAAAACCAGCAGTGAAGCTCCGCCCACAGTGCGGGGTCCTCCCCATAGCGGGCGCGGCGACCCCCAAATCCGACGTGGCCCGCGTACCAGCCATCGCCGAGCAAGAACCCGAGCACGTTCTCACCGCTCGTAAGGGTGGGGGTGACGTCGTACGTCTGGTAGCGCAGGCGCACGCCGTAGTCAGTCCAGCCGGGCGCCATTTCCCGGTCCCCCACCCGCTCTCCATTCAAAAAAGGCAGGTACACGCCGGCGGCACTGGCATAAAGTCGTGCCCGCGCCGGCCGCCCCGGAAGCATAAAAGGCCTCCGAAGGAGCCGCGGAGGTTTCAAGCGGCGGGCACCCACCGGTGCATCCGGCACCGACATCGGTGTGGCCGGCACCGTGATAAAGGCCGCCGTCATACCCTGGCCGCCCAGAAACCCCGTCTCAAAGCGCGCCCGGGCAGATCTGGAAAGAACCCCATCCCCATCGCGCACCGTCACCCGCCACCGGTAGGCCTCATGGGACGTCAGCTGCAACGTCGGACACTGGACACCAACGGTGGCGTCCGACTCGACGAGGCCTGAATCAAAAGACGGCCGCCGGCCGGGAGCGTGGGCCGCCCAGACTTCGATCCGATAGGCGGTCTGGAACCCCGTTCCCCGAAGCTTCCAGGAAAAGGTCGGCTCTGCCCGGTCGAGCCCGAGGAGCGCGGGATCATCCTCCACCATGAGAGCGTACGGCTTGATGACGGTCACGGAACGCCCACGTACCCTATGAGACGCCCGTCGTTGGGATTGAAGAACAGCACGACCCAGGCCCCGGAAACGGCAGGTCCCGAAAGGGGTTGATACTGCGCGTGAGTCGCCGACACCTCCCAGGCGGGGCCCCGGTATCGGAAGGCCTGGAGCCGCACCAATCGTACCGACAGGGCTCCGCCCGCGAGACCATCCGTCTCCGCTGAGGAAAGAGCCTCCTCAGGGGACAGACGTACGGAGTGGGAGGAAATGGGCGTGGCGATGACCCCCTGTGCGCGGAGGGCTGCGCCCGACGGGTATACGGGCGGGGCGTGGCGAGCGTCAAAGTAGACGGCGGCCGCGACGGCCAGAAAGACCGCCGGGCCGACCGTCCAGCGGGGAAAGCGTCGTGCGGGACGTGCACCCCTCATCATAGCTTCATGATAACGAAATTCGACTTCTTAGGAGGCCGTGCGGTCCCCTTCTGATGTCGGCATGCGCCAAGCCATGATCCGGGGCACCATGGTCGCGAGACGTCCCTTGAGCTCCGCGGCCCGGGTTGATGACAGTTCACCACGTCCGGCCGCGTCGTCGATGGTGCGGGCGAGCGCCTGGGTGATGGCCGCCGCGACGGTGGCGGGCGGGACATGATGCCCCTGCGCGATTTCGGTCAAGGTTCTCCCACCTTGCAGTTCGGCCTGGAGGGCTTCCGGCGTGATATGCAGCGCCGCCGAGGCCGCACCCACCACCGTGGGCAGCAGGTGGCGCGCCCAGACGGGCCGCATGAGTACGATGGCAAAGCGGCCTGATTCAATGGCCTGCTCCCCGGCCTTCACCTGGGAGGCCGGAAGATTGTGGGCTCGGGCGAAGCGTTGAAATTCCTCGAGCTTCACCGCCCGAACATCGTTCATGAGCGTGCCGACCGGTATGCCGAGCTTGTGGGCCAGGGCCGACCAGACGGCCTCGGGGGTAGGACGGGGTCCTGCGGGCGCGGCCGAGGCGAGACCCGCACCCAATATCGTCAGGACGCCGGCCGCGATGAGAGCGGTCAGGCCGGTACGGACAAGCGAAATGCGCATCGTGAATTCCTCCCCAGCTAGCGTGTCCGAAAGCTCGCCAGGCCAGATTGGAAGTTCGATCCTGTGTTAAGAACAGGTTAACTTCATATTACGATTGTGTTATGATGACGTCGGAGGGACGGCCGTGGTCTGGAAAGATGTGTTCACTGCGCGCCCGAATACCTTCGTGCGTCTGCTGGAAGAGCAGGCGGCGATCACGGCCGAGGTGACCCGGGCGTTAAACGATTTCGTCCGGACCGAGGATCCCGAACGCCGCCAGGCGCTGGCCCGCGAAGCCTCCAACCTGGAGCATGAGGGCGATGCGGTGCGCGCCTCGATTCTGGCCCAGCTTCAGCAGTCGTTTGTGACGCCTTTCGACCGCGAGGATATCAACAGCCTGTCCCGGGCCGTGGACGACATTGCCGACTACGCCGAAAACACGATTAAGGAAATTGACCTCTACCAGGTCACGGTCGACGATGCGATTGGCGAGATGGTCTCGAATCTCCGCGACGCGGCGGTAATTCTCCATCAGGCGATCCAATCCCTGAGCGGAGGCCGGTCAGAGGCGCAGACGCTCGCCCAGGAAGCCAAAAGGCTGGAGAATCGGATGGAGGCCCTGTACCGTCAGGCCATCGCCGCGCTCATGGAATATGACGACATTCTCTACGTCATCAAGCTCCGGGAAGTGTATCGCCACCTGTCCAATTGCGCGGACCGGGTCGATAACGCCGGCAATATTATTGTCGATATTGTCGTCAAAGAAGGCGCCTAACCCGCCAGACTCACGCTGATACCATCTTCACGCGGGCTTCTCCCGCAGACTGCGTGTGCGACGGGGGGACGCTCTATTGCCGTGGAACATCGTGGCCTTCGTCCTCATCGGCGGCTTCGCCTTCATCTCCGGTGTCAACGACGGAGGCAATCTGGTGGGCACTTTCCTGCCCACACGGGCCATTGCGCCGCGCCTTTTGATCCCCGCTCTGGTGCTAAGCGTCGGTCTTGGCCCTTTCGTGTTCGGCACCGCCGTGTCCCACACGATTGCGGTCGAGATCCTGAATTTCCGGGCCGCCGGGCTGCCCACCCTGGACGTGGCGGCCGCGTCCAGCATCCTCACCCTCCTTCTGTGCTGGCGGCTCAAGGTACCGTCCAGCACCACCGCTGCCATCGCCGGAGGGATGGTGGGAGCGGCGTTCGTACACGGGGAGGCGGGCCTCCTGCACTGGGCCGGGGTGCTGAAGGTGATGGTGGGTCTGTTCGGGTCGGTGCTGATCGGCTTTTTGGTGTCCTTCCTCGTAACACGTGTCATATGGCGAGTGCTGTCGGGCGCCAGCACCGCCACGGCGCGTCGTCTCGGATACGCCCAGCTCGGTACCTTGATGGTGCAGGGGCTCGCGTACGGAGCCAACGACCAGGAGAAGGCGATCGGACTCCTCACGCTGTTTTTCGTGATGAGTCACCAGACTTCCCATTACCAAGTCACCCCACTCACGGTGCTAATCCCGCTCGCGTTTTGGGTAGGGGGACTCCTCACGGGCGGCTGGCGTATCGCCCGCACCGTAGGCGGTCACATCTTTCGAATCCGACCGGTCCATTCGCTTACCGTGCAGGCATCGGCGGCCGCCACCGTTTTAACGGCCGCCGTCCTCGGCGTGCCGGTGAGCACCACACAAACCACGGATGGGGCGCTCTTCGGCCTCGGCGCCGCCCTGGCGCCGAGGCGGGTGCAGTGGCGGACCGCGTACCGGCTTGCGCGGGTGTGGTTTATCACCCTGCCGCTCGCGGTAGCGCTCGGCATGGCCGTGATGGAGGCGCAACGCCTCGCGCCCCACCTTTAACGAAGCTTTCGACTACGGCGTTAGGCCGGTGGAAGGCCCGTGCGCGCCCATTCTAAAAAGGGTTCGAGACTCTGTGGATTCGCGACGGCGGCGACATTCACCGACGTCTCCACGGGCATGCCCAGGAGAAGCTTCCGGATCGGCACCTCAAGTTTCTTCCCGTTCAGGGTTCGGGGGACGGCCGGGACCGCAAGAACCCGGTCGGGCACATGGCGCGGCGACAGGTCGGCCCGGATCCGCCGTCGCACCTCGTCCGCCACATCAGCCTGGGAGGCGTCCCCGGTCAGGACGACAAAGAGGGCCAGGGTGGACGGCCGTCCCCGGTACTCCAGATCGACGACCAGGCTGTCCGCGACGGCGGGGATAGATTCCACGACCCGGTAAATCTCACTCGACCCCATGCGGACCCCATGCCGATTGATCGTGGCATCGGAGCGGCCATAAATCACGGCCGACCCCCGTTCCGTAATCTTGATCCAGTCCCCATGGTGCCAGACGTCGGGATACCGCTCGAAGTAACTGGCCCGGTAACGGGATCCGTCGCTGTCATTCCAGAAATACAGAGGCATCGAGGGGGCCGGGCGGGTGATGACCAGTTCGCCAATCTCCCCCACCAGGGGCTCGCCCGCGTCGCTGAATGCCTGGACACTCATGCCCAGGCATCGGCGCTGCAGTTCTCCGGCATGCACCGGCAGGGTGGGAACGCCACCGACAAGCTTGGTACATAGATCGGTGCCGCCACTCGCGGAGCTTAGCCAGAGGTCCTCTTTGACGTGCCCATACACCCAGGCAAACTGCTCCGGCGACAGCGGCGAGCCGGTGGAACCCACCGCCTGCAGCGCGGACAGGTCGAACCGTCGTCCGGGCTCCAGTCCCGCCTTCTGGGCCTGTCCGAGGAAGGCCGCACTGGCACCGAACAAACTCAGGCGGTTTCTGGCGGCGAGGTGAAACAGAAAGTCCGGCTCCGGATAGGCGGGGTGGCCATCGTAAAGCACCAGCCGGCTTCCCAGCAGGAGTGCGCCCACCGCCGTATTCCACATCATCCACCCTGTGGTCGTAAACCAGAAAAATCGACTCGCCGGCGTGAGGTTGAAGTGCACGGCCCCATGCACCAGATGTGTCAGCGTAATGCCGCCATGCCCCTGTACGATAGGCTTTGGAAGCCCGGTGGTTCCCGAGGAGTAGACGACCCACAGGGGGTGTTGGAATCCCACCGGCAGAAAGCGAAGTGGCGCCGTCTCCTCCGTCAACACACGCCAGCTGGTCACATCTCCGCCCGTCTTGGGCTCCTCGAACTGGTAGGGAATCATGACAAGGTGCCGGACGCTCGGAAGAGCGGATCGGATCTTGGCGACCTCGGCCCGGCGGTCATAGATACGGCCACCGTAGCGATAACCATCAACGGCAATGAGTACCGTGGGCTTCACCTGCCGGAAGCGGTCAACCACCCCGGCGGTCCCGAAATCAGGCGAGCAGCAGGACCAGACAGCACCCAACGATGCCGTGGCCAGGAGTGCCACGATCGCCTCAGGGATGTTGGGCACGTAGGCAACTACGCGGTCCCCCTCTCCTACCCCCAGCCGCTCAAGGCCCCGACGCGCCCGCGCGACTTCATTCTGCAGGCGATCCCAGGTCCAGGCCTCCGGCTCCCGTCCCTCGGCCTCAAATATCAAGGCCTCCGATCCGGGACGCGCACGCCGCAAGACCGCCTCGGCATAGTTAAGGCGCACGGCGGGAAACCACTCCGCCCCCGGCATCACCTCGCGATACAGCGCAGGACCCGGGTTCTTCCCCAGCTCAAAATATTCCCACATGGCGGACCAGAACCCCTCAAGATCCGTCACCGACCAATCGTAGAGGGCGTCGTAGCCGGACAAACGCTGACCACGCCGTTCGTTCACCCATCGGATCATCTCCGTGACGTTGGCCGACTCCACCATCTCGGCCGACGGCTGCCACAATAGCGTCCCTTCCTCCATCCGAACCTCCCGCCGTCCCTTTCTTAATAACGAAGCGCCGCTGTCGTCCTCTACGGTAACAAATCGGCGGCAGCCTTCGGGCAGCACGGGGGAAGCGGGCCCTCACCGCCAACAGGAAGAGGGCGCACGGGCGTCGAACACGGCTTACGTCGGGAAGCGCCGCGCTTTACAACAAGGAGGCGCGTGGCGCAGGAGGCATGACGTGAAGCATGAGATCGCGTTTTTTGTGATTGGACTGGTGCTCGGTTATATAGTGGGCCG
>JAKATP010000146.1 GCA_021818685.1 Bacillota bacterium | reverse complement strand
AGGCCCCGGCGCCGCCACTTCGCCAGACGCACCTTGGTGGCCGAGTGCAGGACCATCTGGAATAAGAAGGCCGTGGCCGGGTACGAGACGAAGATGAGGCGCGAGAACCAGGTGGCCTTCAGACCGAAGATCAAGACCGCCATCCCGGCCCCGCTCAAAGAATTGGCCAAAAACAGCATCGCCAGCTCGGCCGGGAGCTGGTTCCAGCGGCGGGAATATCCGCGAAAGGAGAGCTTTAGACCCAGCCAGGACGATCCCAGCACGAAGATGGACCACGAAAAGTACAGCGACACCAGCTGGGCGGAATCAAGCCGCGGGTGCAGCACCAGATAGATATGGACGACCAGAAGATAAGCGGCATACGCCACCGCTGTGTCGGCCAAGACCGAAAGCTCATCCCAGCGGTTGGTCCAGCCCTTAAACATCGAGCCTCCTTGGTTGGCTGCCGAGCCAGTGCATGTTCATTATACATTCGCAGACCGCGCTGGAATCTGGAACTTATGCCTGGGAACGGCGTTGGGGCCCGATGCCGGCCGGGCCGCAAGAGGGCGGCATATAATAGGAGCAGCGAATTTCCGAAAGGCGGCTGGCGCCATCGTGCAACAGACATGCGTCGTCCTGGGCGGAGCAGGCTTCATCGGCAGTCACCTGGTGGACAAACTGGTGGGGGACCACGGGTTTCGCGTGGTGGTGATCGACAACGAATCGACCGGATCCTTTGAAAATCTTGCGCGCTGGCGTGGACACGACGCGGTCCGGATGGTGCGGGCCGACATCACCGACACGCTCCCCGACGACCGTTTCGGTGTCCGCGACGCGGCCGTCATTTTCCAGCTGGCCTCGCCAGCCAGTCCGGTCCATTACCGGCGGCTGTCTTTGGAGACGCTCCTCGTCAACTCCGTGGGCACGCGTCATGCCCTCCTATGGGCCCATGAACTGGGCGCGCGGGTTGTGCTCGCCTCCACCTCCGAGGTGTACGGCGATCCGGAAGTGAGTCCCCAGACCGAGGAGTACTGGGGCCACGTCAATCCGGTCGGACCCCGTTCCTGTTATGACGAGTCGAAGCGCTTTGCCGAGGCGCTCGCCATGGAGTGGCACCGCCGTCACGCTCTGGACGTGCGTATCCTGCGCTTCTTCAACTGTTACGGGCCCCGCATGCAGATGGACGACGGGCGGGTGGTGCCGAACTTCGTCGCGCAGGCCCTGCGCGGGGAGCCCTTGACCGTGTACGGAAGCGGGGCCCAGACCCGGAGTTTCTGCTACGTGAGCGACGAGGTCGAGGCCATTGTCCGGGCCGGCATGCGGCCCCATCTCAGCGGCCGCATCATCAATGTGGGAAATCCGGAGGAGCACACCATTCTCGAGTTTGCCGAGATTGTCGCGCGGGTGGCGGGGGTTCCCCTGCGGACGGTCCGGGCGGAGCTCCCGGTCGACGATCCCACAAACCGCTGCCCGGACATCAGCCGGGCGGAGGCGCTTCTCGACTGGCGTCCCCGGGTCGGCCTGGAAGACGGCCTCGCCCGCACCATCGCCGACTTTCGCGAACGCGGCGCCGCGTCATGAGAGTCCTCGTCACGGGGGGTGCCGGTTTCATCGGCGCCCATGTCGTACACGCCCTTTTGGACGCCGGCCACCGCCCGGTCGTGCTGGATCGCTTGGACTTCGGGGTGCACCCCCTGCTCCGGGGTCTTCCCCTCCCCCTGATTGAGGGAGACGTCACCGATCCGGACGCCGTCGTCGACGCCCTCGACCGGTTCGAGATTGTCATTCACCTGGCGGCCCAGATTAGCGTGCCGTTCGGGGAGTCTCACCCCCGCCTCGTGATGGCCGACAACGTCGCGGGCACCGCCGGAGCCCTGGAGCTGGCGGAGGCGGTGGGCGCGCGCGAGTTTCGCTGGGCCTCCTCGGCGGCCGTCTACGGCGACCCCCAGGGGCGCCTGCCCGTGACCGAGGAGAGCCCGGTGGCGCCGGAATCGTTCTACGGCCTCTCCAAGTGGGCCGCCGAGCGGCTGGTGGAGCATTTCGGAGCCACCCACGCGCTCACGCCCGTAACCCTCCGGCTCGCGAACGTCTACGGGCCCGGACAGCGGACAGCCGGAGAGGGCGGGGTGGTGGCCCGCTTTATGGATCGCCTGGCCGAAGGCGCGCCCTTTGTCCGCGAGGGCGATGGCACCCAGACCCGCGATTTCATTTACGTGGGCGATGTGGCGCAAGCCTTCGTGCACCGGCTCGGGACGTCCCCAGCCGTGCTCCTCAACATCGGCACCGGCGAACAAACCTCGGTCAACCGGCTGGGCGACGTCGTGGCACGCCAGGCGGGCCGGAGCCCTCGCTGGGAAGAGGCGCCGCCCCGCCCGGGCGACATCAAGGAGAGCGTGTTTGATCCGGGTCCGGCCGCGTTTTGGGGATTTCGGGCCAAAACCCCGCTGGAACAGGGTCTCCGCCAGACCTGGGAGCACTGGCGGACTTGAGAATCCTGTGGGTGTCCGGCTCCTCCGACGGCGGCGAACGCACCCTCATCGCCCACACCATCGCTCCCCTGCTGGCCCAAGCGGGACACACGCTCACCTACTGGCCGCTCACGGTCCCCCGTCCCTTCATTCCGGGTGGAATGGCGGACGTGCTCTATCCCCCGCGCGGACGCGGGTTGACGGCTCGGATCCAGTTCTTGGGGCAGCTGCGCCGGGGCCTCCGGCTCTTTGACGCCATCCTCGTGGAACAGGACCTGGCGGCCGAATTCGCCGTCGCCGAAGTGGTGCTGGCGGCCAGAAACCGCCCCCTGCTCTATCTGCTCGCCCACTATCCCCTCGGCTCCTATCTCGCCGGGCGGGGCGAGCACAATATTCACCGCGAGCGTCGCCTCGCAGAGCGCTTGCTCCCCCGCTTCGATCACGTGATTGTGCTGGCGCCGTCGGTCGGCACCGATCTCCATGAGCGCTTCGGCGTCCCGGAAGAACGCATCCACAGCCTCTACTGGCCGGCCCCCAAGGGGCCGGCGGTGCGCCCCGGCCCCGGTCCCGCCATCGCCGTGGTGGGCCACATCACGCGCATGAAAGGGGTCGATGTCCTGCTCCACACGATGCACGGTGTGGGCCTTGTCGGCGAATCGCAACGCGGTCTAGAGCTTCACGTGTTCGGAGACGGTGACGCGGTCGACGCCGCCCGCGACGAGGGCCGCAGGCTCGGGATCCGCCTCGCCTTTCATCCCCTTACGGACCATATCACCCAAGACCTCGCCGACACCGTCAATCTCTTTTACGGTCCCCAGTGGATGGACGGTACGGCCTTCGATTACGTGGCGGCCGCGGCCGCCGGACTCCCGCTCTTGGGCCTGCAGGCACCCACCGCCCCGGCCGACATTCTTGTCTCCGGCACCATGGGTCGTCTGGCCGGTCTCGGCGAGGCGGCCGCAAGCGGCGCCCACTTAAAGGAATTCATGACCGATCCCCGCCTGTATCAAGGCTTTCAGCAGGCGGCGGGCTTCGTGTACGGGCGCCACCGGCCGGAGCGGGTCGCACCGGACTGGACGGCTCTGTTTGCGCCTTAAACGGGGGCACCCTGCGGCAGGCGGGCGAGCGCCATTAATACGACGGCGGCCAGGACCGCTCCCAGGAGCCCGATGACCGCAAAGGCGGCCGGAATGCCGGCGGCCACGGCCATCCCCGCCGCCAGCAGCGCTCCCACCGCCGCCGCGGCCGACTGGGCTCCCGCCTGCCACATGAAGACCCCTCCGAGACGCCCCTCCTCCACGCCCGCCTGGAAGGTCGCCTGCCATTCCACCTGGAAGATGGCGTCGGCGATCCCACCCACCGCCTGGGTCAGTAGGGCCCACCAGAGGGCCGGAATCAGAGCGATGCCGGCCGTGGCCAGGCAAAAAACCAGAACGAGCCGCCCGCGGAGCCCGGGGTGGATCCGCCGCGCCGCTCGGTCCATGAGGAAGGCGCCGACCAGATAACCCCCCGACAACGAGGCTTCCAAAAAGCCCACTCCGCGCGTGGTGCCGTCGAGGACTGAGCGGACGAGCGGCACCGACAGGACGATAAAGGCCACATCCGTGAACTGGGCCAGGACGGCCAGCGCCGCCAACAGCCAGAGACGACGATTCGAGAACACCGCCCGCGCTCCGCCCGCCCATGACGCCCAATAGGGTTCGTCTCCCGCGCTCCGCCCTTGCCCCAGCGGGGGCAGCGTCTCGATGAGGGCGGCTGCGACCACAAAGCTCCCGCCGTCGATAAGAAGCCCTGAGCGGGCGCCCAGCGTGTAGAGCACCAGACCCGCCACCGCCGGCCCGATGAGATACATGGCCTCGCTCACACCCTGCAGGCGCGCGTTGGCCGTGACCAGCTGCCCCTCTGGTACGAGTGCCGGTGTCATGGCGGAAACCGCCGAGCGGGCGGGGAGCCCCGCAATCCCCAGCAGGACGAAGGCCGGGTAGAGTTCGAAGACGCGATAGAGACCAAAGAGGCCGAGAACCGCAGGCGCCAGCACGATGGCGCCCCGTGCCACGTTGACCCCGACCAGAAGCTTCCGGCGGTCGGCCGCGTCGGCCACCGGTGCGAGGGCCGACTGCAGGCCGCCAACGACCAGCATATATCCGGCCCAGAGAAACCCGAGCGGCAGCACCGAGTGCGTGTGCGTATAGATGATCCAGGAGACGCCGATGGAAAAGAATCCATCCCCGAAGCGATTTATGGCCTCCGCCCACAGCAGGCGGTTGAATGCTCTGCCCATATCGCTGGGGGGGTTCCATTCCGGCGGGCGAAGTCCTGCGGGCGACGGCCCCTGGTCGGTAGATACGGGCCTCAATCGCTGTATCCATAGCACCAATAGGCGAGGCTGTCCCTTTCGGTGACAATGCCTTCGGTGAACCGGCTTGGCGACCTTGGGCCGCACCCCCCTCGGAACCCGGCAGGCGGATTGCCCGCACCGGGCTCCCCGGTTTCTCACCCGGTCAGGTCGTCGGATGGAGGGTGCGCGGCGTCGGCAGCTGGAACCACGGTCGCCGGTGCCGCGCCTCCCACGTCACCCCGCGTTGACTCCGCCCCCGGAGGGACCGGTAGCACTGCGCGTGCACCTGCGCGTGGATTCGGTGCAGGGCGACGGTGGCCTCCGGGAGGGCGAAGTACGGGGAGCCCGGATACCTGGTACCGCCTGGCAGCCGCCACGGCAGAAGGCTCCGCGACTCTTCCGTTCGCCAGCGACTGATTCGTTGGTGAAACGGTACAGCGTCTGGAGGGGTTTGAGCGCGGTGGCCGCTGGCCACGGGATGCACGGCTCGCAGAGTTTGGGTGATCCGAGACTGGGCCACGATGGCAGCTGCATCGAATTGTTCCTCGACGATGGGATAAAGACAGTTGCCCTTCCACGGGAGCGCATCGACTTACCAAACGTTTTGGGCCAGCAAGTGGCCCCAGTGGCTGGCGCTCTCGGGATCTGTTGCTTTTTGCGCCACAACTCGCAAACCAAGGCAACCCGGTGTAACTCTCCGAAATCAAAGTCTACAAAGCCTAGGACAACCTCCTCTCGGCGGCGAGTGGGCGTTAAGAACAACGCATGTCATATGTGCCGGCTAAATCCCACGAAAAAGAAGGATAGACGCTGTTACAGCAGTTGACCTGTTGTTAGGTGCCACTGCATATGGTACCATAAAGCTGAGGCGCTTAGCGATGAGCCAATGGGAAAAACTGCTGGCTCGCATCCACAACAACCCGAAAACCGTCACGTTTGACGAGCTGGATAAAATTTTACAGCGGGCCGGCTATGTGCGCCGGCAACCTCGGAGTGGTTCGAGCCACTATGTATACACCAAGGGAACTCGGATTCTGACTGTCCCCAAGCACAGTCCGTATGTCAAGGAATCCTTTGTCAAAGAGGCGCTCAGGGTACTTGACGAGGAGGGAACGGAATCATGAGCGAGAACGACTTTGACCGGCTGATGAGTTTGCCCTATCGGATTGAGCTGTATCCGGCTCAGGAAGGCGGGTATGTGGCGTCCATTCCCGATTTGCCCGGCTGTGTGACACAGGCTGAGACCAAGGAGGAGGCCGTCAAGCTGATCGAAGATGCTAAGGCTGCCTGGCTCAGTACGGCCATGGAACAGTCAATCCCGATCCGGACCCCGGGCACGCGCCCGGGCTCCTACTCCGGGAAGCTCAATGTACGACTACCAAAGTCGTTGCATCGAGCATTGTCTATGCGCGCAGAAGAGGAAGGCGTGAGCCTCAACCACCTCATCGTGTACAAATTGACCCAAGCCGTCAACGGAGTCGCTCCCAGTCGGCGCGCGAGACAGCCTAAGTCCCGTACAATGTCGATGCACCAGCGCGAAACCTAGGCTAGAGGGGCTTCGCTGACGCATGGTGTCATGGACCGGTCGCAGCAGAGGCACGCCCCCGCCCGCGACGCTGGTGTTCACCGCCCACACCGAATAGGAGCCCACCACGATTGTGGCAGCCTGCCCCAGGCAGGGGCGTTAGAGAATGGGTTCCGACAGATGA
>JAKATP010000145.1 GCA_021818685.1 Bacillota bacterium | reverse complement strand
CCCTTAAACGTGCCGGGTGCGAGCGGGTGTTCACGGATGTCGGGTCCGGGGCCCGGTTCGAGCGGCCGGGGTTGCAAGAGGCGCTCGCCTATGCCCGGCCCGGGGATGTGCTGGTCGTCTGGCGGCTTGACCGGTTGGGCCGGTCGCTCGACGACCTGGTCCATCTCGTGAATACCTTGCGAGAGCACTCGGTCGGGTTCCGGAGTCTGCAGGAAGCGATGGACACCACCACGCCCGGCGGCACCCTAGTCTTTCACCTCTTCGGCGCCCTCGCCGAGTTTGAACGCGCCCTCATCCGCGAACGGACTCAAGCGGGATTGCGCGCGGCCCGCGCTCGCGGACACCTGGGGGGACGTCCCCGGAAGCTCACCCCGCGCCAGGTTGCCATGGCCCAGCGATTGCTCACGGACCCCTCGACGACCGTGGGCCACGTGGCGGAGGTCCTACAGGTCTCCCGGTCGACGTTGACGCGCGCCCTGAAACGCGCCGCCCGGCCGTAAGCCAGTCACGTTCACGGCACCGGACCCGTGCGCCACACGTGTGACGCCGGGCGACCCGCCGCCTTGTGCACCCACTCCCCAGACGACCGCCCAACGATACGAATCCGCCGCCCCCCTGTCGCCCAGGTTCCGCACGACATCTGGCCTTCGATCGAATGCGTTCCCGGTTGTTTCCCATACTATGAGGGTGACAGGGGGATTGACGTGTGTGGACAATTACCGTACATTGAAGGTCGCACGGGTTCGTCGAAAACGAGGGAGACTACACATGAGTGCTGGAACGGCAGCGAGGAAGGACACTCGTTTAGACCTGCGCTTGTCCCATGACGAGAAGCGGTTGTTGGAGGAAGCGGCCGCGTTTGCCGGCACCACCACGTCGGCCTTTGTCGTGCAAACCGTCACGGAAAGAGCGCGCGAAGTGGTGCAGCGCCATCGCGCGTTGGAACTCAGCACGGCGGAAAGCCACGCCTTTGTGGAGCGGCTGCTAGCACCCGAAGAGCCCAACGAGGCATTGAGAAACGCGGTCAAGCGATACGGAGCCCGTTTGGATACGTCCCGGTAGGATGGGCGACCTTCGTGTGGAACGGCTCGCAGCGCATCACGACCGCGCCGCGTTTTCCTGTGAAGTCGGTGGCCTCGGTGCGTATCTGCGCAATCTCGCTGGACAGGATATGCGGAGGTACGCCGCCGCCGTGTTTGTGGTGATCACCCCGTCGCGTCCTCAGACTATCTTGGGCTACTATACGCTTTCATCCTTTAGTCTGAAATTGACCGATATTCCCCCGGCGCAGCGCCGCCAATTGGCTCGGTATCCCGACGTTGGTACAACCTTATTGGGGCGATTAGCGGTCGACACTAATTATCGGGGGCAAGGTCTCGGCGAATTCTTGCTTGTGGATGCCTTGCAGCGCGTTGCCGCTGTTGAAATCGCCACGGCAGGGGTGGTGGTCGATGCGCTGGAGTCGGCAGAAGGCTTTTACACACAATATGGCTTCGTACGATTGAGCGGGCAACGATTCTGGATCCCGATGCCCACCATCCAACGTTTATTCCCTCCCCGAAGTAGTCGCTGAGGCCGTTCAAGAGGCTCCCACAGCCGAAACCCCCGATCGATCTCCGTGAAACGGTCATCGCTGAACCTGTCCGGATGTGGACCATACGCCTCAAAACATTACATGGGGCCCTGCGGTGCGGTGTTCCGACACCTTTCACACCTCCCCTCTTTTCTCCCACTCCTTGCTCGAATCGCGGCGCCACCATCAAAATGGTGGAGGATCTCGCGGACCAACTGCCACCACCCCCGCCCCCGGCCCCCGCCGCCGACGGCGGGGAATCCGCGGATCACGACGGGGCGGATGGCGACGGTGGCTCGTAGCCCGATGCTCCGCCCGCTCCGCTGGCCCGGCGCGCCGCACTGCACGCCGCCCTCCAGGCCGGGGATGCCGCGGCTCAAGACATCCAGACGACTCTGGCCGCGTGGGGCACCAACCCCGGCGCCTTGGAGCACCTGCCCCTGGAAGACCGCTTGCGGTTCGGCCAAGAACTGACCGCCAATCCCCGGCTGCGTCAAATCTCCCACTGGCTCGGCCGCATGCATCGCGCCACCCGCGGCTGGAAGAGCCGCCGCGTGGAGCCGCAGCACGACGAACTCTTCCGCCTCACCCGCGGGCAGGACCTCGCGCACGCGCTCGCCAGTGACCTGGGGCTCTGGGCACGGCCCGACACCGCCCCCTTGGCCCAGGTGCGCTACGTCCAGCACCAGTTGCTGCAATACGGCTTTTGCGGGCGCGCCCGCGTGGCCCTGGGCCCGGTGACTGCCCTGGTCGATCTGTCCGGATCCACGCGCGGAGACGTGGAGGTGTGGGAGAAGGCCGTCACCATCGCGCTGACCCTGGATGCGGCCCGCACCCACCGGCCCGTTCGCCTGGTGACCTTCTCAGCCGACCGGGATCCGGTGGTGTGGGACTTCGCGGCCGACGAACCCGCCGCCCGCCGGCTGCCCCGCTTGATGACGTTTGCCACCACGTGGCTCGGCGGCGGGACGGATTGGGACGGCCCGATGCACCTGGCCCTCGACGCGCTCCAGCAAACGGTGTGGCGGGCCGCCGACATTCTGCTTCTCACCGACGGCCAAGCGGCGCTCGAACCCGAGACCGTCACCGCTGTCCAGACCGCTGTGCGCCACGGTCTGCGGACGGTGACGGCGCTCGTGGGGGTGGACGCCGAAGCCCGTCGCGACCAGATGGCCGACTGGAGCACGCAGGTGCTCCACGTCACCTCCGACTTGGACGAGGCCGCCCGCCTGTTGACCGAGCTGGAACGCTCCCCGGATGTTCCCGCCCACCCGCGTCGCGCGTCGTGGTAACCGCCGGTTCCGCCCCGGTCCCGTCCCGCCGTCAGCGGGACGTCCGCCGTCGCCCTGCCTCCCGCCCCCGTGTTGGCTGGATCACGGAGGAGGCCTGCGGTGTACACTGACCCCAGTGGGGCCCATCGCCCCCGCCCCCTCTCCCGCGGAATCCCTCTTTTCATAGAACAAGGAGGCGCTGTGTTATGGAGCCCATCGTGATCACCCTGGCCCAAGAACGCGATACCAAGAACACGATCCGCTATGCCGAGGTGGAAGGCGATCGCGGCACCGCCGTCGGCACCCTCTACCTGCAGAAGTGGGCCGCCGCCCAGCTGGGCCGTCCCGCCACCATCCGGGTCAGCATCGAAGCCGTGGCCGACTAACGTGCGCCCCTGACGGTACCCGCGGGCATCTGGTCGGCGGAGGTCCTCGCGTAAAGTCCATTCGCCTGCACCCCGTGTCTCGGGAACGGTGGTGGCGCCGTACGCTGGATAGCGAGAGGAGGTAGGGCGAGCCATGGCTCAAGCGGTACGATTTACGGCAGCCATCACAGTCGAAGGGCAGTGGGACGTCGCTCGTTGTTTGGAAGTCGAAGTGGCGAGTCAAGGGGAGTCCCTGGACCAAGCCCTCGACAAGCTGCGGGAAGCGTTGGACTTGTACTATGAGGACGCGGATCTGACGGGACTGCCCGTGACACCGATTTTGGCGCCGGTTACCGTCGAGTTGCCTCACGCATGAGTCCACGCACGCCGCCGATCCTGTCCGGCCAGCAAGTCGCCGCCGCGTTGGCCCGCACGGGGTTTGTGAGCGTGAGCCAACGGGGTAGTCACCAAAAGCTCCGCCATCCCGATGGGCGCACGGCCATTGTACCCTTGCACCGTGAGCTAGCGCCCGGAACCCTGCGATCGATCTTGCGGCCAAGTCACCTGACGCTCCAAGAACTTCAACCTTTCTTACGGACAGATGAGCCGTCAGCACCCAAGCACTCGAGCGACGGCAAACACGGGTTTTGGAGCGCAAACTAGCCTGTGCATGCCTGAAGGAACCTAACTCAGGCGACTGGTTCCCGGTACCCGGGAGCACGCCCCCCGGGTTCTGATTCAGCAAAACCCCGCATTCCTATGCCAAGAGCCGGGCGGTGCTCACATCGTATTTTGCCACCCACCAGCGCCCGATCGCCCAAGAGGCCCCGTATCTAACACGCAGAAGCCAGGCCCCGCGTGGTGGTCGCCTCCCACACCGCGTCTAACACCTTCTAGCTGTGCACCTGTCGCGTTGCCGGGCTCCCACCCCATCCCGCCCGGTTCTCGGCGGTCGTACCGACTTGGTGGATGCGCTTGCTCACCCAGCGCAATGCCCTGGGGGTGGATCCGGTCGCCGGGTCCACTGGCCGGCCACCACGGCGAGAGGGGCTTTTCACGCATGTGGCGAAGACCAGAAAAGCACGGATGGTTCTGGTCGTGGGTGGCTCCTACTACAGGAAAGAGAGGGTATGGTGAGCGCAGACAGGGTTCAAGCACTCCAGACCGCGCACCGAGTTCTCGGTTACATTCAGCAAGACCGTCTGTCGCCGGCAGACGCCGAGGCGATGACGGCGGAAGCGGCCGAGCTCTACGCACGGCATGTCAGTCGCGCCATGCTGGCCCATCGGAAGTCAGCGTCCACCGATGAGACGGCTGCGGAATGGAGCGACGAGGGCGCATACTTCTGGGACACCCGGGGCCGGAAGTATCTCGACTGTCTTGGCGGCTACGGCATCTACCTCCTCGGACACCGGCATCCCCGCGTCGTCGTCGCGGTCGAAGCCGAACTCCATCGGTATGCCCTTCACAGTCAGGAACTGGTCGACCCCCTGCGGGCATACCTCTCGCACCTGCTCTCTCTGGTCACGCCCGGCGATCTCCAGTACGTGTATCTCACCAATTCCGGAGCCGAGACCGTCGAGATGGCGCTCAAGCTGGCCCGGCTCGCAACCGGCCGGGTTCCCATCGTGGCAACGGTCGGCGGCTTCCACGGCAAGACGATGGGCGCGCTGTCCGCGACCGGGCGTGGCGTTTTCCGGAGCCCGTACCTCCCCTTGGTGCCGGGCTTTTCCCATGTCCCGTTCGGAGACCTTGACGCCCTGGCCACCCACCTGAGAGGGCTCGCCGCCGTGGGCGAACCACCAGCGGCCGTAATCCTCGAACCGATCCAGGGCGAAGGCGGCATCAATATTCCTGCAGACGACTATCTGCCGGGAGTGCGCGCGCTGTGCGACGAGATGGACGCGCTCCTGATCTGCGACGAGATACAGACCGGCATGGGTCGCACGGGCACGCTGTTCGCGGTCGATCGGGTCGGGGTCATTCCCGACATCCTCTGCCTGGCGAAGGCGCTCGGAGGCGGTGTCATGCCAATCGGGGCCCTTGTCGCCAGACCGCACCTATGGACGCGCTTGGAAGAGAACCCGTTCATTCTGGGGTCCTCCACTTTCGGGGGCAATCCTCTCGCCTGCTCGGCAGCCATCGCCGCCCTCGAAGTGACGCTCGCGGATGACATCCCGGGGCAGGCCGCCCAGAAGGGTGCGCTCATCCTAGACGGACTGTCCACTCTCGATCTGAAGCATCCCGGCGTCATGACGGCATATCGCGGACGGGGTCTCCTCATCGGGATGGAGTTTCCGGACAGCGCCACCGGATACCGCGTAGCCAAAGGGTTGTTCACGCGCGGCATCCTGGTGGGTGGCACGCTCAACAATGCGCGTGTCATCCGGATTGAACCGCCCGCCGTCATCAACAACGACGACATCTCCACGTTGGTGGTCGCATTGGATGAGGTGTTCGCGGACGAGGAAGGCCGCCCGTGACGGGACGAACAGGAATCACTGCGCCTCTCCCACTGAGGCTGGCGACTACTTGATACGCGCTCCCGACGCAAAGGCACCTTCAGACCCGACTAGCGTCGTGATTACCTGCGAGCACGGGAGGCAGCATACTCAGGCGGCTCGACGTGCCGGAGGTCGTGCGACGGACGGCGCCTTATCTCGAGCCCGCCGGGAGAAACCTGGTGATGCGAGCTTCCCGGGGAGTCCCCGACCGCGAGCAAGCGTGGACGATCCGCGTGGGTGGGCGGATGCCGGGCGGAACGACGTCGCTGGTGCTCCCCGTGTCAGAGGGCTCTCTCCCGCCCTGATGAAGAATGTTCCCCCGGATGATGCCTACCCGCCACCACCGCCATCGTGGCCGAACGCCTGGACCGCCGCTGGAAGGCCATCGAAGGCTCCGGCGCCTCCGTCGATGGCGCCAAGCTCCGCTGGACCTCCGCCCGATCGCGGCCGTGCGCATCCTCCGTGGAGCCAAGTTCCACCGGCTTCCGGCCTGGGAGGCCGCCGTCCGGTCCCGTCCCGCCGCCAGCGGGACGTCCGCCGTCGCCCTGCCTCCTACCCTGGTGTTAGCTGGTTCACGGGGGACGCCGGCGATATACACTGCCCCCGGTGGACCCATCGCATCTCTCGCAGTATCCCTCTCCTCACTTAAGAAGGAGGCGCTGTCATTGGGCGCCCGGTGGCTCCCACAGGCGAACGCCCTCAGCACGTGCGGCTTCGGCAAGCTGGACATCGAGGGTAGCCAGACTCGCTTCTCGCCCTATCGCTAATTGCAGATACTGCGCGTCGTAGGCTGTTAGCATACGTCGACAGATC
>JAKATP010000017.1 GCA_021818685.1 Bacillota bacterium | reverse complement strand
CGATCTGGACCGGGGTGTGGACACAGGACCGGTGGTCGACCAGCGGGTGATCGAGATCGCCCCGTCAGATACTACGGGAAGCTTGACGGAGCGCTTGGCCGAGACGGCGGCGCTCCTGCTCGCGGACTGGCTCCCCCGGCTTCTCGCGGGCGAAGTGCCGACGACGCCACAACCGTCCGGGGCCACCTCGGCACCGAAGTTTGCCGCCGAGGATGCGCGGATCCCGTGGCTGGAGGGGGCGACGACCGTGTCGGCCCGGATTCGGAGCCTGCTGCCGGAGCCAGGACCCTGGACGGTCGCTGACGGGGAACGCATCGTGATCGCGGAGGCGGTCCCCGCCCGGGAGGTGGCGGGAGAGCGGCCTCTGTCGGCGGGAGAGATTGAGAGGAGAGGCGAAGCATGGCGGATCGGGTGCGGGACGGGGTCTCTCATGGTGCTGCGGATAAAGCCCGCCGGCCGGCGCGCCATGACGCCGGGAGCGTACGTGCGCGGCCTCCGGCGCGAGTTGACCCAGGTGCAGTAGAACGCATCGGAGCGGCGCGCGTGCAGGCCCTGGCAGCTCTTTTGGAGGTGGAAGAGGGGCGGCCGGTGGCCGAGGCCCTGGCGGGCGCGGAGCGGGGGTTGTCTCCGGAGGATCGCCGTCTCGCCACGCAGATTGTCTATGCCGTCTTACGCCACCGTCGATTTCTCGACGCCTTCATCACCACCCGCATCCCTCTGTCGCCGAAGCCGGCGGTGCGGATGGTGATCCGCATCGGGCTCTGCCAACTATGGTTCATGGACCGGGTTCCGGATTACGCTGTGGTCTCCAGCGCTGTGGAGCAGGCCCGCACGGTGGACGCACGGGCGGCAGGCCTTGTCAATGCCGTGCTGCGCACCGCCATCCGGACCCCCTTCGAACCTCGCGAACCTGGTGTCCGCTACTCGCTGCCAGACTGGATTCTCGAACGCTGGCAGGCGCGCTGGCCCGGTGACTGGGAGACCATGGCGGCTCGCCTGAATGAGCCACCGCCCATGACTCTCCGGGTGCGGAAGGACCGTGCAACGGCCCTCGCCGATCTGGCGTCCGAAGGCGTGGAAGCGGTGGCCTCGGACTGGCTGCCCGACGCCATCACCGTACGCTCGCCGCTCCGCCTGGAGCGCTCGGCCCTCTTTAGGCAGGGGTTTTTGTACGTGCAGGACCAGAGTGCGATGGCGGTAACCTACGCGGCCGCGGAGCCGGAGCAAACCCGTATCGTCGACTTGTGTGCCGGCGTCGGAGGTAAGAGCTTTCATCTGGCCGACCAGCATCCCGCCGCCCATGTGACAGCGGTGGATACGGCGGCGGAACGTTTGGCGCGGCTGCGCGAGAATGCCGTCCGGCTTCATCTGGCAGGCCGGGTAACGCCGGTCCTGGGCGATGCCCGGGCGGTGGCCTCGCAAGAGCACGGCGGGATCGTGATTGTGGACGCTCCCTGTACCGGCCTTGGCATTCTTCGCCGACGGCCCGATATCCGCTGGCGCCGCCAGCCTCGCGACCTGGCCCGGTTCCAGATCCTGCAGCGCGAGCTCCTGGACGCGGCGGTGGGGACGGTGGAACCGGGCGGTATCGTCGTCTACAGTGTGTGCTCGACGGAACCGGAGGAGACCACCGTGGTCGTGAATGCGATCCTGCAGGCGCATTCCGAACTGGTGCCCGAAGACGTCGCTCAATTGCTGCCGGAGCCGTGGACCCGGTTTCGGGAGGGGCATTGGCTCTTGGTGCCGCCCGGAATCGCGGACCTGGATGGATTTTTTATCGCTCGCCTGCGTCGGACAGCCTGAGGAGCCAGTAGGGGTGACGCGTAGCGTGAGCGCAGGACGGGAGGAGAGCCAGATGGCGGTCGACGTGCTGTCAATGGATAGAACCGCGCTAGAGCACCTGATGGAGGAGGGGGGTCTGCCGCGCTATCGCGGACGGCAACTGTTTCATGCGTTGTGGAAGACCCGCGTCGCCTCCTACGACGCGCTGTCCGTATGGCCGGCGACGCTACGCTCACGGGCGGCCGCCGAGTGGCCGCTGGTGCGGGTCGTGCCCGTGGAGCGGCAGCAGGCGCGCGATGGCACAGAAAAGATTGTGGTGGGACTCTTCGACGGCGAGCGGGTGGAAATGGTGCTGCTGCCGCATCGCTTTGGCTGGTCGGTCTGCGTGTCGACTCAGGTGGGTTGCGCCATTGGCTGCCACTTCTGTGCATCAGGCCTCGCAGGCAAGACGCGCAATCTGAGTGCGGGGGAGATTGCCGATCAGGTGGCCCTCGGAGAGACGCTTTTGGCCGAGCGGGGCGAGAGGGTCCGGCGCGTCGATCTGATGGGCATCGGCGAGCCGCTTGACAACTATGCGGGAACCGTGGCGGGACTGCGCCTGATGCACGACCCGGACGGACTTGGACTCTCCTATCGACACCTGACCGTGTCGACGAGCGGCCTCGCGCCCCGGATCCGCAAGTTGGCCGACGAGGGCATGCCGGTGACCTTGGCGGTGTCGCTGCATGCCCCGAACGACGCGGTCCGGGGAGAACTCATGCCCGTTAACCGTGCGTATCCGATTGCCCCCCTCATGGATGCGCTGGCCACCTACTGGGAGAGGACACGGCGCCGCATCACCTACGAGTATCTCCTCATTGACGGCGTCAACGACGGGCTAACGCTCGCCCGCGAGCTGGTCCGCTTGGTCCGGCGTTTCCCCTGTCACGTAAACCTGATTCCCTGGAACCCCGTGCCCGAGTTCCCGTATCGCCCGTCGCCCCCCGCACAGGTCACAGCCTTTCGGACTGTGCTGGACGAGGCGGGCATCTCCTGCACCGTCCGGCGGGAGCTCGGTCAGGAGATCGAGGCTGCCTGCGGTCAGCTTCGCCGGGGACTCGGCGCGGGACCGACACCGGCAAGCGGCCAACAACCCTCGGAGCGTCCGCTGTCGAGAGGTGGCGCTTGACGGCGGATCGGCGAGCGCGATAATGATTTTCGAACGGGCGATCGGATGGTGATCGGGGACTGCCGGGAGTGGTCCCTGCGAGATTAGCCCGCCTATGCTCTCCAAGCGTTCTGTCCACGACGCAGGCTGGCGGCGTGTCTTCAGTGGGGAGGAACCCTCGATGCGCCCGAACCGGGCCGTGAGGTCGCGTTGTCGATTATGGTGTTGAAGGCGTTTGCCAAGACCCACCAGGGGCTCGTGCGGGCTGACAACCAGGATGCCTATTTGGTTCGGGCTTTTCCCGACGGTCTTCTGGCCGCCGTGGCCGACGGTATGGGGGGGGCACCCGGTGGCCGCGAGGCGAGCCACCACGCGATCGAAGTACTGGACCGGGCCGTGAGCGAGCAGCCTCGAAGCATTGTCGATCTGGAGCGCATCGTCAAGCGTGCGAATCGCGAACTGTATGCGTGGGCGCATGCGGAGCCCCGCTTGTTTGGGATGGGGACGACGCTTACCGTGGTCCAGGTGCACGGCGAGGAGGTGTCCGTCGTGCATGTCGGCGACTCGCGCGCCTACCGGCTCCGGGATGGGCGGCTCGACCGCTTGACGCAAGACCACGCGGTGGCGGCCGAGCTCCTGGCCTCCGGTCTGCTCACGGAGGCCGAGGCGCTTCGGCACCCTCAGCGTCATGTTGTGACCCGGGTGCTGGGGCCGGGATCGTCCGTGCGGCTCGATGTGCTGGTCGTCACCTGGCGCCCGGGCGAACGCATCATGTTATGTTCCGACGGTCTATACGATGTGCTGGACGACACCACGATTGCGGAAATTCTCAGCACGCACCGGGGGGAGGAGGCCGTAGACCGTCTGGTCGAGGAGTCCCTCCGGGCCGGGGGTCCCGACAACGTCACTGTGATTCTGGTGGAGGAAGAAGCATCTGATGGTCGGTAAGGTGCTGGCCGGGCGCTACGAAGTGTTAAACCGCATCGGGCAGGGCGGCATGGCCCTTGTGTACCGTGCGCGCGACCTTGCGCTAAACCGCTTCGTGGCCATCAAGATGCTGAAAGAACAGTGGGCCCAGGACGAAGACGTTGTCAATCGCTTTTCGATGGAAGCGCGGGCGGCGGCCTCACTCGACGGCCGCCACATCGTCCAGGTGTACGACGTGGGCATGGATGAAGGGTCCCATTACATCGTGATGGAGCTCGTGAACGGTCCCAACCTGAAGGATTACATCAGCACCCACGGGCCGCTCGATGTGGCGATGGCCCTCAATATTGCCGACCAGGTGGCCGAAGCGCTGGGCGAGGCGCATGAGCGTCAGATTATCCATCGCGACATCAAGCCGCAAAACATTCTCGTGGCGGAGGACGGGACGGCCAAGGTGACCGATTTCGGGATTGCCCGGGCCATGACGTCGTCCACCCTGGTCAACACCGGGAGCCTCCTCGGCACTGCTCAATATTTGAGCCCCGAGCAGGCGCGGGGCAAAGCGGTGGGGCCAGCCACGGATCTCTATGGGCTCGGCGTCGTCCTGTTTGAAATGCTCACCGGCTCTCCCCCCTACCAGGGTGACTCGGCGCTGGCCGTGGCCCTGCAGCATATGCAGGAGCCGCCACCCGACGTCCGTTCCCTCCGGCCCGACGTGCCCGAACCGGTCGCCCGCCTCATCACCCGCCTGTTGGCCAAGGATGCGGATGACCGGTTCAGTTCGGCGGAGGCCTTCCGCCAGCGCCTGCATGAAGTGCAGGCCGGGGGTAGTGGCGAAACCCCCGTGCTCGCCCCAGTGCCTTTACGCGCCTCCGGGCGGCGTAACAATCGTGATGGGTCTCCGCCGGTGACGTCGGCGCGGCGCCGGTGGACAATCGCGGCAGCCGTGGCGCTCGTCCTCCTGGTCCTGGCCGGGCTTGCCGTAGAGCGGGTGCTGGCCGGCCCTCCGTTGGTGCGGGCGGCGAATGTCGTGGGCCAGCCGGTGCGCCAGGCCCGTCTCATGCTGGAACGGCAGGGATTCCGGGTCAAGATGGCGGGGGCGACCTCAAGCAGCCGGGTGAAGGCGGGACGGGTCGCCATTGAGGTACCGTCCGGGGGAACTAGACTCCGGGCGGGTGATCTCATCGAGCTCACAGCCAGCTCCGGACCGGCCAAGGTTTCGGTACCGTGGGTGCTGTACCAAGATGTCCAGACGGCCGAGAACGCTATTAAACAGGCCCGGTTAGTTCCGGTGCTGTCTTATGCGCATAACCCGGCCCCGGTCAATGAAGTGATTAGTCAGACACCGGGTGGGACCGCATCGGTCGTACCGGGCAGCAAAGTGAAGCTCCTGGTCTCGTCCGGCCCTTCCCGACCGCGGAACGCCACCGTCCCCAATGTAACCGGCGACAGCACGTCGCAGGCGGCGACGGCGCTCTCGCAGGTCGGTCTCACACTCGCCAGCGCTTCCTACCAGTATTCCACCCAAGCGCCGCAGGGCGTGATCATTGACCAGAACCCGGGGCCGTACGGACAGGTTGGCACCGGTGGGTCCGTGGCGGTCGTGCTGTCCGGGGGATTGAGCCCCCAGTCGTCCGGGCTCACCCTCAACAAGTCTGATATTTCGTGGGCTGTGCCGTCGAGCGCGCCTCCGAACTCGGTGGTAAAAGCGGTCGTGACCGATGCGGCCGGCAACATGGAAGTGTACTGGGCGGAGGTGCAGCCCAATGAGACCGTGCCCTTCGGCGTGGTGGTCTGGTACGGGCAGCAGGGACAGCTGGCGATTTACCTGAATGGCCAGCTGCAGGGACACAGCTCCCTGGTGCCTGCCGCGTCGGGGAGTTCTCCCTCCTCGTCATCCTCGAGCGCGTCGTCATCCAGTGGTGGCTGAGCGTGGTCACGCTTGAGGGGGCTGGTGGTGCGCCTGGAGGCCAATCGCCCGACGGTAGGCACCGACGACGGGCAGGAGCTCCTGTGCCACCTGGCTGGCAAGGTCCGCCGATCGGTGGGCCGCATTCGGGTGGGAGACCGGGTCGAGTGCCGTGCCACCGACCCGGGGCAGGGTGTCATCGTAGGGGTCGAGGCGCGCGGCCTGACGCTTGAAAGGCCGCCGGTCGCCAACGTCAGCGGCTTGGTGATGGTTTTCACACTGGTGGATCCGGTCGGGTCCACCGAACTGCTGGACCGGCGCCTCATCCTGGCGGAACTGTATGGGGTCAAATCCCTCCTCCTGGCTCACAAGGCGGATCGCGTGCCCCCGGAACGGCGAGCCGAGCTCGAACCCTGGGCGCGTCTTTATCCGCTTATCTGGACATCCGTGCAAACTGGGGAGGGGCTCGCGGACGTTCCGCGCCGCCTCGGTGAGGGCATCTACGTGCTGACGGGTGAGAGCGGAGCGGGCAAATCGTCGCTGCTGGCAGCATTGCTGGGTGAGGCGGGACCGGCGGCCGGCGCTCTCACGCGCCGGCAGCGAGGGCGGCAGACGACGCGGACCGTTTCCCTCCACCGTCTCGGCGATGGATATCTGTCCGACACCCCGGGATTCAGCCGTCTGAACCTGCCGCCCATGACCTCCGAGGAACTCCGCTGGGCGTTTCCGGAGTTCCGCCAGCTTCGTTGCCGCTTTCGTGACTGCCTGCACCGCGACGAACCCGGATGCGCCCTCCCCGCGGCCCGCGCGGCAGGATCGGTGTCAGCCGTCCGGTACCGGCACTATCGGACCTTTCTGGAGGAGACCGTACACTGACGGCCGCCGGGACCCGGGCGCTTTGGGAGGCCGGGACTGTGGGAGACCAGGGATCCGGCCCAGGCGCGATCCCGAAGGACGGCGGTGCCGGACGAACCTGATAAACTCTCGATCAGACCTGGAGGGACGCGGACAGTCCTTCGCGGACCTTGAGTCACGACTGGTCGGAAGGGAGGCCGCCATGGAGCCCCGCATACTGCAGGTGGCGCCGTCGATCCTGGCCGGAGATCCTGGACGACTGGCGGACGAGGCACGGCGTGCGGAAGAGGCAGGCGCAGACCTGATCCATATCGATGTGATGGACGGCCGGTTTGTGCCAAACATTACCTTTGGTCCAGCGGTCGTGGGGGCCATTCGCCATGCCACCTCCCTTCCGCTCGATGTGCACCTCATGATTGTGGAACCGGACCACTACATCGCCCGCTTTCGGGACGCAGGGGCCGACCTCCTCACGGTGCACTGGGAGGCCCTCGTGCATGCCGAGCGCAGCGTGACCGCTATCCGCGACGCCGGAGCGCTCGCCGGCGTCGCCGTGAATCCCGCGACGCCGGTGACGGTGCTGACCGATCTCTTCGACGAAGTCGACGTGCTCTTGGTCATGAGTGTGAATCCCGGATTCGGCGGACAGAAATTTTGGCCGCGCGCGATACATAAAGTGGAGCAGGCCGCCGCGCTTAGAGGCGGACGTGATCGCCCCCGCATAGCGGTTGATGGGGGCGTGGATGATGAGAACGCCGGACCCCTCTACCGGGCGGGGGCCGACATCCTGGTCTCCGGTACGCACGTGTATGGATCTGCCGACATGGCGCAGACCATGAGACGTCTGCGCGGCGTCACCGGAATCGCCTCTCCTCCATAGGATGGAGCGGATCGCCGCTCCGGCCCTAAAGGGAGTGTGGCGGTGAGAGCGAGGCCGAAGGCCTGGCGTTCCGGTCAGGATGGGATGGGGCGCCGTTTGGCGGGAGTCGGACTGGCGGGGGCGGGGTTGCTTCTCGTCATCAAGGTGTTGCCGCTTTGGGTGTGGCCGCTCGGTGTAGGACTCTGGCTCCTATGGGCAGGTCTGGGGCCGTTGGTGATTGGGGCCGCGCTGGTTCTGGTAGGTGTGCGCCTCATCGCGGTTCGCTGAACGAACGTGGCCGGTAAAGCCGGCCGGGGAGGGACCAGGATGCGCGTACAGGTGGTCAAGGTGCCCCCGCTGGTGGGGCGGGTCCTCCAGATGATCCTGGGACTCTGGGCCCGGCGTTGACCGGGGCACGAAGACCCGGGCACGAAATCTGAAAGGCGAGCGGGGAGGAAACGCACCTGCAGGATTACCGGATCAAGGCGACGGCTGCCGGGGGACGACTTCGGGCCATGGGAGCGGTGATCACGGAGAGCGCACGGGCCGTCGGAAAAGTGCACCGCGCGCTTCCTCTCGCCGCCGCCGCCATGGGACGGTTAATGGCAGGGGCCGCGTTTCTCAGTGCGGATTTCAAGGGGAACGAGTTTGTCCATCTCGAGATGGACGGGGGCGGTCCGTTGGGACGGGTGATGGCCGAAGGGTACGCGGACGGCATGCTGCGGGCACGGGTGGATACACCCGGGGTCTCGCTGCCGCTCCGCCCGGACGGCAAACTGGCGGTGGGACAAGCCGTTGGTCGGGAGGGCCGGCTACTGGTACGACGCCACCTGAATAATGGCGGCATCTACACCTCCTATGTGCCCATCCGCTCGGGGGAGATCGGGGTGGACCTGGCCCATTATTTCACCGAGTCGGAGCAGGTACCGTCGGCGGTGGCGGTCGGCGTCCTGGTAGGCCGTGAGGGTTTGGTGACCGGCGCCGGGGGGATTCTGGTCCAGACGCTGCCCGGTACGCCTCCGGAGCTGGTGGAGGAGGTGCAGGCGCGCCTGTTCAACTTGGGTTCCGTGAGCCACGCCCTGGCCGATGGCGAGGACATGAACGGCCTTCTACGGCGGGTGCTGCCGAAACCGGTTCAGTTCAGCCAAGTGCAGGCGCTCCGCTTTGGGTGCACCTGCAGCCGCGAGCAACTAAAACCGCTCCTCCTGACCTTACCGGTGGAGGAGCGGCGGGAGATGGCCGACAGCGGTGGGGCGGAAGCGGTGTGTCAGTACTGCCGGACCGCATACCGCTACGGACACAGCGAACTCGGGGTGCCGGTCGACGCCTAGATGGCCCGATCGACACGCCCGCTCTTCAGGCAGGCCGTACAGACATAGATGCGCTTCACTTTGCCGTCCACCCGCGCCCGCACACGCTGAATGTTTGGCTTCCATACCCGCTTTGTGTGCCGATTGGAATGGCTCACGTTAAAACCGTGTGATGTCTTTTTGTGGCAAATCTCGCAATGATACGCCAACGCGTTCCCCTCCCGCCGGTCAATCCTCGCTACTATAACATACCTGACTTCTCGCTCACGCTCCGTTGACATCGCGGCCGACACTTCCTAGACTCCAAAGCGGACCCGGCGGCTCGAAAGTGGGTGAGCGGCGGTGCGGTGGCGGCGCGAGGGTGGCGAGCTTCGCATCCATGAAGAAGTCGTGGCCGCGGTGGCCCAGCTGGCGCTGGAGGAAACCGACGGCGTAGCCCGGACGACCCCGCGGGGCGCACGGGTCGTAAGGCCGCGCGGCATCAGTGTTCGCTCGGCCGACGGGCTTTTTGTAACATGCCAGATCGACCTCGATCATCGCGAGCCCCTGAACCCGGATCGGGTAGCCGAAGCCGCGTCGGCATGCGTGAAGGCTCGTCTCCGCGAGTGGCTCGGTCTCGAGCCGGTCGAGGTGACGGTGCGGGTTCGAAATCCCAGTCCCCGCAAGCACGGAGACCCCCAAACGCCGGCGCGAGCCCGCCCGTTGTGATGGTATCGTGACACAAAGCGAGTGGCGGCAGCGCTGGCAAAATGCCGAGCGGTACCTCGAGCAGTACGCGGCCGCGGTGGATCGGCTGAATGTTTTTCCAGTCGCCGACCGCGACACCGGACACAATATGCTGGCGACTCTGCACGCCGGCGTGGCAGCGCTGACCGATGAACCCTCGAGTCCCCGTGCCGCTGCCCGCGCTTTGGTGGAAGGAGCCGTCCGCCTGGCGCGTGGAAACTCCGGAGTCATCCTGTCACAGTGGCTGAAAGGTTTTGTCGAGGCGGCTCCCGATGAGGGTGACTGGTCGTGGGAGCACTTTCGCACCGCTCTGGCGGTGGGTGCCCGTCAAGCCCGAGAACAGGTGGCGGAGCCCGTCGAGGGCACTATCCTGACGGTGGCGGATGCCGCGGCCTCCGCTGCGTCTGGGGGGACCGAGGGTGCTCATTTCTGGCCTACGGTACTAGACGCGGCCGGGTCGGCCCTGGCGCGGACTCCGGACGCTCTGTCCGTGCTGCGCGAAGCGGGTGTGGTGGATGCGGGGGGACAGGGTCTCTTGCTCATCCTGCAGGGGCTTTCCGGGGGACCGGCCCGCCCGCCGTCGGCCGACCCCTCCCCAAGGCTGGCCCAACCTGTCCCAGAACCGATCGCCCTGACCCGCCCCTACGAGGTGGAGGCCTTCTTGCTGGATCCGGCGTACGGACCGGACAGGCTGAAGAGCGCGCTTTCCCGTTGCGGGGATTCGGTGGTAGTGGCGTTTTCGGATGACCGCGCCATCAGGATTCACGTCCATACAGACCGCCCTCACGAAGTCGTGGGGCTTCTGACATCAGCCGGTCGTCTGCGTGAGCTCAAGGTGCTGAACATGCAAGCCGCGCTGGATGACGATCCAATGCGGGACGGCGAGGGTCCGTGGGCCGTTGTGGAAGCGGAGTGGGCGAGCCTGGTCCGCGCAGCCGGATTTGTCCCGCTGGCTCCATCGGACGCGGCCGATCGGCCGGGGGCTCTGTGGCTGCAGGCCCGGCGGGTCTTGCGCCATGCGGTGAGCGTCCCGTCCCTGGGTGCCTTGCTGGTGGCCCTCGACCATTGGTGGGATGTCCGTGACGGAACCCCGCCGACCCGGATGCTGGAACGTGCTGGGCGGGCCCGCCAATTTGTCGTGGAACGCCGCCAGGACGGGTACAGGCGGGCGGACGATCCGCGCCTCGCAGGCGACCGGGGGACGGTGCTGGATGGGATCGTCCGAGGTTTGGCGGGCGGCACGGAGGGGCTGCTGCATGTGTACATCCATGCCGCGGCAGCGGAGGAGGAGGTGCGCCAGTGGGAGAAGGCTCTCGGCGCCGAGGCCCGTCGGGTCACCGACCTGCCGGTGTGGGTCCTCATCGTGCAGGAGTAGCGCTGGGCGATCCGCTGACGAAGGTACCCGGAGTGGGGCCGCGGCGCGCGGAGGATCTGGCACGGCTCGGAGCCGCATGCGCCGGCGAACTTCTCACGGTGTGGCCACGGCGCTACCAGGACCGTACGCGTCTCACCCCACTCGCCCTCCTGCGGGTGGGGGAAGGGGCAGTCGTGCGGGCGCGGGTACTGACGGTCATGCCCAGGGCCGTGCCCGGGCATGACGTGATGGCCCAGCTCCGGGTGACGGACGATACCGCCATCATGGAGGTCACCTTCTTCCATGCGCGCTTCCTCTTACGGCGTTTCAGGCCGGGTCAGGAACTCGTGCTCATCGGGAAAGTCGCCAGACGGGGCCGGTATCTTAGCATGGCGCATCCCGAATGGGAAGAAATCGAGGACCACGCGCCGCTCGAAATTGTGCCGGTGTACCCTCTGGCGGGAGATTTGAAGCAGGCCTTCATGCGCCAGCTCATGCGCACGACGATACCGGGGCTCGCGGCCCAGGTAAGCGACCCGATGCCGCCAGCCATCCTCCAGGCACGGGACCTTCCCGGGCGGGCATGGAGTCTTAGAGCGATCCACCTGCCTCGAACTATGGAGGAGCAGGAACGGGCGCGTACCCGCCTGGTCCTCGACGAGGTTCTGACCGTGACGCTCGCCATCCAGTGGCTGCGCATGCGTGAACGCGGGCCCGCGGCCGGTCGTCCGCTCGACACCACGGGGCCTCTGGTCACGCGCTTTCGAGCGGGACTGCCCTTTCAGCTGACCGGAGCCCAAGAGCAGGCGTGGACCGAGATCGCGGCCGATCTGCAGCGCCCGGCGCCCATGGCCCGCCTCCTGCAGGGCGACGTGGGCAGCGGCAAGACCGTCCTCGCTGCGCTGGCCTGTCTTGTGGCGGTGGAGTCGGGGCTGCAGGCGGCCTTCATGGCGCCCACAGAGGTGCTGGCAGACCAACAGACCCGGGTGCTGCAACGGTGGTTTGAACCACTCGGAGTCCGTGTCGAGTGTGTCACCGGCGGCGCGTCGCGCGAGGTGCGGGACGCCCTCAGGACGGGTGGCGTGGGCGTGGTGGTCGGGACCCAGGCCCTCATTCAGGACTCGGTCGAGTTTGACCGTCTAGGCGTCGTGGTCGTGGATGAGCAGCATCGCTTCGGGGTGCGCCAGCGCTCCGGATTAACCGCCAAGGGCCACGCACCCCACCTCCTGGTCATGACCGCCACCCCTATCCCGCGGACCCTGGCCCTGACCGTCTATGGGGATCTCAACCTGACCCGCATCGTGGGAATGCCGCCCGGCCGCGAGCCGGTCGGGACGGTACGGCGGACCCGTGCCGAACGTCGTGCCGTCTATCAGGAAGTTATGGCGGCGGTCCGCCGCGGCGAACAGGCGTACGTGGTGTGCCCGCATGTGGAGGAGAGTGACGAGGGGGGCGTGAGGGCTGCTACCACCCTGTACGAGGGCATGAAGACCGTCTCCGGCTGGCGTGTCGGAATCGTGCACGGCCGACTGGACTCGGAAGCCAAGGCCGCCGTGATGGAACAATTCCGGCTTCACGAGCTTGACGTGCTGGTCGCCACGACCATCATCGAGGTCGGTGTAGACGTGGCCAATGCCACCCTCATCGTGATCGAGGACGCCGATCGTTTCGGACTGGCGCAACTGCATCAGCTCCGAGGCCGGGTGGGTCGGGGAGCGCGGCCCGGCCGCTGCATCTTGGTGGCGGACCCCGGCACGGAGGACGCGGAAGAGCGCCTGCAGGCGCTGTTGGACCATCATGACGGATTTGTGCTGGCCGAGATTGACCTGCAGCTGCGGGGACCGGGAGAGGTGCTGGGGCTCCGTCAGCACGGTCTGCAGGGATTCAGTCTCGCCAACCCGCTACGAGATTTCGATCTCTTACAGGACGCCCGCAATCTGGCCCGGACCATTCTCGAAGCAGATCCGGATCTCCGGCATCCCGAACACCAGGGCCTGAGAGACCGGGTAGTGAGCGCTTTGGGAGCGGCTCTGCCGGCGAGTCTCCTGCATTGAGGAGGGATTGACCTGCTCCCCACGGATAAATCCGGAGGGTTCCCGATCCTCCCGCATCGGGTTCCTGCTTCCTCGCACCATGGCTTCTTAGGGCCAGGGGCCGGTCGTCCACCAAGAGGATGCTCCCCAGGCTCACCGAGCATGTCCCGCCCGGTCGGAAATATGAGGAGGAAGACGAGACTTAGTGGTCGTCTTCGACGGAGAATATTTTAGAGCCACATGGCCAGGGAAACTGTGCCCCCATCAGGCCAACGGGCTCATATCCCCCGGGCGTGAACGCTGGAACTTTACGCCCGAGTCTGGTAAAAGGTGGAGGGGAGTGGGCGCCCCCGCAGTTGTCCTCGAGGAACGGGACGAATAGGAAGGAAGAGCGCCATGAAACGGCTCACGGCCACGGAAATCGCAGACGGCCTTGCCCTCCTGCCCGGATGGCAGAGGTCCGATAACGGCGATGAGGGCATCGAATACTGGTACCGGGGGGCCGACTTCGCGGATGCGATGACGTTTGTGAAGGAGGTGGCCGCCGTGGCCGAGGCGGCCGGTCATCACCCGGATCTCGACATCCGCTACAACCGGGTCCGGGTCTTTCTAACGACGCACGATGAGGGGGGCGTGACGGATCGCGACCTTGCGGTCGCCCGGGCGATCCTGCACGCGGTCGAGGGTGGATGAAGGCGATCCCGGTTCACGGCCCCCAGGCGTGCCACTCCGGGAGGCCGGGCGCGGACGACGCACGGACCGGTCCGGGACCTGGGAAGAGGGAGTCCCGGCCGTCAAGCTGAACGGCCGATGCGGATACGGCCAAAGCTGACAGTCGTTTTCTACGAATCGTCGCGGTGTCCTCTTGACGATCCGGCAGGGGGCCGCTAGACTGACTCATAATTTCACAGCGACTCGCGATGACCGGAACGAGTAGTGCGTGGCGAAGCCCCAAGAGAGCCGGCGATGGTGTGAATCCGGCGGTGGAACCCGTATGAATGGATCCGCGAGCGGCCAACCGAAAGCGAACGGCTGTAGGCTTGGACGGATTCTTCCACCGTTATCCGGGAAGGCGATATAAGCCGTCGGGCCGTATCGCGAGAAGGGGCCTTTGGGCCCGAACATGGGTGGCACCACGAAGTTCACTTCGTCCCAGCGGGACGGGGTGTTTTTTTATGGGAATGGCAGGCGACAACGTGACAGATGCCCGTGAGATGGTAGACCCCCTGACAGAAGGTCCCTATCGGCTGGGCTACCGGACTTTTCCGGTCGACCAGGAAACACCGATTACGGCCTTCTTGAAGTTGCGTCCGCATGGAGCCCATACCCTGCTGGAAAGTGTGGAGGGCGACGAGAAAATCGCCCGCTACTCGTTCATCGCGGTGGGCGAACTGGCGCGGCTCACGGATGAAACGGGTGTGGACGGGCTCGCGCATCTGGAGGGCGAGGAGGGCAGCTATCGCGACCCCGACCCGACGCGCCTGTTGCGCTACGGATGGCGCCAGTACCGGGCGCGGGTGCCGGAGGGATTGGAACTTCCGTATACCGGTGGACCGGTAGGGTTCTTCGCTTATGACTGGGTGCGCACGTTGGAGCGCCTGCCGAGCCGCCACCAGAAGGTCTCCGCGGGATGGTACTTCGTTTGGCCGCGCATCGTGCTCGGGTTTGATCACCGACGCCAGACGCTCACGATCGTCGTTCAAGGGCGGCGTCATGGCGGGCAAGACCCGGACGCGGCCATCGAGGAAGTCGTGGGGCGCTTGCGGGCTCCCTTTGGATCAATCACCTCAAGCGTGCGGCAGATGGGGCCGGTCGTGAGCAATCAGACCGTCGACGACTACCGCACGCGGGTCGCGGCGGCCCGCGCCCATATCGAAGCAGGAGATGTCTTTCAGGTCGTGCTGTCCCAGAAGCTGTCGGCGCCGGTAGAGGGGGATCCCCTCGGCCTTTACCGGCGTCTGCGCCGTTTGAATCCGAGCCCGTACCTGTTCTATCTGGAGACGCCGGACCGCACCTTGGTGGGGGCGTCACCGGAGTTGCTGGTCCGGGTACAGGGGCGCAGTGTCGCGACCCGTCCCATCGCGGGCACCCGTCCGCGCGGCTCCCGCCCCTCCGAGGATGAGGACCTGTGGCAGGACCTCGTGCGCGACGAAAAGGAACGCGCGGAGCATGTGATGCTGGTGGATCTGGGGCGCAACGACCTCGGCCGGGTGGCCGTACCGGGAACGGTCCGGGTGACGCGCTTCATGGAGCGCGAGCTGTACAGCCACGTCATGCACATGGTGTCGGACGTGGAGGCGGAGCTCCGCCCGGAGGCCGACGCGTTGGATGCCCTGCAGGCCTGTTTTCCGGCGGGAACGCTGTCCGGCGCGCCCAAGATCCGGGCCATGGAAATCATCGACGAGCTGGAGCCAGAAGCGCGGGGAGCGTACGGCGGAGTCGTGGGCTATCTGTCCCACGATGGTTCGCTGGATGCCTGCATCACCATCCGCACGCTCGAGGTAGCCGGGGGAATGGCGACGGTCCAGGCCGGTGGCGGGATCGTCGCTGACTCGGACCCGGAGCGGGAGTATCAGGAGTCGCTCAATAAGGCGCGGGCCCTGCTGGCGGTGTTGGATGGGGAGGAGGAGTGGCAGTGATCCTGGTCATCGACAATTATGATTCTTTCACCTACAACCTGGTGCAGATGCTGGAGGCCCTGGGGGAGACCTGTCATGTGGTTCGCAATGACGCGGCCAGCACCGCCGACCTCCTTGGTCTTGAGCCCACGCGCATCGTCATCTCGCCCGGGCCCGGGGGGCCGGACGCGGCGGGCGTCTCGCTCGCCCTCGTGCAGGCCGCGCCGCCGGCGCTCCCTATCCTAGGAGTATGCCTGGGCCACCAGGCCATCGGAGCCGCGTTCGGCGCTCCTATCGGCAGGGCTGTCCGCCTCATGCACGGGAAAGCGGACGATATCCTCCACGACGGCACCGGCATCCTGGCCGGGGTACGAAACCCCTTTCGGGCCGGCCGCTACCATTCGCTGGCCGTCATGAGCGTGGAGGGCACACCGCTTCTGGTACAGGGCATGGCCGCAGACGGCACCATCATGGCAATCCGGCACCGGTCGCGGCCGGTCTTCGGGATCCAGTTTCATCCGGAATCGGTCCTCACCCCCGAAGGCGCTCGGGTGCTGGACAACTTTCGTCGGGTTCGGACACCCGTGGGCATGGGCGCCGTGAAGGGAGGCGTCGCCTATGCACGAGATTTTTGAGGCGCTGGCGGAGGGCCGGGCCTTAACGCGGGACCAGGCGCGTGAGACGATGGGCATCATCATGGACGGTCGCGCCACGCCGAGCCAAATCGGTGGACTCGTCATGGCGCTTCGCGTCCGCGGGGAAACGGTGGACGAACTCGCTGGCTTTGCCGAAGCCATGCGGGAGCGCGTGACCCCCGTGCCCGTGTCGCGCCGGCCGGTTCTGGATACGTGTGGGACGGGCGGCGACGGAAGTCACAGCCTGAACGTCTCGACCCTGGCCGGCCTGGTGGCCGCCGGGGCCGGTGTGGCGGTGGCGAAGCACGGAAACCGTTCCGTCTCCTCCCGCAGCGGTAGTGCCGACGTACTGGAGGCGCTCGGTATTCCGATTCCGGGGACGCCGCTGGAGGCGGGCCGACAGGTGGATGAGGTGGGGTTCGGGTTTCTGTACGCGCCCCTCCTGCACGCGTCCATGCGGCATGCTGCCCCGACCCGCAAGGATCTGGGCGTGCGGACGGTATTTAACCTCCTCGGACCTCTTACGAATCCGGCGGGAGCCGAACATCAGCTGCTCGGCGTCTTTCAGGCGTCCTGGGTGGAGCCCGTGGCAGAGGTCCTCGCGAGTCTTGGCACCCAACACAGCCTGGTGGTCCACGGGGCTGGCCTGGATGAGGCGTCCCTGGCGGGGCCCACGCTGGTGGCGGAAGTCTGCGGAGAGAAGGTGACGACCTACGAGCTCACGCCCGAGGACGTCGGGTTGCCGCGCGCGCCCCACGCCGCCATTCGCGGCGGGGACCCGGCGGAAAACGCCCGCCGGGGCGAGGCCGTGCTGCGCGGCGATGGAGGTCCCGACGCCGATATCGTGGTCTTTAATGCGGGACTGGCGCTTTATGCGGCGGGGGCCGCGGCCAGCATCCGGGAGGGCGTGGTGGTGGCCCGCGATGCGATTGCCAGTGGACGGGCGATCGGGGTGCTCCAGGCCTTGCGGTCCTGGCGCGAGGTGCCGGTATGAGCGGGACCGCACCGGCGCACTTCCTCGCGGATCTGACGGAGCTGGCGCGGATGCGCGCGCAATGGGCCGCCCAGGATGTCAGTTTGCAAGAGGTCAACCCCCAGGTGGAAGGCAGGCGGCACCGGCTGTGGACCGCACTCACCGCCCGGCGGTTTGCCGTCATCGCGGAAAGCAAGGAGCGCTCGCCGTCGGCCGGTCGCCTGGAAGCCGGGGTGTATGATCCGGCGGCACGCGCCCGGCTCTACGAGGAAGCCGGCGCGGCCGCGATTTCGGTGTTAACGGAGCCCCGTTTTTTCGGGGGGGCCCTCCAACACCTCGAGGCCGCGCGAACAGCCAGTGCGCTGCCGCTCTTGCGAAAGGACTTCTTGCTGCACCCGGCCCAGGTCGCGGAAGCCGTTCGGGCAGGGGCCGACGCGGTTTTGGCGATTGTCCGGATCCTGACCGACCAGGAGCTCCAGGCCCTCCTCCGGGCGGGCGACGCCCTTGGGGTGGACGTGCTGGTGGAAGTGCACGACGAGGGGGAACTCGGGCGCGCCGTTGATGTCGGTGCGCGCCTCATCGGGGTCAACAACCGCGATCTGGATACATTCAGCACGGATGTGGCTCGATCCCTGGCGCTCGCGCCCCAAGTGCCGAAAGGTGTCCTGACCGTGTCGGAGAGCGGCATCCGCACGATGGAGGAGATAAGGGCGCTGGCGGACGCCGGATTTCGGGCGGTACTGGTGGGTGAGGCGGTGATGACCGGCGGATCCGGCCTCGTGCGGGAAGTGGTCCGATGGGCGTCGTGAAGATCTGCGGGGTGAGAAGCCGTGACCAGGTGCACGCCGCGATGACGGCGGGTGCGGACTTGGCCGGTGTGATCCTGGGCCCGGCACGGCGCCAGGTGCCGTTCATGGCCGCAGCCCGGTGGGCCGAGGAATGGCCAGGCCGTCTGGTGGCCGTGCTCCGCGGGGCCTCCGATTCCATCTGGAACGAGGTGTGGAAGATCCCCTGGGCTGGCCTTCAGGTGTATGACAGTCCAGAGTTGGATTGGGTGGAGCGGGCACGGGCGCTCGGTCTTCTCACGATCAGACCCGGCCAGTCGGAGAGAGACCGGGCTGGCGCCGACATTTTGCTCCTGGAAGGGACCGCGCCCGGATCCGGCCAGGCCCTGCCGTGGGAGCAGGTCGGGCGGCCCGAAGGACGTTTCTGGCTGGCCGGGGGGTTAAGCCCCGCCAACGTCGGGCGGGCTGTCCGGATCCTGAACCCGGACGGGGTGGATGTTTCGAGCGGCGTCGAGCGAGACGGGGTGAAGGACGCCGCGTTGATGCAGCAATTTGTCACACGGGCGCGGGAGGCGATGGGATGACGCGGGTGGCACGGGTGCCGGATAGACACGGACGATTTGGCAGGTTTGGGGGACGGTACGTGCCCGAAACTCTGATCCCGGCACTGGTCGAGCTGGAACGCGCCTATCAGGAGGTGGTGGTGCACGACCCCGCGTTTACCCGCGAGCTCAGAGGCTTGCTGCGCGACTACGTGGGGCGGCCAAGCCCTCTCACCTACGCGGCCCGTATTTCGGACGTGGTGGGGGCGCCGGTGTACCTGAAGCGCGAAGATCTAAACCACACCGGTGCCCACAAGATTAACAACACGCTCGGACAGGCGCTCCTCGCCCGCCGCATGGGCAAGACTCGCCTCATCGCTGAAACGGGCGCAGGGCAGCACGGGGTCGCCACGGCTACGGTCGCCGCCCTCCTCGGAATGCGGGCCGAGGTGTACATGGGACAGGTGGACGTGGAGCGGCAGGCCCTGAATGTTTATCGGATGAATCTGCTGGGCGCGGCTGTGCACCCCGTGACCGGCGGTACCGCCACCTTGAAGGACGCGACCAATGAGGCCATCCGGGACTGGGTGACCAACGTGCGCGACACCTACTACATCATTGGGTCGGTTGTCGGCCCGCACCCCTATCCGGCTATGGTGCGGGACTTTCAATCCGTTATCGGGCAAGAGGCCCGCCGTCAGATAACGAAAATGGCCGGGCGGCTCCCCGGTATGGCGGTGGCCCCGGTCGGCGGCGGCTCCAACGCCATGGGGCTCTTCTACCCCTTTCGCCATGACCCGGTCGACCTGGTGGGGGTGGAAGCGGCTGGAGAGGGGCTGCAAGGTCGTCACGCGGCAAGCCTCGTCCGGGGACGGCCGGGCGTGCTGCACGGAGCATTCAGCTACCTCCTGCAGACGGATGAGGGGCAGGTGCTGCCAGCCCATTCCGTCTCGGCCGGGCTTGACTATCCGGGGGTAGGTCCGGAACACGCCTATTATCGGGAGACGGGGCGCGCCCGCTACGAGGCCATCACGGATGCGGAGGCACTGGAAGCCTTTCATCGCTTATCGGAGTTGGAGGGGATCATCCCGGCGCTTGAGAGCGCCCACGCGGTGGCCTGGGTCCTGAAACAGGCAGGGCGGCTCCCAGTCGATGCGCCCGTCATCATCAATCTCTCCGGCCGGGGCGACAAGGACGTCGATCAGGTGGCGGCGCTGGAGCGCAGGGCAAGAAGCGGGGAGGTGGGCGGGTGAAAGGGACAAAGGGATCGGAGCGGAGGGAGGCTCCGAAGACGACAGCGTCTTCGGGCACGGCGCGCATCGCCGCGGCATTTGCCAGCGCCCGGGCGGGGAAGCGGGCGGCACTCATGCCCTACGTGACGGCCGGGTACCCCACCTTGGCCAGTCTGGGCCCGCAGCTTCGGGCCGCGGGCCGTGCGGGCGCCGACCTCGTCGAGGTCGGGGTGCCATTCTCGGACCCGCTCGCAGACGGACCCGTCGTGCAGCAGGCGGCCGAGGAAGCGTTGCGGGGCGGTTACCGGCTCGGGGAGCTGTTTTCCGCGATCCGGGAGGCCGCTCGGGACGCGCCTCCGCTGGTCCTGCTGACCTATATCAATCCTGTGCTCGCCTACGGGGCCGAGCGCTTCTTGGATGAAGCCCGGGATGCCGGGGTGACCGGGCTTATCGTACCCGACCTTCCTCTCGTGGAGAGTGGCGCCCTCGGTCGTGCGGCGGCGCGCCGGGACCTCGTCCTGGTCCCCATGGCGGCGCCTACGTCGACCGATGCCCACCTAGCGGCCGTGGCGGAAGGGCCGGGATTTGTGTATGGGGTGTCGGTCACCGGGGTTACCGGCGTCCGGGAGCGGCTCGATCCGGAGGTGCTCGCCTTCGCGGACCGGCTGAAGGCTAAGATCCGTCGTCCGGTCGCGATAGGGTTCGGCATCTCGACGCCGAATCAGGCGCGAGAGGTGGGCGCGAGGGCAGATGGCGTGATCATCGGTAGCGCGCTAGTGCGGGCCATCGGTCAGCGGCTTTCGTGTCCAGAGGCGGCGGTGGAGGAGTTTGTGGCGCGCATCCGCCAGGCGATGGAACCGGACGATGCGACACCCACGAGGTCCGTTTTCGACAACCGCCGGATCGCGGCGGGGGAGGAGGGGCCGGAGCGATGATTTTGATTCTGCGCAGCGATGTGGTGCCCGAGGATGTCGACGAAGTGGTCAGGCGCGTGCGGGATGAGGGGCTCGAGGCCTACGTCTCCCGCGGGGAGGCACGCATCACGGTGGGAGTGGTAGGAGAGGCTGTGGAGCGGGCGTTTGCCCTGGCCGCCCTGCCGCAGGTCGAGGAGGTGGTGCCCGTCCAGCACCCCTGGAAACTTGCGAGCCGTGACTTTCGCCGGGAGGATTCCATCGTGCAGGTGGGGCCGGCGGTCATTGGCGGTCCCCGGGTCGTGCTGATGGCGGGGCCGTGCGCGGTGGAGAGTGAAGAACAGCTTATGACGACCGCGGAGGCGGTGGCCCGGGCGGGCGGCACGGTGCTCCGCGGCGGAGCGTTCAAACCCCGCACTTCCCCGTACAGCTTTCAGGGTCTCGGCCGGGAAGGACTCGATCTCCTGGCCGCGGCTCGCCGGCAGTACGGCCTGGCCATCGTAACCGAGGCTCTCGATGAGGAAGGGCTGGAGATGGTCGCGGAGGTGGCTGACATGGTGCAGATCGGGGCGCGCAACATGCAGAATTTCGCCCTCCTGCGTGCCTGCGGCCGACTCCGAAAGCCGATCTTACTCAAGCGCGGCATGTCGGCTACCATCGATGAGTGGCTCCTGGCCGCGGAATATGTTCTAGCCGGCGGCAACTCCGATGTGGTGCTATGCGAGCGGGGAATCCGTACTTTTGAGACCAAGACCCGCAACACCCTGGACCTCTCTAGTGTGCCCGTGCTGAAGTACTACACCCATCTGCCCGTGGTAGTAGACCCCTCGCACGCCACGGGGACCTGGCAGCTCGTGGCGCCGATGGCGCGCGCCGGCGTGGCATCCGGTGCCGACGGGGTGTTGATTGAAATTCATCCGAACCCGAGCGAGGCCTTGTCGGACGGCCGTCAGAGTCTTACCCTCTCGGACTTCGCGCAGCTCGCGCCTACCCTGGATGCAGTCGCCCGAGCCCTGGGCCGGTCGCTGTAGGTGGGTGCGGCGCTCATCCGGATGGAGGCAGGTTCGCCTCCGGCTGACGTTTCGGTGGAGGTTCCGGGGGATAAGTCGGTCACGCACCGCGCCATCCTGCTGGGCCTGCTGGCCCGTGGCACCACGCACATTCTCCGGCCGCTGCGATCCGAGGATACCGGGCGCTCCCTCGCGGTGGCCCAGGCCTTCGGCGCCCAGGTGCAGGAGTCGACCGCGGTGCTGTCGATCCAGAGCGGCGGGATCGGAGCGTTGACCGAGCCCGCCAACGTGGTCGACTGCGGCAATTCCGGCACGACGATGCGGCTGGCCCTGGGTATTGCGGCACTCGTGCCCGGACTCACCGTGCTGAGCGGTGACGCTTCCTTGCGCCGCCGGCCGATGGCACGGGTCACGGCGCCCCTGGGGGAGCTCGGGGTCGAAGCCTGGACACGGGACTGCGGCAGCGCCCCGGTCGCGGTGAGGGGTGGACGGGTGCGCGGTGGCCGCGTGGTGCTCCCGGTGGCCTCAGCCCAGGTAAAGTCGGCGCTTCTTCTGGCCGGGCTGGGCGCGGACGGGCCCGTCACGGTAGAGGAGCCGGCACGGACGCGCGACCATACGGAACGCATGCTGGCGGCGCAGGGGATTGTCGTCGAGTGTGATGCGCGCGTAGCGACTGTTCATCCCGGCCTTCCCCGGCCGGTGACCTGGACGGTGCCTGCAGACCCCTCCTCGGCCGCCTTCTGGTGGGCCTGGGCGGCTCTCACGGGCGGTCGGATCGTGACGGACGGCATCCTCCTCAATCCTGCCCGCACGGGCTTCTTGCGTCTACTCCGGCGGATGGGCGCGGAGGTGGAAGAATCCGTGCAGGCTGAGACGGTGGAACCGGTGGGGCGGGTCCGGGTCACGGGCCCGGCCCGTCTCGCAGGAACCAGCGTGGACGCCTCGGAAGTGCCGACGCTGGTGGATGAACTGCCGCTCGCAGTGGTCCTCATGAGCCGGGCGTCGGGACGATCGAAAGTCTCGGGGGCGGCCGAGCTACGCGTGAAGGAGTCAGATCGCATCAAGGCGATGGGAGACGCCCTGCGGGCCTTGGGGGCCGCTGTCCGGGACTGCCCTGACGGATGGGTGGTCGACGGCCAGGACGGCCTTTCCGGGGGGCGCGTTGACGCGTGCGGCGACCACCGGATTGCCATGGCGCTGGCCGTGGCGGCGTCGGCGGCGCGCGGTCCTGTGATCCTCGCCGGGGCGGATACCGCCGGGATTTCCTATCCGGCCTTCTTCGAGGCGTTTGCCGCGGCGGGCGCCGTCCGAATCACCGAAGCCTCGTAGCAGCCCTCCCGCCTCCGGCCTCAGCCAGACGGAGCCTTCTCCTCCCCGTGCGGCGACATTCTTGAAGCCGGGGCCCTGCCATACTATAGTGACTCCGGACAGCCGGGATGGACGGAGGACGGACGGCGATCCCGGCCACGGGCGGGTCCGTGGCAGCGGCCCCGATCGTCAACCCAGGCAGCCGGGCCTTGGGTGGGGGAGCGGGTCGCTTCGTGGAGGCGCACGAAAGCACCGCATTTATTTCACGAACGCCCGCCGGGGCCCGGGGGCTATGCTGGGACATCACCCGGTGGAAGTTAATTTGGCAGGGATTCGGCCGATACTGGACACAAAGGCCCCTCCAGTGGAGCCGGCGCCCGAAGTGGGGGAGAAGACATGGCAAAGGTCGTAGGCATCGATCTCGGGACCACGAACTCGGTCGTGGCGGTGATGGAAGGCGGCCAGCCCACCGTCATCCTGAACGCGGAAGGCAGCCGCCTTACGCCGTCAGTGGTCGGCTTTAAAAAGGATGGGGAGCGGCTCGTCGGGCAGTTGGCGCGGCGCCAGGCGGTCGTCAACCCCGAGAACACCGTCTTTTCGGTCAAGCGGTTCATGGGACGCCGGTATGATGAAGTATCCGGTGAGCGGAGCCGGGTTCCTTACCGGGTCACCAACGGCCCCAATCAACAGGTCCGCATCTCGCTGCCGAATCTCGGCCGTGAGGTGACGCCCGAAGAAGTCTCGGCCATGATTTTGGGCAAGCTCAAAACCGACGCCGAGAAGTATTTGGGAGAGACGGTGAGCCAGGCTGTCATCACCGTGCCCGCCTACTTTAACGACGCCCAGCGCCAGGCTACGAAGGATGCCGGACGCATCGCAGGCCTCGAGGTGCTCCGGATCATCAACGAACCCACGGCCGCGGCCCTGGCCTACGGCCTCGACAAGCAGGCCAACGAGACGATCCTGGTCTGGGATCTCGGCGGCGGGACGTTTGATGTCTCGGTGCTGGAAGTTGGGGACGGCGTTTTCGAAGTGAAGTCGACGGCAGGCGACACGCACCTGGGCGGTGACGACTACGACATGGCCGTCGTCGAGTATATCGCCGGCGAGTTTCAGCGGGAGCAGGGTATCGACCTGCGGCGCGACCGCCAGGCGCTGCAGCGCCTCATCGAAGCCGCCGAGAAGGCCAAGGTGGAGCTGTCGTCCGTGACGGAAACCCAGGTCAGCCTCCCGTTCATTACGGCCGATCAGGCCGGGCCCAAGCATCTGGAGATGAGCTTGTCGCGGGCCAAGTTCGAGGAGTTGACGCGGCCGTTGACTGATCGGCTGGTGCAGCCCTTCCGGCAGGCTCTGCAGGATGCGGGGCTTAATGAACGGCAGATCAACGAAGTCGTACTGGTGGGTGGTTCGACGCGCATGCCAGCCGTACAGGAACTGGTGCAGCGGCTCACCGGCAAGGAGCCGCACCGCGGCGTGAACCCGGACGAGGTGGTCGCGATCGGGGCCGCCATCCAGGCCGGCGTGCTGGCGGGCGAGGTGAAGGACGTGGTCCTCCTGGACGTCACCCCGCTGTCGCTCGGCATTGAAACCCTGGGCGGGGTGACCGAAACCCTGGTGGAGCGCAACACGACCATCCCCACGCGTAAGAGCAAGGTGTTCACGACAGCGGCGGACAGTCAGACGCAGGTGGAGATTCACGTCTTGCAGGGCGAGCGGCCGCTGGCGCGCGACAACCGCACGCTGGCGCGTTTTCATCTGGATGGGATTCCGCCTGCCCCAAGGGGGATACCCCAGATCGAGGTAACGTTTGATATTGATGCCAACGGCATCGTCCATGTCTCGGCCAAGGACCTCGGAACCGGCAAGGAGCAGCGGGTGACCGTCACGGCCACGACCCAGCTCTCGAAGGACGAGATTGACCGCATGGTCAAAGACGCCGAGCTAAAAGCGGAAGAGGACAAGAAGGCCCGCGCCCTCATCGATCTGAAGAACCAGACCGAGTCCATGGCGTACGCCACCGAGAAGGCCGTGCGCGATTTGGGCGATCGCGTAAGCGCTGCCGATAAGAGCGAGGCTGAAGACGTCGTCAAGCAGGCCCGGGAGGCATTGGCCACCGACGATGAGACGCGCATCCAGGCAGCCTTGGAGCGCATGACCACGGTGAGCCACCGACTGGCCGAAGAGGTATATCGGCAGACGCAGGCGACGTCGGGGGAGTCATCCGGAGCCGGATCCCCTCCCGGGGGCGGTGCGGCCCCGGGGGACGACACGGTGATTGACGCCGACTGGAAGCCGGACGGCGAGGCCACCGGCAGCGGTAGCTAAATGAACCCCCGAGACAGCTTCACCCACCGTGCCGCCGACGCGCTACAGCGTGCGGCGGCGCTGGCCGTCGAGGATGGACAGCAGGTGGTCACCGCCCTGCATCTCCTGTCGGCGCTCCTCGAGGAGTCGGACGGGGTGGTGCTGCCAGTACTCGAACAACTCGGCGTGGACGCGCGAGCCCTCGCGGCTGACACGATGAGCGCGCGCCGGCGGCTTCCGTCAGTGTCGGGCGCCACGGCATCGCCCTATGCTGGGCCGGATCTGACGGCGGTACTCGACGGGGCACGTGCGGCGGCGCGCGACTTGAAAGACGACTACGTGGCCGTGGAACACCTGCTTTTGGGATTGGTGGCCCCGGACGCCGGCCCGGCCGCGGGGCTTCTGGCGGCCCGGGGGGTGGAACGGGAGCGTCTCCTGGGTGCCCTCAAGTCCGTTCGCGGTGACAACCGGGTCCTGGATCCGGAAGCGGAGGGTCGATACCAGGCCCTGGCTCGCTATGCCCGTGACTTGACCGACGCCGCTCGCCACGGACGCCTGGACCCGGTCGTGGGGCGAGATGACGAAATCCGCCGGGTGATTCAGGTGTTGTCGCGTCGGACCAAGAACAATCCGGTGCTGATCGGAGAGCCGGGGGTTGGCAAGACCGCGATCGTCGAAGGACTGGCCGAGCGGATTGTCGCCGGGGACGTCCCCGAGGGTCTCCGCGGGCGGCGGGTGCTGGCGCTTGATCTCGGGGCGCTGCTGGCGGGGAGTAAATTTCGGGGTGAATTTGAAGACCGTTTAAAGGCCGTCCTGAACGAGGTGGAGAAGGCTGCGGGTCAGGTCATTCTCTTCATCGACGAACTGCATACGGTGGTGGGGGCCGGAGCGGCCGAAGGCGCGATGGACGCAGCCAATCTCTTGAAGCCGGCACTCGCCCGCGGGCAGCTCCGAGCCGTCGGCGCCACGACCCTCGATGAATACCGTCAGCACATCGAGAAAGATGCGGCCCTCGAGCGGCGTTTTCAGCCTGTCTATGTGAGCGAGCCTTCCGTGGCCGACACGGTCGCCATCCTGCGCGGGCTGCGGGAACGGTATGAGGTCCATCACGGCGTCCGTATCCGCGACGCAGCTCTCGTGGCTGCGGCCGAGTTGTCGGATCGCTACCTCCGCGACCGCTTCCTACCTGACAAGGCCATCGATCTGATGGATGAGGCAGCGGCGCACCTGCGCGTCGAAATGGACAGCGTACCGGAGGCTCTCGACCGTCTGGAGCGCGAACGGGTGGCCCTGCAGATCGAGGCCCAGGCGTTGGCGCGGGAGGACGATGAAGGATCGCGCGAACGGTTAGAGGTGGTGGAACGGCTCCTCGCGGACCTTGACGAGGAGGCTCGGAGCGCCCGTGCGCGCTGGGCCGAGGAAAAGCAGCAGCTGGACCGCTTGACGGAGCTCAAGGCGCGCCTCGAAAAAGCCCAGAGTGAGGAACAGCGCGCGGAGCGTGACGCAGACCTCGCACGAGCGGCCGAGCTGCGTTACGGTGTCATCCCCCCGCTGCAGCGCGAACTGGATGCCCTGGAGGCGGAGCGGGCCCGGCGCGAGCGTGAAGGCCGGCGAGCGATTCGCGAGGAAGTGGGGCCGGAGGACATCGCAGACGTGGTTCATCGCTGGACCGGCGTCCCCGTGGCCCGTCTCCTGGAGGGGGAGCGGGACAAGCTCGTGAATCTGGAGGCGCGCCTGCAGGAGCGGGTCGTGGGCCAGGCGGAGGCTGTCAGTGCGGTGGCGCGGGCCGTACGTCGGGCGCGCGCCGGGCTCGAGCCAGAGAACCGTCCGTGGGGTAGCTTCCTCTTCGTGGGACCAACCGGGGTTGGAAAGACCGAGACCGCCAAGTCCCTGGCAGTGCTGCTTTTTGACAGTGAGGCGGCGCTCGTGCGCATTGATATGAGCGAGTATATGGAACGCCATGCGGTGGCGCGTCTCATCGGAGCACCGCCGGGGTATGTCGGCTATGAAGAGGGGGGACAGCTTACCGAAGCCATCCGCCGCCGTCCGTACGCGGTCATCTTACTGGACGAGGTGGAAAAGGCCCATCCGGAGGTCTGGAACATCCTCCTGCAAGTCCTCGATGACGGACGGCTCACGGACGGGTCGGGCCGGACGGTCGACTTTCGCCATAGTGTCATCATCATGACGTCCAACATCGGATCCGAAGCCATCCTGGCCGAGGAGGACCCAGCCCAGCGGGCGTCGCTCATCGATGGTGCGCTGCGGCAGCACTTTCGCCCCGAGTTTCTGAACCGCATTGATGATGTCGTGATCTTCAACCGGCTGGGGCCGGATGACCTGAAGGCCATCAGCCGGCTGGCCGTCGAAGGGCTTGGACGGCGGCTTTTACGCCAGCATATCCGCTGGCAGGTGGATGACGCCGCCATCGCGTGGCTGGGCGCGCATGGATATGATCCCGAATTCGGTGCCCGGCCTCTGAACCGGCTCGTCCGCCGGGAACTCGAAGACCCCATCGCGCTCCTGCTGCTGACCGGCCAGGTGTCGGCGGGTGATGCGATTCGCGCAACCGTCCGGGGCGACCGTCTCGTGGTAGAAGCGTTACGTCATACGGAGCCGGACTCCGAGGGCCCGGATGAGGATGAGGTAGAAGCCTCCGGCTCCGAAGAGCGCGCCGAGCGTGGTCAGCCAGAGGCCCGTAGGGACGAGCAGCCGCGTGAACAGGGGGACGGAGAGGGACGCGAGGCCAGCCGCCAAGAGGGGACGGGTGAGCCCGTCAATCCAGGGCAGACGGATGCCGCCTACCCGTTCGAGCGCCCGGAGGTCTAACACGAACGATACGAAGAACCCGGTCGCCATGGCCAGCGTGATTACCGGCGGACCCAGTCCCGGCTCGCCGCCAAACAGCACGATGAGGCCGAGCTGGAGTGAGGCGGCGATGAGACTGTTGGTCAGGGGGACCTCGGTGCGCCCGAGGCCGCGCAGCAAGCCTGCCAGGATGATGTCGAAGTACATAAAGAAGCCGCCCAGGGCCAGCGGCAAGAACATGTACCCGGGAAGCGTGGTCCGGAACAGGAGATCATCAAGACGGTTACCCAGCATCACCAAGAGTGCTGTAACCGGACAGGCCCAGATGGCCGTGCCTCGCATGGCCTCCTCGGCCCGCCGGCGCACGGCGCGGGCATCCGCGAGGGAGCGCGCCACCGCCGGCACGAGATTGGTGGCCAGTGAAAACGTGAGGGCCGTAGGGAAAAAGATGAGGGGAAACGCCATGCCCATGAGCTGGCCGAAATAGCGGACGGCCGCGTCGGAAGACAGACCTGAGGCCTCGAGCCTGAGGGGAATGAGGCTCGCCTCCGCCAGACCTACGAGCGACGCCAACAGACGACTGAGGGTAACCGGCGCGGCGAGTGCCAAAAGCCCGCGAGTGACGGACGCCGCACGCGGCCGGCCGGACAGTCCGCTGCTCGCGCGCCCGATCCACAACACGGCGAGACTCGCAAACTCGCCCACGGGAATGAGCCAGGCCGCCAAGATCGGGCCGTCCAGCGCAAACGGAAGCACTCCCGCCGCCAGCGCCGCCATCAACAGCACAATGCGCACCGACTGCTCCAGCACCTGGCTGATGGCGGGAATGACCATCGCCTGGCGGGCGATGAAGAGGCCGCGCAGGACCGAACCGATGGCGACCATGAAGAGAGCCGGCGTGAGAGCCACGAGAAGCCGTGCAAGGTCCGGGCGCTGGTAGAGTACGGTGGCGAGCGGACGCGAAAGCGCCACCACCAAGACCATCAGGATGAGCGCGGGCCAGAGCGTGAGGCGACGAGCGTCACGCCACAGGTCCGCGGGCGCTGCGCGCCCCTCTGCTGCCATCTGCGACACCGCGACCGGCATCCCCGCCGCCACGAGGGTGACGAGGGTAATATAGAATGGAAACACCATCTGAAACAGACCTAAGCCCTCGGCTCCTAGGTATCGGGCCAGGAGGACCCGATACACCATGCCGAGGCCGCGTGCCAAGAGAGCGGCCACCGTCAGGGTCAGCGTGCCCCACCAGAGCGATTGCGTGCGGGTCACGGCGTCCCTCCGTCCTAACGGGTATGAAATTCGGCAGGCGGACTTGCCAGGCGAAAGAGGAGGAAGCGGCATCAGGCGACGATGGGGCATGTGGCTGATGATGGGGCTCTTCTTGTGGGGGGCCGCCCGGATCGCGCTGTTTTATCGGTCCTACTGGGGAACCATCCACCATCTGCCGGCCATTGTGGATGCGTCGGTGCGCAGCCACCGGGGCACGCTCATCCGTCTCCGCGATGTCTCGCCGTGGGTTCCACGTGCGCTGATTGCCACCGAGGACCGATCTTTTTACAGCAACATCGGCGTCTCGTTCGAAGGGGTGGGGCGGTCGCTCTATGTCGATCTGTCCTCCGGCCGCTTCGTCGAAGGCGGCAGTACGCTCACGCAGCAGCTGGTGCGGGACGAGATTCTGGGGCCGGAGAAAACCCTGCGGCGCAAACTTTCTGAAGCCCTACTCTCCGTGGCCGTCACGGCCCTCTACTCGAAACGCCAGATCCTCAGGTGGTACCTCGACGAGGTGTACCTGGGCAACGGCTACTGGGGTGTGTATCGGGCGTCGGAGGGCTACTTCGGAAAGTCACCCGCCCACCTGAGCCTGCCCCAGGCGGCCCTCCTCGCGGGCCTTCCACAGGACCCCTCGGCCCTCGACCCGCTCGTCCACCTGCGAGCCGCGCGCCGCCGGGAGTGGGAGGTGCTGCTGTCCATGGTGGAGGACAACGTTCTCAGTCTCGGGGCGGCGCGCCGGGTCTACCGCATGCCGCTCGATCTCGTGCCTCGTTGACGACAGCGGGTTTGGCCAGCCACGCATAGTTGTTCCTGATTTCCCAGATGCTACCCGGGACACCAGCACCGGGAGGCAGTATGACCCGCACCCTGTTCAACCCCATCAACGTGCGCACGGATATGGCGGTCGAGGCGCGAGACATCGTCCGTGGCGAGGAGCGGCGGGAGATTCCCGGCGTGAAGAGCGAGCGGGCCGATCTGCCGGGCTTACGGGTCACGCGCGTCACGATTCATACCGAAGAGGCTTCGGGCCTGCTCAAAAAGCCCCGTGGGCTTTACGTCACCATCGACGTGCCTCACTTCAAGGATCGGGACTCCGAATTGCGCGACCGGCTGACCGACCAGTTGGCCGAGGAGCTAGCCCCACTTTTGGCCCGGCCCAAGGCTGAACATATTCTGGTGATCGGTCTTGGCAATTGGAATGCGACACCCGATGCGCTCGGGCCGCGCGTCGTTGACCGCCTGCTGGTAACCCGGCACCTGGGAAAGGTGGTGCCCGAGGACATTCGTGACCGGATCCGGCCCGTCTCCGCCGTGGCGCCGGGCGTGCTCGGCACGACCGGCATCGAGACCGTCGACATCGTCCGCGGCATTGTGCGCGAAATCCATCCGGACATGGTCGTGGCCATCGACGCCCTGGCTGCGCGAGGTCCGGAGCGACTGGTGGCCTCCGTCCAGTTGGCGGATTCGGGTATCCATCCCGGATCGGGGGTGGGAAATCGGCGGCACGGCCTCACTCGGGAGACCTTGGGTGTGCCGGTGGTGGCCGTCGGGGTTCCCACGGTCGTCCAGGCAGGCAGCATCGTGAATGTGGCGCTCGGTCTCTTGGTCGAGGCGCTCGGCGACGATCCCGCCTTCTTTGGCATCGTACGCCAGATGCGCGAACCGGAACGGCGGCAGCTAGTCGAGGACGTCATCGGTCCAGCCATGGGTGACTTTATGGTGACTCCGAAGGAGATTGACGTGCTGGTGAACGACATGGCTGACGTGATCGCGGAGGCCCTGAACCGCGCCCTGCAACCGGATCTCGACCGTAATGAGTGGGCGTGAACCGGGGCCGCCCAGAAAAAATGGACGGGCGCCCGTCCATTTTTTGAGAGGCCGGCGACGGCGGTTAGCGGCGACCCGCCAGCTGCTGTTCAGCCATCTCGATCATCTTGCGTACCATGTGTCCACCGACCGCGCCGCACTGACGGGACGGAATGTCGCCCCAGTAGCCGCTGTCGGCACCCTGGAGGCCGAGCTCGTGGGCGATCTCGTACTTGAACTGGTCAAGCGCCCGCTCCGCACCCTGAACCAGCGCGCGGTTGGACGACGTGTTGCTTCCCTGGGCCATTATTCTTCACCTCCTTTGAAAGGTATTGTCCCCGCCAGGATTGTGACTAGACGCGGTAACCATTGCCGGGACAGGGAGTTCAACGGCCCGTGCGTCGGGGAGCCGGGCGTCCGGCCAGGGACTCCTCCGCCATCTCGATCATCTTGCGAACCATGTGTCCGCCGACCGCCCCGCATTGGCGGGAGGGAATCTCACCCCAGTAACGGTCGTCGGGAATTCGAAGCCCGATGTCGCGGGCGACCTCGTACTTGAAGTTGTCGAGCGCGGGCTGAGCCTCGCGCACGACCGCGTGGTTGCCGGTGTTGCTGCCGCGTGCCACCTTGTTCCTCACCTCCATTTGCCATGGTGTTTGTAGTGTCTCGGCCCGTTGTTTAAATATGCTTGGGAACCTATTGCCCGTTCTGTCAGCCGTTGGATCCGCTGGATCGGCTTCCTCGTGTTACCCCACCGGCTGGCGCGCTCCCGCATCCTGACGTGTTGGACCCCCGTGGCGCAGGCTTTTCGGCAGCATGACGGATTCGTTGATCAAGAACCAGCCAGCCAGCGCCGTAGCAAAGGCCAGGGCGGCCGCCCCCAAAAAGACCCCCGTCCGGTGGGTCATGGCCAAGGCAAACAGCGGCGGGCCCATGGCCACGCCAAAAAAACGGACGGATCCGTAAAGACTCGTAATGGCGCCACGCTCCTTGGTACTGGTGGCGCTGGTGACGAGAGTATTGAGTGAGGGAAGCGTGGCGCCGGTGCCGATTCCCTGCAGGACCAGGGCCGTTAGCGCCCAGAAGGGGTTTCGGATAAGGGCTTCGGCGACCATGCTGACACCGATGAGGGCGAGCCCTCCCGCCACCACTGGCCGTGCCCAGCGCGCGAGTCGCTTTTGCAAGACGGTGCCGGCCGCGTACGATGTCATCGCGGAAAAGAGTACCGGGATCGCGATGAGGAGTCCGCGCGGAAACTCGTGGATGCCGTATATCTTCTCCAGGACGTCGGCCAGGTACGACAGCACACCGAATAGCACGAACAGGACTACGGCTCCGGCCAAGAAGCTTACCAGGATCGAGCCCGCCTTCTGCCCGAATGTGTGCTGGATTCCCCGCCAGTATTGTCCGAAGCTGCCTTTCGCCCGCTGCTGTTCTGGCTCCCGGATGACCCTCCACACGAGAAAGGCGATCGGGAAGCTCAACAACCCGTACACGAAGAAGGGGGCGAACCAGAGTATCAGGGCCACGGCGGAGCCGGCGATCGGAGAGACCACCTTACCGACGCCGTTGGCCGATTCCAAGAGGCCGAGTGCCCGCGCCCGTGACCGGCTCTCATACATATCTCCGGCCACCGCCATGGCGAGCTGATAGGTGCCGCCGGCGCCGATTCCCTGGAGGATGCGAAAGGCGATGATCCATGGATAGGGGTGGGGGAGAATGAGGGCGGACCCGCCGGCCAGGATCCCCGCCACGCCATAGATGACGAGCGCGGGCACCATGACCACCCGGCGCCCGATCCGGTCAGACAGGGCTCCCGCCAGCGGAATCAGAAGCCCGGCGGGAATCGAAAACGCCGTCACCACCAACCCCGCCTGGAACAGGGTGAGATGCAAAACCGCCATCATCTTGGGTAGCACGGGGATGAGCATCGAGTTGCCGAGTACCATGATGAACGGGACCAGGCTTAAGACCCAGAGCTTCTTTTTACGGTTCGGGGCCTCTCCTCCTGCGGCGGAGGCCGGCTCCTCTTGTGTCGTCATCACGCGTGCTCCTCCCGCCCATGCTGTTGACCGATGAGCTGACCGGCTCATGAGCCTCACACCCATCAACTTCTAACCTGTCCTCGAAACCCCAGGCTGAGTCGGGCCACATGCTGGGGTGGCCGCCACCGTTTGCCGCGAATAGACTGCGAGGACCGTGCAGTCGGATCTGCCTGAAGGCGGCGCCGCTGGTTGACGTTGACGTGCTGAGCGACGGAGGGGCTGAGATGACACGAGGACGTGAGATAACGGACAAGGCGTGGGACGGCATCCTGGATTTCCCGCATGCCGATCGGGTGCCGGCACCGCGGCGGAGGGGCATGACCATGGTGATTGACAAGGGAACCGGGTTGACGGACACGCGCGACCTGCTTGAGCTGGCCGGCGACTACGTCGATCAAATCAAGCTCACCTTTGGTACCTCGGCGTTCTACACGACACGCCTCTTGAAACAAAAAATCGAACTGGTCAAGTCTTATGGTGTGGACATTTTTCCTGGCGGAACATTTCTCGAGCTGGCCGTTTTGCAGGGGAAGCTTTCGGAGTATCTCGCCCGCGCTCAGGATCTGGGATTTACAGGTGTCGAGGTGTCGGATGGCACCATCTCCATCGCAGACGGCGATCGCCGCCGCATCATCGAACGTGCACGGGCGTGCGGCTTCGACCTGGTTGTCAGTGAGGTGGGCAAGAAGGATCCCCGTGACCGGGTGCCGGATCTTCACCTGTGGACGCAGGTGGAGAACGATTTCCAGTCCGGCTCCGACTTTGTCATCGTCGAGGGGCGGGAGAGCGGAGAGGGCGTCGTCATTTATGATGAGGACGGGTGCATTATCGAAGACGAGCTGGAGGGGATGGTCTCGCACGTGAGTGACCCGAGCCGGCTCATGTGGGAGGCCCCCAACAAGTCCCAGCAGCAGGCACTGATCCTCCGCTTCGGACCGAACGTCAACCTGGGCAACGTGGGGCCGCCAGACGTCTTGGCTCTTGAAGCGCTCCGGGTGGGCCTCCGGGGAGACACACTCCGGCTCTACTTTCAACAGGTGGTGAACGGAAGTATGCCGCTTCCCAGTGCATGAGCGTACAAGGACTCCAGGTGACCGTGGTGCGGCGGGCGGAGGAGTGCCCGTCCCTTGGGCCGCAAGACCAGGCGGTGGTCGTCGACGTATTGCGCGCCACGAGTTCCATGGCGGCGGCCGTGAACTGCGGGGTCGGCCGCATCTGGCCCGTGATATCCGTAGAGGAAGCCCGCCGCATCCGGGCTGCCGATCCGGTCTGGCTTTTAGTGGGTGAGCGGGCCAACACCCGTCCGGCCGGCTTTGACCGTGGCAATTCCCCGCTCGAGTGGACGGCGGGGGACCGGGGAGCCTCGGCCGTCTGGACCACGACTAATGGCACCCGGGCACTTTTTGGTGCCGCCGGCGCGGGGCGACTGGCGGCGGCGGGATTTGTGAACCGGGCGCGGGCCGCTCGCTGGGCGGAGGAAGCGCCGGAACAGCGGCTCGTGCTGATTCCCGCGGGCGAAAAGGGGCGCGAGTCGGAGGAGGACTGGCTCTGCTGCGGGGCGATCGTGGAGGCTCTCCATCACCCGATCGTCACAACAGAGGCCGCCCGGGCGCGGGAGGCCTTTTTGGCGGTGCGGGAGCGACTTCTGCCGGCCATCCAGGCGACGCGTCACGGGCAGGCGCTCGTCGCCCAGGGGCTCTTGGACGATGTGCAGTGGGCTGCGCGGCTCGACCTCATAGCCGTGCTGCCGGCGAGGATCCATGCCGATCCCCTATGGCTCGGCCCCTCCTAGGGTCCGGCGGGGAGAGGACCCGGTCGCCGGGTCTTTTTCTTTGTCCAGCTTCATACCTA
>JAKATP010000144.1 GCA_021818685.1 Bacillota bacterium | reverse complement strand
GACTTCGGGAACCTGCTCGGACGGGGGAACGTACGAGGCGACGGTGCGTCCGTCTCGCGCGCCGACCAACCAGATCGTCTCCACAATCGATCCGGGTCTGGTGACGGCGTCGATGATGTGGTACCACTCGCGCGCCGGCAGCCGGGTCGAGAGAACGAGCATCCGTATCTGCCCCAGATAGAGTTCGCGGGTATTCGCCCGTTGCGCGGACGCCAGAGCTCCTGCGAAGCTCTGCGCGCGCACCGTGGTCGTGAACACCTGGGGTCCGCCCGCCGTTTGACCCACACCCGCCGGCTCGGTCGTGGGGTTCGGGAACACGAACGCCCACCGGTACTCGCCGTGCGTCGAGGTGGGGTCCACGCCGATGGTGGTGACGATGTCACGGCTGTTTATGGCCCGTTGATCCCAGCACCCTGTGAGCAGGAGACACAACAGACCGGCGACTCCCACCAGACGGCCGTACGTCCAACCTGACCGACTAGCCTTCATCATCGCGGATGTTCTCTCGATATAGGCCCGGATCGCGGCCGTCTGGGGGCGGGGCCGCCATCTGACGATCTTCCGCACGAGCGGCCGTCAGGCGTTGCCGGAGATGAGTCCAGGGACCCCGCCACAGCGTGTCGCCCACGTCCGCACCGCGCCACGGGCTGTAAGGGACCAGGTAGGGGACCCCGTAAGACTGAGCGTCGATGAGGAGGCCGCTCAACCACAGCGCACCTAACAACATGCCATAGAGACCATACAGAAAGGCGGCGACCAGCATGACCAGGGCCATGAGACGCCAGGTCGCCGTCAGTTCATAGACTGGAGCCGTGAAAAAGCTCAAGGCGGCGAGTGTCATCACCACGATGATCTGGGCGCTCACAAGACCGGCTTTCACGACCGCGGTGCCCACCACGATGGCACCGACCGTGCCGATGGTGACGCCAAGCGGGGAGGGGAGCCGGACCGCAGCCTCACGGAGGAGCTCGATCGTGAGAATCATAAACAGCACTTCGATGATGGGGTTGTAGGGAAGGCCCGTGTGACTCACGGTCAGCAAAATCAGTAAGGCGGGCGACACGACGCGTGGGTCGATCTCGGTCAGGGACACGTAAAGACCCGGCAGAAATACACCCAGAGCCCATCCGACCATGCGGAGCAGGCGGATGAAGCTCGCATCGTACCACGGGGCGGTGTAGTCGGACGGAGTCCGATAGAAGTCCGTCAGGACGGCCGGCACCGCCAGGGCGAACGGATCTCCGTCCACCAATACCAGCACCTTGCCTTGCTGAAGATGAAACCGCGCAGAGTCCACGCGCTCCGAGGAACGCACCGTCGGAAAGATGCTGGTGCTGGGGTCACGAAGGTACGCCGCGATACGGGTCGCATTGACCGGCATATCGATCCGGATGGCCTGCAGGCGGCGTCGCACCTCGTCGATGAGGGCGTCGTTGGCGACGCCTGCGAGCCACGCTACCCCGACCGCGGTGGGGATGCGTTCCCCCAGCGGCAGCCGCTCAATGTGCAGGTTCGGCGAGGGCATGGACCGCCGAAGCTGCGCCATCTGCAGCGCCAGCACTTCCGTGAAGGCCTCTTGCGGTCCGCGCGTGGCAAATTCGGTCTCGGGGCGGCCGATCGATCGGTGCGGCACTTTGGCGACGTCGGCCATCCAGAGCTTCGTTTCCCCCGGCAGCACAAGGAGGCACCCGCCCGCAAAGAGGTGCTGGTACGCCGTCGCCCACGAACTCGACGACGTCACGTCGGCGATCGAAACCTGCTCGAGCAGCCAATGTCCGGAGGTCTGGAACCCGCGGACCAGCGGGCGGATCACGCCGGCCTCCATCAATTCGGGATCCACCAGATTGTCGACATACACCACGACCCCGTCCGGGCCTTGGCCGTCTGCCGCCAGGCTTCGGAATGTGATATCCGCATTCCCTTGAAGACGCCCCCGCAGCACCGGCTCCCATGTGCGCCAATCCGGGCTCAGGGTGTCCGCATCCAATCGGGGCAGCTCACTCAAGCGCCGCGACAGACGCGTCAGATCGTCGCCGACCTGACTGAAGAGTGTGGCGAGTGGACTTCGGGCAGCCCGATCGCGGACGTCATCGCCCCCCGGTCGGTAGTATGTCCACAACCGTCTGTCGGAGAGCGGGTCGGGTGACGGCTTGTACCCGGGACCGTTATCGGTCGCGTGCGGAAGGCCGCCACCCCACAATCTCGAACGGTGATCGTAGGCAGGCGCGGGGGCGGGAGGAGACGACCAGGCCCGCACCAGTCTTTTTAGCTTCAGGCCCGTCGGCGTCTTTTTAGGAGGTGGGGGCGTCCGCGACCGATGACGCCTGGCCGCTTACTCCCGAGACGACACGGCCACGGTCGGCCGGGTACTCGCACCCGCTGGCGAGGGGTCTCGACGGCTAGTCGTACTGAATCCGAGGGTCGGCCAGGCTGTAGCAGGCGTCCGCCACCACATTCCCCAGCACGGTCACGACGGCCAGGAAAAACGCGATGGTGGTCGCCGAACTGAAGAAGAGGCCATTTAAGGCCTGCAGGAAACCGGCCCCGGCGCCCGGGATGTAGAAGATCACCTCCACGACAATGACGCTATTCATGAGCGTGGGCAGCGAGATGCCGGTCAGGGTGATGAGGGGCAGGAGCGAGTTTCGAAAGGCGTGCCGCACCAGGATGCGGCGCTCGCTCGCGCCCTTGGCGCGGGCGGTCCGGACATAGTCGGTCTGCAGCGCCTCCTCCATGCTGGCGCGCAGGTACCGGGACCACCCGCCCACCGTCGTGAGCGCGAGGGTCGCCACCGGCATGATGAGGTGGACGACCCAGCTGCCAAAGCCGGGGTCCATGGCACCGGGCCAGCCATTGGGGGGCAGCCACAAGAGTTCCAGTCCGACCAGCCAGATAAGCACGAGGCCGAGCCAGAAGGCCGGAAATCCATAGAATCCATAAGTCAGGGCCGTCAGCACCCGGTCTGCCAAGGACCGCGGATGCAGCACCTGAACCAGGGCGACGACACAGGCCAGCGCAAATGCGATGACGGAGGAGAATGTCAGCAGCTCGAGCGTCACGGGCAGGAGCTGGGACAACACCAGGCCCCCCTGCGCCGAGAATAGCGTCGCCCCAAGCCAGCGGCCGAACTGGTCCCAGATGGGGAGGTTAAGCCCCAGGACGGCGTTCAGCTGAGCGACCGCCCTTGGCGTCGCGTCTCGCCCCAGGATTCCGTACACGGGGCTACCGGGAATGAGATGGAGCAGTCCGAAAATGGCCATGGCGATGAAGACGAGGGTCACCACCGCCTCGCCGAGCCGCATGAGCAGGTACCGGCCCATCAGTGCCCTCCCTGCAGCGCGCGCGGGTTAAAGGCTTCCCGACAAGCATCCGCCACGAAGTACACCGCCACCTGCAGGATCATGAACGCAAGCCCCGGCGCCAGAAAGAGCCACCAGTTGCCACCGGTCAGATACTGGGTCGAACTGGCCACCATCGAGGCCCAGTTAGGATTCGGCGGCGGCAGTCCGAACCCGAGATAGCTCGCCGTGGCCAGGATGAGTACGGTCTGCCCGAGCTGCCCCGACGCCGATACCAGGGCGGTCGACAGAATGTTGGGCAGGACATGGCGCCGGAGCACGCGGGAACGGCTCGCGCCCGCCGCCACAGCCGCCTCCACATAGTCCTGTGCACGGACCGCGAGAACTTCGGCCCGTACCAGCCGCGATACCAGCGGCCAGCTGGTCAATGCCAGGATGACAATCATGGTGAAGTCGTTGGGCTGGAAAATGACGTCAAACAACAAGAGGGGCACCAATTGCGGGATGCCCAAAAAGATGTCGGCCACCCGCATCAGGATGCGGTCAGCGATCCCGCCGGAAAAGCCTGCGAGAAGGCCGACGCCGGTCCCCAGCACCGAGGCGACGAGGGCCGACGCGAAGCCGACCAGCATGAACCCCTGCCCACCCCACATGACCCGCGCGAGTTCGTCGCGACCCAGCACATCGGTGCCAAACAGATGGTGGGCGCTCGGCGGGGCATCGCTAATGCTTGGATGGACGGCCAGCGGGTTTACGTGATAGAAGAGGGGTCCGACAAAGGAGAGGACGGCCAGTGCGGTCAGGATCCCCAGGCCGATCCACCAGAGCGGGTGCGCGAAGAGCGCCCGGCGCTGGCGGCTTCCGAGGCTGCGGGAAAAAGGAGCCCCCTGTGCCGCCATCGTGGTCGATGCCTGCATCGAGGACCCCCTTCAACGATTCGCGCGCCGCGGGACGCTGTCCTACTTCATGAGCAGCTGGGTCTTGTACTGCTGCTCAATGTGCGTCCCCCAGGTCTGAAACGCCTGGTTCTTGCTGTTGTTCTGCAGATACGTCTTGATGCTCGACTGCACGGCGCTGAATGGCTGCTCCGCGGGCGGGTTGACCTTCTGCACCTGCATCACGTAGTAGCCCGAGGGGGTGTTGGCGATGCCGTATTGCCCGGCTTTCAGGCCGCTCATGACGTTCACAAAGTTGGCCGGCAGGCCCGAGGACGTGCTCACCGGGATATTGCCGAGCTCGCCGCCCTGAGCCTTCGACGGGTCGAGGGAGTCTTTCTTGGCGAGCGCGGCAAAGTTGGCGCCGCCTTTGAGCTGGTTCTCGATCGCCGTCGCCTGCTTTTGGGTTTTGACCAGAATGACCTGCACCTGGTCACTTTGGGGGTTCATAAACTGACTCTTGTTTTGGTTGTAAAACTGCTGTTCGACCGCCAGGGACGGTGCCGGAGTGTGCGCGGTTACCTTAGTAAACGCCACCTGCAGGATCTGCTGTTCGGTCAAAAACGCGCTGAACTGTGCCAGGCTAAGCCCGTAACCCTTGAGATCATGCGTGAGCGACGTCTTGCTCCCGGCCGAGGTCTCAAGTTGGGCCAAAAGCTTTTGGGCCTGCTGTTGGGCAGCCTTCTCGGTGGTGAGGTGGTGGGCGAGCGTCCACTGCTCGACGGCACTCCAGACCATGAGCTGTTTGACCTGGCTCTTCTTGTTGGCGGCGCTCGTGGACAGCTTTTGTCCCTGCAGCACCCCGAGACCGTCAATTGCATGGAGCCAGCCGGAGTTGGTGATGGGCTGACCGTTGACCGTGGCCAAGACGGGATCCGACGCGTGGCCCGCGCCAAAAAGACCACATCCGGACAGGCCGACTCCGAGCACCACGGCGCCCGCCAGTCCTGTTAAACTACGCTTTGTCATGGCTCGCCGTTTCCTCCTCTTCATCTGCTGTCTTGTCAGGCACCAGGACGCGCATGTCTCACCATAACTCGAAATTGTTGAGGAATCATGCACACCGAAGGCACCAATCGTCGGAAGGCTTGCCGGGCCCTGACGGCCGAGGACGAATTCGGCAACCGGGGTGGGGGCGTGATACGCGAAATGCGTCACGGGCCGGATGCGGCCGCCCATCCCGGCATCGGTTCCCCGCGGCCCGTTATGGGACCGGCATCAGGCACGGCGGTCGCGCACGCCATGCGCCGCGTCATCCCCTCTTTCCCACAGTCCCTCAGGTCCATCCCTGACGAATGGAGCGCCTTGCGATGAACGCGGATCACCGGAGCCGGTGCGCCTGGGTTCCCGACAACGACGCATTATATCAGGCTTATCACGACGAGGAGTGGGGTGTGCCGGTGCATGACGACCGGCGCCTGTTTGAAGCGCTCGTGCTGGACGGCGCGCAGGCCGGCTTAAGCTGGCGCGCGATTCTGGTCCGGCGCCCCGCCTATCGGGAAGCGTTCTTGCACTTTGACATCGAGCGAGTGGCACAATTCGGGCCGGCAGAGGAGGCGCGCCTCTTGCAGAATCCCGGCATCATCCGCAACCGGGCCAAGATTCACGCCGCGGTCTTGAACGCCCGCGCCACGCTCGCGCTGCAGCAGGAGCGGGGGAGCCTCGATCGCTTCTTGTGGGCCTTTGTCGGCGGGGTGCCGAAACGGAATCGGTGGACGCGGGGGGATGAGGTGCCGTCTTACAGCGATGAGTCGCGCGCGATGAGTCGGGAGCTTCGCCGCCGCGGTTTTACCTTTGTGGGGCCCGTCATCTGCTACGCCTTCATGCAGGCGGCAGGTCTCGTCCTCGACCACGAAGTTTCGTGTTTTCGATATCGGGAGCTGTGATGCGCGTCGAGATCCCGGCTGACTTAGGAGGGCGCGGGTTCATGCGGCGCCGTGAGGGCAGATCGGAGCGAGCGATGCCCAGACCCACGCGGTCGACGTTCAGGCCGCCGAGTCCCCTGGGCGGTGTTATCAGATGCGCCGTAAAACTCCGTCGTTCAGGGCGGAGATATCAGGCACTGACCCCACAGGGGTCAATCGGGGGTGTCCTGCTGCTCGATGGATTGCTTAATGATTGACAGGGGGGCTCCTCCCGCGGACCCGGCAAAATAACTGGGAGACCAAAGGCTCCCACCCCATAGCGCCCGCTCAATGCTCGGATCGTGCTGCTTACGAATCAGTCGGGAGGAGACGCCCTTGAGGCTATTCACCAGTCGCGAAATGGCGACCTTAGGCGGGTAGGTGATCAGCAAATGCACATGATCCCGCTCGCCGTCGCACTCCTCCAAGGTCGCTTCGAAGTCCTGGCACACGTCGGAAAAGATGGCCCGCAGGTCCTCCGCCGATACTGAGCGACAAAGACCAAATGCACATGCAGAGTAAAGACACAATGTCGACCGGTTCTGTAGTCGCTGGAATGACTCATAGGCCACGAGTCTAATGAACCTCCTAGC
>JAKATP010000143.1 GCA_021818685.1 Bacillota bacterium | reverse complement strand
TGTACGCCGCGTCCACCGGCAACCACGGGCAGTCGGTCGCCTATGCTGCGCACGTTTTTGGCCTCCCCGCCGTCATCTACGCCCCCGCCGGAGCCAATCCGCTGAAGGTGGAATCGATGCAAGCGCTGGGCGCCCGCGTGGTCCTACAGGGGGCCGACTTTGACGAGGCGCGGGAAGCCTGCGAGGCGGAAGCCCTGTCGGCCGAGGGCCGCTATGTGCATTCCATGAATGAGCCCCTGCTCATCGCCGGGGTCGGGACACTCTACCTCGAAGCCATGGAGGCGCTTCCCGATCTGGATGCGATCGTGGTGCCCGTCGGCGGTGGCAGCGGCCTTGCCGCGGCCGGCCTGGTGGCCAAGACGATCAACCCGGCCATCCGGGTTATCGGCGTGCAGGCTCGCGGGGCGCCGGCGTTTTACCGCGCGTTCGCATCGGGCGCGCTCGAGTCCACCGAGACGGCGGCCACGGCCGCGGAGGGACTCGCAACTCGTACCGTTTTCCCGCTGCCGCTGATGATGGCGCGCCGCTACGTTGATGAGATCGTGCTGGTGTCTGACGACGAGATGCATGAGGCGATGCGCACGCTGCTCGAGACGGCCCATGTGGTCGCGGAGATGGCCGGCGCCGCGTCCGTGGCCGCGGCCACCCGTCTGGCCCCGGAACTGGCCGGGCAGCGCGTCCTGGCCGTTATCAGCGGCGGCAACGCCACCCTCCCCCAGCTCCAGGCGCTCTTCGCCGCGCCGTAGGGCGCGGCGCGCCGATCGTGTCGCGCTTGGGCGCCGTCCTTGTATTGTCGAGGCCGTCTTCATGTGATACCGTCGCGTAAGCGCCCCCTCCGGGGCGAAAACGGTTACGCCTCTTATCCAGAGCGGCTGAGGGATCGGCCCGATGACGCCCGGCAACCTGGGGACACTCAAGGTGCCAACTCCGGAAAGATGCCCGGCATCTTTCAAGATAAGAGGGATGTGGTGGAACCCCCTCCCTCTGTGGCTGGGGGGTTTTATGTCCCTCGGCCGGCCGGGCTTCCCAAGAGGCCATGAAAGAGGCTTAGAGGACGAGATGAACACCACGGTGCTGGGCTCCTATCCAAAAATTCCCGCCCACGCGGGACCAAGCGTCCGTCAGGCGCTCCAACGATTCGAGCGGCGCGCCATCGGCCCGCGCGAGCTGGAGGACGTCTTCCAGGCGGCAACCCGCCGGGCGCTCGACGTTTTCTCGGCGGCCGGACTGACGCGCGTCACCGATGGCCAAATTCGCTGGAGCGATCTGGCCGATCCCGTCGTGCGTGATATCGACAATCTCGTGCATGGCGGGCTGCAGCGATTCTTCGACAACAACTTCTACTTCCGTCAGCCAACCGTGGTCGGACGCCTGCAGTATCAGGGCGGGGTGCTGGCGGAGTGGACCCGCCTGGCCGTCGGTGCGGCGGACCGTGCCCTGAAGGTCGCCCTCCCCGGCCCGCTCACCCTTCTATCGCTGGCGGATGACCGCACCTACCACCATCGCGAGCATTTTCTGGCCGATCTGGTTGAGGTGCTGGCGCTCGAAGCGTCCTCGATCGCGCGAGCGGGGGCCGTCGAAATTCAGTGGGACGAGCCGGCCGCGGCGGCCGGCGTCCCCACCGACCCGGCCGAGGCCATCGCCGTCTGGACGAGCCTCATCGCGGGGAACCCGGCGGTCGAACAGAGCCTGGCCTTTTACTTCGGACCGGCCGGCTCTTGGCTTGACCACCTGCCCGACACGGGCGTGCACCGGGTCTATCTCGACCTGGTAGCCGAGCCCACCCTCATCGACCGCCTGAGCGCGGAAGCGCTGCCTTTTGAGGTGGGACTCGGCCTCTTAGATGCCCGCAATGTCCGACTCGAAGACCCGCTGGCCGTGGCGCGGGCCGTGTCTCGGGTATCCCGGCGTCAGGGAGCGGGGCGGGTGTGGCTCCACCCGAACTGCGGACTCGAATTTCTACCGCCCGACCGGGCGGAGGCGAAAGTAAAGTGGCTCGGAAGCGTGGCCGGACGCATTGACGAGGAGGCGCGGAATACCCATGCATAAGACCCTGAACACCACCTCGGTGGGGAGCTTCCCCAAGCCCGAACGCCTGCTGGAGGCGCGCCGCCGGCGGCGGCAAGGCCGCATCTCGGAGGCGGAGCTGCAGGCGGAGGAGCGTCATGCGACCGAGGCCGTCATCCGCCTGCAGGAAGAACTGGATCTCGACATTCTCGTGCATGGCGAGATGGAGCGGGGCGACATGGTGGCATACTTCGCCGAGCACTGGACTGGATTCGAAGAGTCCCTGCCCGTGCGCTCCTACGGCAACCGCTACTATCGCAAGCCCATCGTGGTGGGACCGGTGGGGCCCGCGCCCGAGCTTTTGGGCGTCGGCGCCTACCGGGCCGCCCAGGCGCTCACCGACCGCCCCGTGAAGGGCATGCTCACCGGTCCCTACACCTGCTGCGACTGGTCGTTCAACGCGCATTACGCCGACCGGCGGGCGCTGGTTCGTGATCTGGCGGCCATCATCCACGAGGAGGTCCAGGCGCTCGACGACGCGGGCTGCCAGTACATCCAGATCGACGAGCCGGCCCTGTCGACTCGGCCGGACGAACTGCCCCTCGCCATTGAGGCGATGGGGATCGTGACGGAGGGCATCCGCGCCCGCACGATTAGCCACATCTGCTACGGCGACTTCGGCCAAATCTATCCGGCCCTCCTGGATCTGCCGGTCCAACAGCTCGATCTGGAGGCCCGCAACCGGGACTTTGAGCTCTTGGATCTCCTCGCCCGGCACCCGTGGCCGGCCGATAAAGAGCTCGCGCTTGGCGTCGTGGACGTCCATCGGCACCGGCTCGAAAGCGTGGAGGAAGTGGAACGCGGCATCCTGCAGGCGCTCGAAATTGTTCCCCCTGAGCGGCTCTATATCGACCCCGACTGCGGGATGAAGACCCGCACCTGGGAGGAGGCGCGCGAGAAGCTCACCGTCATGATGGAGGCGGTGGCCCGGGTGCGGGAAGCACTCGGACTTTCGTGAACGCGCTGGCGGCGGAGCTTTCGTCGGGCCGCGTCCTCATCGGCGACGGCGGCATCGGCACGCGCCTGGCCACCCTCGGCGTCGAGCCGGCGCTGCAGCCGTTTTTGCCCCTCGCCCAGCCCGACCGGGTAGAGGCGCTCCATCTCGAATATCTGCGGGCCGGAGCGCGCCTCTTGGAGACCCATACGTTTCAGGCCAACGCTCCCCGGCTCGCCTCCCTCAATCAGAGTGCGGACGTGCGCCACCTGAACCGCCGGGCGGCACAGATTGCCCGCCATGCGCGTGACATCTTCGGAGAGGAAGCCTACATCGTGGGATCCCTCGGACCTCTCGGCCAACCGGTGGCGCGGGGGGAACTTGTGGGCATTCATTTTGAGACGGCCCGCGCGGCGTACGCCGAGCAGGCAGCCGGTCTTCTGGCGGGCGGGGTGGACGGTTTTCTCATCGAGACCATGTCCGATCTGGGATCGGTGGAGGCGGCCGTGGCGGCGGTGCGAGGCGAATCGGCCCTGCCCATCCTGGTAAGCTTCGCGTTTTCCCTCGAAGGCGTCACCCGCTACGGGCTCCTGCCGGAGGAGGCGGCGCGGGCCCTTTTGGCGCTCGCCGGAGGCCCCCCGGCGGCGGCGGGCGCCAACTGCGGCACTGGGCCGATGCCGCTTCTGGACGCCATCTTGCGGATGGCGCCCATCCTGCAGGGTGCGGGCATTCCCCTCCTGGCCTACCCGAATGCGGGTCAGCCCACCCGCCGAGATGACGGGGTGTATTATCCGGCCGGCCCCGCCTACATGGCCGGCATGACGCCCGCCCTGGTGTCCGCCGGGGCCCGCATCGTGGGGGGCTGCTGCGGGACCGGGCCCGAGCATATTGCCGCCCTGTTGGCCGGTGCAAGCCCGAGAGCGACTATAGCGCCCGCGTCAATCGTCTTCGGCTACCGACCGGCGTCGGACGAGGAGCCGTTCACGGCTTCCCACCCCGACGCAACCGACGTCAGTGCCTTCGGACAAAAGCTTCACGCCGGCGAATTTGTCGTCAGTGTCGAACTGGATCCACCTCGGAGTCCGAATCCGACCCGCCTCCTGGCGGCCGCGCGGCGCCTGCAAAAGTTTGCCGTCGACGCCATCAACATTGCGGACAGCCCCATGGCCCGCGTGCGCATGAGCGCGCTCGCCACCGGCGCGCTCATGCTGCGCACCTGCGGCATCGAGCCCATCATGCACTTCACGACCCGCGACCGGAACCGGATGGGGATCGCGAGCGATCTCCTGGGGGCCCACGCGCTCGGCCTCCGAAACGTGCTGTGCCTCACGGGGGACCCGCCCGGACTCGGCGACTACGCGCACGCCACCGCCGTCTATGATCTCACGTCGGCGGAGCTGGTGCGGGTGCTGGCCGCCTTCAACCGGGGCGAGGACGGGCTCGGCCATGCCCTCGGGCAGGCGACCGCCTTCACCATCGGGGTGGGCGTCAATCCGAACGCCCCGGATCTGCACGCGGAGGCGGAGCGCCTCCGGCACAAGCTCGAAGGTGGGGCCCACTTCATCATGTCCCAGCCTCTCTATAGCGAAGAGCAGCTCCTGGCCCTCCTCGATGAGACGGGCCCGCTGTCGGTGCCGCTCCTGATCGGGATCATGCCGCTCGTATCCCTGCGGCAGGCCGAGTACCTCCACAACGAGGTGCCGGGAATCAGCATTCCCGCGCCCGTCCGCGAGGCCATGGCCCGCGCCGGCAACGACGGCGTCCAGGCGGGGGTCGATCTGTCCCTGCAATTCCTGTCCCGGGTGGAGCACCTGGTGCAGGGTGCGTACCTGGTCCCGAGCTTTAACCGCATCGACCCGCTGGCCTCGCTGCTCGAAGAACTGGAATCGATCCGCGCCCGCCGCCGCGCCTCCTAGACCGGATACGCTGGCCTGTTTCCCACTCCGAGGTCCTTTCGCATCAGAAAGTTGACGAGCGGCACCCCGGAGACCAGCACCTCCCGCCGTTCGCGGACGGAAAACCCGCGCCGCTCAAGCAGGGGACGCAGAAGAAGACTCGCGTGCGTGGTGATCGCGCCCGCGCCCGCCTGCCGGGCGGCATCCTCCAACGCATCGAGGAGACGGCTTCCAACACCCCTCCGCCCGACGGCATGGTGCACGTACAGATAGTCAAGGAATCCCGCCGCCGTGATGGTGCCGAATCCAACGGGCGCTCCCCCCGCCTCGGCGACCAGACTCACGCTGTGGAGGAGCGAGGAGAAAAGCCGCTCGCCCTGGAGCCTCCAGGCGGCCGAGCCAGGGTCCGGGGCCCAGGCCGCCACCTGCGCTGGCGTGTAAAGCCCCACCGCCACCGTCCGGATGGTGTCGTGCATCAGGCGGTGGAGCGTCTCGCCCTCCTCGGTGACAAAGCGCCGGATGTGCAGTTCAGGCAGGGAGGACATCGACGGTCAGGGGGTCGAAGGTCACGCGGCCGTCTTCAGCGGCGGCGCGAAAGGCGCGACCGTCGGGGCGTCCGGTCACGATACGTGACAGCGTCGTGCCCACATAGTGGAGCCCCACCATCTCATCCACCGCGTAGCCGGCAGGAAGCGTCCCCTCCTGGAGCAGATGGCGGTACCGGGGCTGGCGCTCGGCCTCCCCATCCCAGTGAGGGCAAAAGCTTCCGGACAGCCAGCCGAGACACGTGAGGGGCTCGTAGCCGGGCCCCCAGGAGTCCGTCACGCCCGAGTCAAACCAGCAAAGCCCGCCGGCCGAGCTTCCGGCCAATACGATGCCGCGGTCCCATGCCTCACGAAGGAAGCGGTCGATACCCCACTCCCGCCACAGCACGAGGAGATTCCGCGTGTTGCCGCCGCCGACAAAGATGACGTCCTGGTCCAGCAGAAACTCCCGGATTTCGCGGGTGTGCGGCGAGAATAGGGACAGATGGGCGGGCTCCGCCCCAAGATCCTCCCAGAACGTCTTCATCTCCCCGAAACGTTCGGCGCAGTCGCCCGACGCCGTACCGAGATACGCGAGATGCGGCGCGGCCTTTCCGGATAGGTCGAGAATGTAGCGGAACAGAACCTCTTGGGCCTCCCGCGAGGCGGCGCTGCCGCCGCCGACCGCCACGATATGCCGCTCCGGCATGACCATCCCCCCATTACCCCCGAGCATACACGGAAAACCCGCACGACCGCGCGAAGGCGGGACACGGACGGGGAGGGTTCACGCTCGACGGCACACCGTCAAAGCCCCGGGTAAGGCCGGAACGGTCCCTGACGGTCCCTCGTGGAACCGCGGCGCCCACAAGGCTAGGAGACGTTGGGGGCGGCGGGCCGTGGAGTGGGGTGGGCGCTCGCCCGGGGCGTCGCCGTGACGAGCCGGTCGATGCGGGCCGGCAGGATCTTTTCGAGGCGGGCTGCCCGGGCTGCACGAAGATGTCCCGATGCGACCGCATGGGCGAGGACGCTCCGCACGTCGGCGATGAGAGCCGACTCCAGGGCCGCGGCCGAGGATCCGTGCGCCGACGCGATAGTCGCGAGGCTCTCGCCCTGACGCAGGTCCGCCCGGAGTGCCGAAGGCGTCATGTGGAGGCTCCGGGCCGCATCCCGCAAGAGCATCCGGCGCGCTCGCACCCGCACCTGCCACCGCGCGTGGAGCCGCAGCTGAGCCGGCGGCATCGTCACGAAGCGGTCGACGCGAACGGCGAGCCGCGCCTCCAGCGCGGTGGCCCGGGCAGCGCTTATCCGGCCCGCGGCCTCAGCGTTTTTCACCCGCGCCGAAAGCTCTGTCGTCACCGTCGTCTCAAGCGCCGTGGCCGTGGAACCCTCACTGACGGCCAGCA